>JBGCFW010000413.1:0-21358 GCA_045107155.1 Ilumatobacter sp. | reverse complement strand
CACGAGCTCAGCGTCGCGGTGAACCTGTCGACGCTCGACCTGCTCGACGAACTGCTCGTCGACCGCATCGCGCGCCATCTCGAGCGGCACGGCCTCCACCCGCACCACCTCACGCTCGAGATCACCGAGTCGTCGCTGATGGTGGAGACACCGCGAGTGATGTCCACGATCAACGAGCTCGACCAGCTCGGTGTGGCGCTTGCGCTCGACGACTTCGGCACCGGCTTCTCGTCGCTCAGCTACCTGCGTCAACTCCCGGTCACCGAGCTCAAGATCGACCGCAGCTTCGTGGGCAACCTGCTCCTCGACGAACAAGACGAGGTCATCGTCAAGTCGACCATCGATCTGGGCCGCAACCTGGGCCTGACGGTCGTGGCCGAAGGGATCGAGAGCGAGCGCGTCAGTGAACGACTCCGGCTGCTCGGTTGTCACCTCGGCCAGGGCTTCGGGATCTCCCGCCCGCTTCCCGCAGACCTCTTCCTGCGATGGCTGGTCACGTGGCGTGTCGACGAACGGCCTGACGACGTCGCGCCCGTGGTCGCACTCAAAGCGCTGCGCAACTGACAGTCGGCGCTCGCACCGTCACTACCTGGTCGAGCGCATCGGTGACCGCTACCTCAGCCTGGACATCGCGTTGCATCGCAACGTGGAGCTCGTCGGCGATGCACTGCACCTGCCATTTCGCGACGAGTCGATCGGCGCAGCGGTCTCGTTCCACGTGCTCGAACACATTCCCGAAGACGCGGCCGCGAACCGCGAAATGCACCGGGTCGTCGCCCCAGGCGGCCACGCCTTCGTCCAGTGCCCGTATCGGGCGGGGGTCCAACCGACGAGGACCCAGACGCCTCCGCCGAGGAGCGCACGAAGCGATTCGGACTCTCCGAGCACGTTCGCCTGTACGGCGACGACTTCACCGACCGACTCGCTCGACCAGGGTTCGACGTGACCGTGCTGCGTGCTGGCGGCTACTTGGGTGAGGCAACCTGCGAGCGCCATGCCATACCGCTGGCGAGCACGATCTGGTTGTGTCGGCGCTGATCAGTCGATGGCGAATGCTGCGGCGAGATTCGCCATCGTGATGCCACACGCCCGCTCGAGGTTGTCCCGCCGCCCTTCGATCCGTCCGGGATAGATCTCGGGTTGCTCGAGCAGCGGCGCGTGGAACGTCTCGGTGACGGTGCAGCCGGGTCCACCTGCGTCGGGTTCGATGTCGTATCGCCATGTCGTGGCGTACTCGAAGTTCGGCGGGACCTCGTAGGCGAACGAGCGGCCCGGTTCGAGCACGGTCACCTCGCAGTCGGCGTGCCATTCGTAGTCGCCAGCCTTGTTGTGCCCACGGAATCGGGCGCCGACCTCCATCGCAGACGAGGGCGCCAACCATTCGCAGCGCACGTTCTCTGGGCTCAGCACGGGCAGCCGTTCCAGATCGGTCAGCAAGGCGTACACGTCGTCAGGCGATGCCTCGACGTGGACCCTCGCTTCGCCACGGGTCGGGTCCTGGACAGCTTCGCTCATGTGCGCAGCTTGTCAGCCAGGGCAGAGACGGGTGCAACCCGCGCGGAGACCGCCGTCGCAGCTGGAGGCGACCGAGCTGGTCGAGATCGTTCGCGACTCACAGCAGTGCCGGGCGCCCGCGACCCGATCCGTCAGTTCGCGATGAACTGAGTCATGATCGAGCGATGCAGGAACTCAGCGGTCAGACGGCGGTCATCACGGGTGGAGCAAGCGGCATCGGGCTCGCGCTCGCGCACCGGTTCGGAGCTGCCGGCATGAACCTCGTGCTCGGCGACATCGAAGCCGATGCGCTCGATGCAGCCACCTCCGAGCTGTCCGCGGCGGGCTTCGAGGTCGCGTCGATGGTGCTCGACGTGACCGACCTCGATGGCATCCGTGCCTTCGAGACCTTCGCTCGGGAGCGCTTCGGCAACGTGCACGTCCTCTGCAACAACGCAGGCGTGGGCGCTGGTGGGCCCGTCGCCGATCCGGACAATCTTGACTTGTGGAAGTGGACGATCGACATCGATCTGTGGGGCGTGATCTATGGCTGCAAGGTTTTCCTCCCCGCGATGATCGAACACGGCGAGGAGTGCCACGTCGTCAACACGGCATCGATGGCCGGACACGTCTCGGCACCGATGATGGGCGCCTACAGCATCGCGAAGTACGGCGTCGTCGCACTGTCGGAGACGCTCAGCCAGGAGATGCAGATCTCGGCGACGAAGGTCGGTGTGTCGGTGCTGTGCCCTGCCTTCGTGCAGACGAAGATCGCCACGAGCGATCGGAACCTGCCCGATGAGATCCGTGCCGCGCACGACATGCCGGGCACCGAGGCCGAATCGAGCGACACGCAGTCGGCGATCGAGCAGCTCGTTGCGTCGGGTATTCCCACCGACGTCGTTGCGGACGCCGTCCACGACGCCGTGGTCGACAACAAGTTCTGGATCCTCACGCATCCCGAGACCAAGGCGGCGATCACTGCCCGAGCTCGTCAGATCGTCGATGGCGTCAATCCCTCGCCAGCCGGCATCGTCTGACCCGCCTGGCTCTCGAAGCCAGTGAGCCGACCGGAGGCCGAGTACGACCTTCGGCGGAGATCGACGCCGCACCGAGACGTGGACACGGTCACCACGAGACGTCGTGGCGGTGCGGAACGTCGGCACCCGCCCGGCTGACCGTGACCGCCGCAGCCGCGACGGCATTCTCGGCGATCCGCTGCCAGTCCGCGAGCGCGACCTGATCGAGATGCCAGCTCGCAGGCAGCTGACCGCGATCCCAGGCGACGACGAAGTCTTCGTGGATCTGTGTGAGCATCGCGCCGACGATCGTGTCGCCGGCGCCGACGGTGTCGACCACGTCGACCGGTGACGGCGCCGCCGCCGCCTCACCGTTCTCGGTGATGACCGTGAGGCCGTCGCCGCCTCGAGTCACGATGACGGCGGACACGTGCCCCTCTGCCAACAGTTCCTCCGCGACCGACTCCGGCGCCCGACCCGGCCAGATCCAGTCGAGATCCTCGTCAGAGCCTTTGTAGAGGTCCGTGTGGGCCAACCAGCGTCCGTGGTAGTGGTGCCATCGATCGGGGTCATCGATGATCTGCGGACGGATGTTCACGTCGAGCGACACGATGCCGCCTGCGTCACGGCCCGTTCCGGCGAGTCCCGCCAACGTGTCGGCGGGGGTGCCCCGAAACATGCCGAGCGTGCCGCCGTGCAGGATGTGATGACGGTCATCGACCAGACCGAGCGAGGGGTCCTGCTCCGCTTCGGGTCGGTAGTGGGTGTCGGCGGTGTCGTCTCCCTCGAACCGGAACCGCAGCACCGGGTCGTGTTCGACGAACGCCAGCGCGGTGGGCGCGTCGACTTCGGTCACGAACCGCACGTCCACCCCGTTGTCGACGAGATGGCGGCGCAACAGCCGCCCATGGTCATCGCTCGACAGCGAACCGGCGAATGCCGCCGGCGCACCGAGCCGAGCCGCCGCGATCGCGACGTTCATCGGACCACCACCCGGTACAGGGTTCGGCACCATGTCGATGAGCGCTTCTCCGCAGCTGACGATCATCGAATCAGTGTGGTCGATCGGTCGCGCGGGAGCGACAGTCAGTCGCCGAGACGTTCTCCGTCGGGCCCGAACACGTGGACCGTTCCGGTGATCGTGAGCGCGATCGTGTCGCCGCGGTCGAGTTCGGTGTCACCGTCGGCGCGCACGACGAGCAGGTCCTCGGCGCCTTGATGCTCGACCTTGACGTGGAGGAACGACTCCGAGCCCAGGGCCTCGACGACCACGACCTCACCGAACATGCCGGTGTCGGTGATCGCGAGATGTTCCGGCCGAACGCCGACGGCGAAGTGATTTCCGCTCACCTGCGAGACAGCGGCAGACATCGCATCGTCCAGCGGGACCTCGCTGCCCGCGATCGAAAGGCGACCGTCGACGCGCTCGACATCGACGAGGTTCATCGCCGGTGAACCGATGAAGCCCGCGACGAACCGGTTCGCCGGATGCCGGTACAGCTCCCGAGGTGACGCCACCTGCTGGAGTTCTCCGTCTTTGAGGACAGCGACACGGTGACCCATGGTCATTGCTTCGACCTGGTCGTGGGTGACGTACACCATCGTGGTGCCGAGTCTCGCCTGAAGGTCGGCGAGCTCGGTGCGAGTCTGCACGCGCAGCTTGGCATCGAGGTTCGACAACGGCTCGTCCATCAGGAACACCTGAGGTGAGCGGACGATCGCCCGGCCCATCGCCACACGCTGGCGCTGACCGCCCGACAGATTCTTCGGCTTGCGGTCGAGGTAGGGCGTGAGGTCGAGGATCCGCGCGGCCTCCTCGACCTGTCGGCGCCGCTCATCTTTGGCGACCCCGGCTTGCTTGAGTGCGAACCCCATGTTGTCGCCCACGGTCATGTTCGGATACAGCGCGTAATTCTGGAAGACCATGGCGATGTCGCGGTCCTGCGGCGGCTTCAGGGTGACGTCGACATCGTTGATGAAGATGCTGCCCTGATCGACGTATTCGAGCCCGGCGAGCATCCGCAGCGCGGTGGACTTGCCCGAACCCGACGGACCGACGAGCACGAGGAGCTCACCGTCGGCGATGTCGAGGTTCAACTTGTTCACCGCAGGGGTGTCACTGCCGGGGTAGATCCGGCTCGCCGCTTCGTACTTCACTTCAGCCATCGGTTCGGCCTTTCAATTCGTTCACGGGCAAGAGGGAGTCGTGGTGGACCGGTGGAGCGCTCACTTGATGGCTCCCATCGCCAGGCCGCGGATCATTCGCTTCTGCGCGACCCAACCTGCCAGCACCACCGGCAGCGTCGCGAGCACCGATGCAGCCGACAGCGATGCGATGAAGTTGCCGCGACTGCTCTCCTGGGAAGCAACCCACTGCGGCAAGGTCGACGCGTCCTGCGGGTTGAGCTGCACGGCAAGGAAGAACTCGTTCCAACCGAAGATCACACACAGCAGCGCCGTGGCAGCGACCCCCGGCGCGACGATCGGCAACACGACTTCTCGGAGCTGGCCGAGCAGGCTGGTGCCGTCCATCTGCGCTGCCTCGATCAGCTCGCGAGGCACTTCGGCGAAGAACGAGCGCAGCATCCAGACCGCGAGCGGAAGGTTCATGGCGGTGTACAGGATGACCAACAGCAGTCGGGTGTTCAGGAGCGTGTCGTACTCCCACACCCAACCGACGATGGGCACCTCGATCCGCCAGGACGCCTGCTGTGCGATGAAGTAGAGCGGCATGAGTGCGCCGACGATCGGCAGGAACTTCGTCGAGATGAAGAAGAACAGGACGTCTCGCCACTTCTTCACCGGACGAATCGCGAGTGAGTACGCCGCAGGGATGGCGAGCAACATGACGAGCGCCGTCGAGGTGAGGACGATCCAGAACGAGTTCGTCGCCGCCTCGCGGAAACTGAGGACGCCCGCCTGCTCCTCGGTGAGTTCACGGAAGCGGTCGAGCGTCGGCGAGAAGAAGAGCTTGGGGCTCGTGCTCGCGTCGAGGTTGTCCTTGAACCCGTTGAGCACGAGCCAGAAGATCGGAAAGAAGAAGAGCAGCCCGACGACCCATGTGACGACGCCGAGCGCGAGCGAGACCCCTCGGTTCTCGCCGACCACTGCTCCGGTATTGGAAGCCATGTCAGTCTCCCTCGAACAGGTTGGACAGAACGCGGAGGCCGATGTTGGCCAGGATGATCGATGCGATGACGACGATCATCGCTTCGGCGGAACCTCGCCCGAAGTCGAACCCGATCTGTGTGCGCTGCGCGATGAAGAACGGCAGGTTCTTCGCAAGTGGTGACCCGCCGGTGATCACCTCGATGTGGTCGTAGACCTGCACGAGATAGATCGCGCCGAGCAACGTCCCGAGCTCGAGGAACGGACGGAGTTGCGGAAAGGTGATCTGGCGAAAGATGCCCCAGTTCGTGGCGCCGTCGACCTTCGCGGCTTCGAGCACCGATGTGTCCTGGCCCTGGAGGCCGGCCAGCACGATCAGCATCATGAACGGGCTCCACTGCCAGACCAGCACGAGGATCACCGAATAGAGGGGGAAACGGGTAGCGAAGGGCGTTCCTTCGAAACCGAACAGTTCGATCACCCAGTTCACGACGCCGAAGGTCGCGCTGAGCATCTGGTTCTTCCAGACGAAGCTGGCGACCACCGGCATCACGAGGAACGGCGTGATGAGCAGCGTTCGCACGAAGCCCTGGCCGAAGAACTTCCGGTCGAGGAGCATGGCGAGCCCGGTTCCGACGGCCAAGGACAGCAGCACCGAGAGGACGGTGATCTGGATCGACACCCACGCGGCGTCACGGAAGAACATGTCGCCGAACAGGTCGCCGTAGTTCTCGAAACCGATGAAGCTCCGCTCCTCACCGAAGAGGTTGAAGTCGGTGAAGCTGTAGTACAGCGCGAAGAGAAACGGCACCTGCGTCACGACGATCGTGAAGAGCAGTGCCGGCAGGAGCGGAATTCGGCGCTTCCAGCCCTCGCGGCGCTCGAGCGACTTCACCGCTTCACTGCGTTGTAGCGCGGCCTGGCTGGTTTCGATCCCAGGATCGGTTGCGCTGTCGTGTGCGACGTCGGTCATGTTCGATTCACCCCTTCGTTGGTCATGTCCGCCAGTCGAGCTGGTTCGCCGTCCCCCGACGGCAGTGTTCGCAGCGTCCATCCGTTGCGAGACGGACGCGAGATCGGGCGCTCGAGCGCCCGGAACAGACGAACCCGGCCCGGGGGAATTCGAGCCGGGTTCGCCGTGTCCAGACTCCGGTCGTCAGCGACTCACGGAGTATTGCCTTCGATCCCGATGGATCAGGCGCTCGCCTCGGAGGCGATTGCCTGGCACTGCTCGAGTGCGTCGTCGATGCTGAGTGCATCGGCGATCACGGCCGAGAAGAGCTCGGTGCAGCGCGTGCCCACGTCCTGGAACTCCGGAACACCGACGTACTGGACGCCGGGGAGGCCGGGTCGAGGCGTCGTGCCCGGGTCATCCGGGTTGGCGTTCAGGATCGCGTCGAGCGACTGCTGACCGAAGGATGCCGAAGCCTCCTGGTAGTTCGTGTTGTCGTAGAGCGACTGACGAGTTCCGGGAGGCGTCTGCGCCCAACCGAGCTCCTCACCGGCGGTGACGAGGTAGTCGGGACCGGTTGCCCAGGAGATGTACTCCCACGCCGCGTCGGGATCCGGCGAGTTCTGCGGGATCGCGAGTGCCCAGGACCAGAACCAGCCCGAACCCTCGGTCTCGACGACCGGGGCGAGAGCGAAGTTGTTCAGGCCCTGCACCGGGGAGTCGTCGGCCTCGAGGATGCCCGAAGCGACCGTGGCGTCGTACCACATCGCGACGCCGCCGTCCTGGTAGAGCGCCAGGCACTCACCGAAGCTGGCGTTGGCCGCATCGTCCTGGCCAGCGGACTGAACGAGATCGACGTAGAACTCGAGCGCCTCACGGAACTCGGGCTGGTCGACCTGTGCAGCACCGATGGAGCCGTCTTCATTGGCCTCCCACCAGGTGCCACCGAAGGTGTTGAGCACCGTGGTGAACGAGGCGCCGAGGTCACCCCAGCCAGGCTTGCCGCGCAGGCAGATGCCGGCAGTCTCGTCGGAGTCGACCGCACGAGCGATCGCGTCGACTTCCTGCCACGTCGGGGCGGCGGGCATGGTCTGGCCCGCTGCTTCGAGGAGATCCTCGCGGTACATCACGAACGACGACTCGGCGTAGAACGGCGAGGCGTACTGGCTGCCGTCGACCGAGAGTGCGCTGAGCATGGTCGGCAGGATGTCGGCCGTGTTGTAGTCGGCGTCGCCATCGGCGAAGTCGTTGAGGTTCAGGACCCAACCGTTGTCACCGAACTGCGGGGCCTCGTAGGCACCGATCATCACGACGTCGAACGTGTCGCCTTCGGAGCCGGCTTCGCGAGTCACGATCTCGCGCAGCGTCTGCTCTTCGAGCACCGTGTACTCGACGGCGATGCCGCTGTCGGCGGTGAAGAAGTCGGGTGTGAGGCTGATGATGTCTTCCATCTGCGGGTTGCCCACGATGGCGACGTTGATCGTGCCGCCGTCGGCCGGAGCCTCGTCGGACTCCTCTTCCATTGCCTCGTCGGACTCGTCGTCGGAGGCGGTGTCTTCGGCCTCGGCGGGAGCGTCGTCCTCAGCTGCGTCGTCATCGCTGCCGCAGGCTCCTGCGACGAGTGCCAGAGCCGTCGCGGCTCCGACTGCGCTGGTCCACCGCGGGCGGCGGTGGCGGTTGTTCGTGACCATGTGGTCCCCCTTCGTCGTGGCGCCCGACACATCGTCGAACACCGAGTGCACCGATTTCTAGTTGGTTTCATGTGGTTCCGCAAGCGCGAATGTGGGTTTTCCTGAAGATCGTGCGAACTCAGCGTAAAATCATGCACTCGACATGTGGGTTCATGTTGTTCTACTGTGCACGCCGTGCTCACGTCACCTGGACCCCACTCGCTGCCCGCCGTGGCGGCTGGCGCGCCCGTCGACGTGAGCACACCGCAGTACGAGCGCACTTCGCTGCGCCGGAGCATCGTGCACATCGGCGTTGGCGGCTTCCATCGAGCCCACCTCGCGACGTACGTCCACGAACTCTGCGAAGCCGGTGTCCGCGACTGGGCGATCGTCGGGGTCGGCGTCCTCGACAGCGATCGCCCGATGGCCGACGTGCTCGAGTCCCAACACGGCCTCTACACGTTGATCTCGCGCGGCGCCGACGACGTCGAGGTCTCGGTGATGGGCAGCATCGTCGACTTCGTCATGAGCGCCGGCGACCCGGCGCCACTCGCTGCACTGGTGAGCTCCGCCGACACCGAGATCCTGTCGCTCACGATCACGGAAGGGGGATATCCAGTCGACGACCGCACCGGTGCGTTCAGCGAAGATCGATGCCCTCCGGGTTCCACGTTCGACCTCATCGCCCATGCGCTCGATGCACGCCGCAGGAGCGATGCCGGTTCGCTCACCGTGTTGAGTTGCGACAACATCCTCGGCAACGGGATGGTCACCCGCACGGCGACGCTGGGAGCTGCAGCCCGCGTGGGCGGCGCGACACTCGTCGATTGGATCTCGGCCAACGTCAGCTTCCCGAACAGCATGGTCGACCGGATCACGCCGGTCACCGACGCCAACGACATCGCCTGGCTCGCCAGCGAGTACGACGTCGCCGACCAGTGGCCGGTCGTGGCAGAACCATTCCGCCAGTGGGTCGTCGAAGACGACTTCGCCGGACGCCGCCTCCCGCTCGAGGACATGGACGTGATCGTCACCGACGCCATCGAGCCCTACGAACTCACCAAGCTGCGGCTCCTCAACGCAGGGCATTCCTGCCTCACGTATCTCGCGGCGCTCGACGGCCATGTCGCTGTCGACGCCGCGATGGCCGACGAGCGCCTCGGCCACTTCGTCGAGACACTGCTGCACCTCGAAGCCAAGCCGACGCTCCCACCTGCGGCAGGCATCGACCTCGACGACTACATCGCCTCCCTCGTCGAACGATTCTCGAACCCTGGGGTCGGCGACCAGATCGCTCGCCTGTGCATCGACGGATCGTCGAAGTTCCCGAAGTTCCTCCTGCCGACCATCGAGGCCCAGCTCGAGGCCGGTGGTCCGATCGAGCTCGCTGCACTCGCACTCGCAGGCTGGTGTGAGTATCTCGTCGAGGTCGGCACCGACGCCGCGTACGACCCGCTGTTGGACACCGCGCTCCGTCACGCGGCCGCTTCGGTCGAGCAACCGGTCGCGTTTCTCGACTTCGACGAGGTGTTCGGCACGCGCATCGCGCACGATCATCGGTTCCGGACCGCCTTTGCCGCTGCACTGCAGGCCCTTCGCGAGCAAGGGGTACAGTCAGCGCTCTCCGACGCTCTGTAGAAACGGCGGCCCCGATGGCGAACATGGCGACCGACGCTCCCGTCACCGCACTCTTCCAATCCGAACGCCAACACAAGATCATCTCGCTCACCCTCGAGGCCGGGCGCGTCGAGGTCTCCGAATTGGCCGCGAGATTCGGCGTCACCACCGAGACGATCCGTCGTGATCTGTCGGATCTCCAGGCCAATCGTGTCGTCCGCCGGGTGCATGGCGGCGCTGTGCCGTGGGAGACCTCCGGATTCGAGCCGCTGCTCTCGAAACGCAACGATCACCACGAGGCGGAGAAGCGCCGACTCGCCACCGTCGCGATTCGAGAGCTCCCCGACGAAGGTTCGGTGATCATCGACTCGGGCAGCACGCTCGCCGCGTTTGCCCAAGCCGTCCCTGCACGTACGACGCTGCGCATCGTCACCAACGCGCTGAACGTCGCCCAGACACTGTGCGAGCACACCGACGCCGACGTCATCGTCGTGGGCGGAAAGGTCCGCAAGAACACCCTTGCGATGGTCGACACCCAGGCAATCGATTCGATCGAACCGATCACCGTCGACACGTTGTTCATCAGTGCCGACGGCGCGTCGGGTGATGTCGGACTCACGACGCCCTACCGAGAAGAGGCCGCCCTGAAGTCGGCGATGATCGCGTCGGCGCGTCGAGTCGTCGTCCTCGTCGACCACTCGAAGTTCGGCCAGGAGCACTTCGTTCGCTTCGCGAACTGGAGCGACGTCGACGTACTGGTCACGAACACCGAGGCAGACGCGGCGACCCTGCGATCGATCGAGGCCGCCGGGGTCACCGTCGTGACGGCGTGACGACTCGGCCCGCCCTGGTCGACCAACGTCCACCGGGGCGCCACCTCGAAGCGGTCGCGATCGACGTCGCCCGACTCGCCGCCGGCCTCGTTCGAGAACAGGTCGGCCGAGCGGCCGCGACAGGTACCAAGTCGACGCTCACCGACGTGGTGACCGAGACCGACGTCCGATCAGAGACACTCATCCGCCGTGAGCTGCTCGAACGCTGCCCGGGGTCATCGATCGTGGGCGAAGAGCTCTCCGACGAGCGTGGAACCAACCGGGTGGGTTGGGTCGTCGACCCCATCGACGGAACGGTGAACTTCTTGTACGACCTTCCCGTCGTCTCGGTGAGCATCGCAGCGACGCTTCACGGCCAGACCGTCGCAGGCGCCGTGGTCGACGTCGTGCGCGACGAGGTCTTCTCCGCATCGACCGAATCGGGGGCGCGTCGCAACGGTGAGCCGATGTCGGCGAGCCTCGCCACCGACCTCGAACAGGCGCTCGTGGGAACCGGCTTCGCGTATGACGCGATACGCCGGCGCGAACAGACGGGCATCGTGTCGCGGGTCCTCCCGACGTGTCGCGACATCCGCTGCATGGGGTCCGCCGCGCTCAACCTCTGCTGGGTCGGCTGCGGGCGGCTCGACGCCTACTACGAGCAGGACACCAAACCGTACGACTACGCGGCCGGTGCGTTCATCGCCCGCGAAGCCGGAGCAACCGTCGAACTCCCCCGTGACAACGCGCTCGACATGACGATCGCTGCAGGCTCCGCGGTGTTCACGCCGTTCCGCCAGCTGGTCGCCGGCGAGTGACACGCACTCAACGGTCCGCTCCACCTCGGCGTTCCCACCGTGCTGCGAGTCCTGAAGGATCGACATCGGTTCGCTCCGCGAGTCGGGCGAGTGCCATCAGCTGCGACCACGCTTCACCGGGTTCGGGTGGCGACGCCAGCCTCCGATAGCGATCCGAGATCGCGGCCACCAACGCCGCGGTGACACCGGGGAGGTGCCGCAGGTCGGTGGCGCCGACAGGCTCCAAAAGCAGCGCCGTACGGGCACGGTCAGCATCGGGGTGACCGATCGTGGCATCGAACCAGTCGATCACGACCGGACCATCACCACCGAGCAGCACGTTTCCCGGGTGCAGATCTCCGTGAAGGAGCGCCGAACCCGCAGGCTGTTCGTCGAGGAGACGCGATGCTTCGGCTCGGTCCGAATCGCCCACGTCGTCGACCTCCGCGACCTTCGCTCGGAGGCGGTCTCGAAGCGCTGGCACCAGAGCGCACGGTCCGACACGGTGGATGCGATCCTGGACATCGACCAGCAGTTCGACGAGCTCGGCGGTGCGGTCGGGCTGTTCCAGCATCACCTGCCAGAGCGATGGGCCGACGATGTGCTCGAACACGACCGCTGGGCGACCATCGACGGTCGTGACGTCATACACCGCCGGTGCGATCGCACCACTGCGCCGAACCTCGTCGGTGAACGTCGCCTCCACGTCGGCCCAGTGGTCAGGCACCCCCGCTGCGAGCACCTTCGCGACGCGCCCGCCCCCGATGTCGAGAACGGTCGACGTGCGACCGACCGCCAACACCTCACCGGTCACGGTCCAACCCGCTCTCGGTCGACCAGCACGCGACCGCGGTCTTGGTACCCGCCGGCACCTCGGTGAAGCCACCGTCGTGGATCTCGACGGCGGCGTCGGCGACCAGGTCGGCCCACAGCGCGTCGGTGGGATGCAGCACCCGGATCGGTCGATCGACCCTGTCCCACGCATCGACCAGATCGGCATCGGCTCGCATCCACGCCCACTGTCCCGCGTGTGCGCACTGCGCGGCCTGCTTGCCCCAGCTCATCTCGACATGCGGTGTGACCGCGATGAGCAACGTCGGGGTCGCCTCGCACACCGGCCGCGCGTCGACGAGCTCGATCTCATCGAGCGGGGTCGATCGGATCTGCAGCTTGGCCAGCTCCTCCGGAGCTGCGTCGAGCGGCCCGGGCACGTATGCCCGGACCTCGGCACCGTCTCGGCTGCAGGTCACCCCTGCGGGTCGCTGCGCACGCAGCCACGCAGCGCCTCGACCCCGCCGGGTCAGCTTCCGGATCCGGTCGCCGTTCCACGCCGACACCGCCTCGTGCCACGCTCCGCCGGCGGCACTTCGCTGATCGTCGAGGAGCGCGATCGTGGCGAGCGCGGCCGCCGCACAGATGGCCGCTGTCGTCGGCGGATCGACCTTCTCCACCCGGACCGCGAGCTGCAGGGCGAGCGGTGACACGCCGTCGTCAGCCACCTTCGGTCGCCTCGACGAAGGGCCGGCACTGAATCGGCGGGAGCACGGACACGGCTCGAAGGTAACCGAGGAGCTCGTCGCAGCGCTTGCTCCGTTCGGACGACGACTGCGACCATGCCGAATGGCCCAGACCGTCACCGAACTCACCGCCGACTATTTGATCGTCGGGAGCGGTGCGGTCGGGATGGCCTTCGCGGACGTGATCGTGGCCGAGAGCAACGCGTCGGTCGTTCTGGTCGATCGCTTCGCCAAGCCGGGTGGCCACTGGAACGTCGCCTACCCGTTCGTGACGCTGCACCAGCCGTCGCAGTTCTACGGCGTGAGCTCGAAGGAGTTGAGCCGCGGCGTCGTCGACGAAGTCGGCTGGAACGAGGGGCTCAACGACCTCGCGAGCGGCGCCGAGATTCTGGCCTACTTCGACGATGTGATGCGCCACACGCTGCTCCCCTCGGGACAGGTCGAGTACTTCCCGATGTGCGAGTACCGCGGCGACGGGAACTTTACGCACAAGCTGTCCGGAGACTCGTTCCACGTCACGGCCGGCACCGTCGTCGACTGCACCTGGTTGAACACGACGGTGCCATCGACACACACCCCGAACTTCACCGTTGCCGACGGCGTGTGGTTCATGCCGCTCAACGACCTCCCGACCATCACCGAGGCTCCCGAGCGCTACGTGGTCGTGGGCGGCGGCAAGACCGGCATCGACGCGATTCTGTGGCTGCTCGAGCACCACGTGACACCGGACGACATCACGTGGGTCGTGTCGCGCGATGCCTGGATGCTCAACCGGAAGAACACTCAGCCGGGCGACGAGTTCTTCTTCGACACGATCGGTGCGCAGGCGAATCAGTTCGAAGCGATCGCGAACGCCGACTCGATCCCCGACATGTTCGATCGACTCGAAGACTGCGGCTACTTCCTTCGCCTCGACCGGGACCACCGACCGTCGATGTTCCATGGTGCGACCATCAGCGAGATGGAGCTCGAACAGCTCCGGCGAGTTTCGAACGTGGTGCGGATGGGACACGTTCAGTCGATCACGACCGACGAGATCGTGTTCGCCGACGGGAGCCTCCCGACCACGACGAAGGACGTGTTCGTCGACTGCTCGGCAACTGCGATCATGAACCTCGAGATCAAGCCGGTCTTCGAAGACCGGCTGATCACACCACAGATGGTTCGCGGGTATCAGCCGGTCTTCAGCGCGGCGCTCATCGCACACCTCGAGCTCACACGTGATTCGGTCGACGACAAGAACGCGCTGTGTCAGGTCCTGCCGATGCCGAACCGTGACATCGACTTCTTGCGCCTCACCTCCAGGTTCATGGTCAACCAGTACAACTGGGGCCAGGACCCGGACCTGCGGACCTGGCTCCTCGAGAACCGGCTCGACGGTTTCTCGCAGATGGTCGCAAACGTCCAGCCTCACGAGCACGACAAGCGAGCCGTCCTCAACAAGTTGTCGTCCAACGCCTTCCCGGCGGTCGCGAAGCTCGAACAGTTCATCGCAGAGTACGACGCCGAAAACGAGGCCGAGAACGCCGGGGGCTGACCGCCGAGCAGCCACGCGCCGCATCGATACCGATCCGTTCTCCTCCGAGTCGAGGCCGAACGGGCGACCCTCGTACGCTTGTGAAATCGACGAACTGGGGGTTCGGAAATGACGAAGCGTGCTCGTGCCATCGGTGTCGCTGCTGCGATGCTGGCGACTTCCGTCGCGGCCATGTCGAGCGGTGGTTCGGTCCAGGCCGAATCGACGATCGATGTGGGTGCAGCGTCCAGGTCGGTGTTGCCGACCGTCGACGGCAGCCACGACTACCTCGACGCGCTCGTGGTCGACCCGGAGGACCCGTACTCGCCCGGCATCCCGGTACCGGCGTGGGACCAGGGTCGCGTGGCGGTCGGCAACGGCGCATCCGCGGCCCGGTGGGTCCACGACGACATGCGCGTGTCGGCGGTCGCATTCCAGGAACCGAACGACGAGATCACCGTCGTGGTCGCGGCGAACCTCTACATGATCTTCCGAGGTGACGGTGAAGAGATTCGCGAGGCCGTCGCCGAACGTCTTCCGACCGACGTGGCCGACCGCGTCGAGATCGCGATCCACGCCGATCACAACCACCACGGCCCCGACACCGCGTTCGACGTGAACCACGAGTGGTACGACCTGATGGTCGACCAAGCGGCGGACGCAGTCGTCGAGGCGATCGACCAGATGGAACCCGCAGAGCTCGAGGTGGCCGAGACCGACCACTGGTTCGGGCTCCGTGATTCACGCGATGTGCAGGTGGTCGACCCGACCGTCGGCGTGCTGCGCGCCACGGCAGTCGACGACGGCGAGACGATCGCGACCCTCACCTTCTGGGGCAATCACCCTGAGGTCACCCTCTTCTGGAGCCCGCCCGCCGATGCGATCGCCGACGACTGCGTGCTGCTCGGGCTCGAGGGCGACGACTGCAGCGCAGAGGACGCGTACTTCACGGCCGACTTCCCCGGCTGGACGAACCGAATCCTCCACGACGAACTGGGCGGCGAAGCGCTCTTCATCAACGGCGCCGTCGGTGATCTGATCACACCGCTGGGCGCCGATGTGTGGGAGGTCAACGACGACGCTCCGCTCGGCAACGGGTTCACGATCCCCGAAGGTGCTGCGCCGCCGATCGGCGCGGCGAACTACACCGAACGGAACTTCCGTCGCACGTACTTGGTCGGACGCGAGCTCGCGCATGCCGCACTCGACGCGCTCGAGGATGCGCAGCCGCTCACCGACACCTCGATCGACTACGACACCACAGACTTCTACACACGGATGTCGAACATCGGGTTCCGGCTGCTGCTCGCCGTCGACCCCGACACCGGCCGCACGGCCCTGGGCCACAACCCGTTCGAGCTGTTCAACTGTCCCGCGATCGGCGAGAAGTCCGACGCCACATGTGCGAGCGATGAGTTCTCGACGGAAGCGGACCCACTGCTCGGCACGATCCGGTCCGGTGATCACGTGAAATCACAGGTGTCTTCCTTGCGCATCGGTCCGATCGGCACGATGTGGCTCCCGGCAGAGGTCGGCCCAGAATCGACCATCGGTCTGCCGGCGGGCTACGACGAGAACCCTGGCCAATGGCACCTCGACGATCCCAGCCTCCACGCTTTCGGTGAGGAGAACATCACGTCCGGCTACGTGAAGAACCGGATGGACACCGAGTACCGGTGGATCGTCGGTCTCGGCAACGACCAGCTCGGCTACGCGGTGCCGTTGTCGGACTACCGCGTGTTCTGCGTCGCCGACGCTTTGGCCGGCGAGGGCACCTGCCAGGCCCTCTACGACGCCGGCGTCATCGAGTTCCCCGACGCCGTCGCGGGAAGCACCTGCAAAGCCATCACCGAGGATCCCTCGTTGTTGGTGGCCTACGGCTCCGCAGCCGAAGCGGTCGCCGGGTCATGCCGCTACGGGCAAGCGTTCGACGAATCCCTCGACCACTACGAAGAGACCAACTCGGCGGGCTGGGATCTCGAGGCCGACATCTTGGCAAGCGTTGCCGAGCTCACCGGCAATGCCGATCCCGCCCGGATCAACCCTGCGTTCCCGGGCTACTACGCCGGATTCCCACAGCCGATCCTTCCCTCGGCCGTGACCACGAGCCGCGAGATGGTCGTAACCGCGAACCCCTTGGCCACGGCGGCTGGTGAGGCGGTGCTGGCCGACGGCGGAACCGCCGTCGATGCGATGGTCGCCGTCCAGGCGATGCTCGGTCTGGTCGAGCCGCAGTCATCGGGCATGGGTGGCGGTGCGTTCGTCGTCTACTACGACGCCAAGAAGGACAAGCTCACGACCTACGACGCACGAGAGACCGCGCCGTCGTCGGCCACAGCAGACCGATTCGCAGGTCGAGGCTTCTTCGATGCGTGGCAGAGCGGCCTGTCGGTCGGCGTGCCAGGCGTGCCTGCGTTGCTCGAAGAGATGCACGACGAGCACGGGCGACGAGCGCTCTTCTCACTGGTCGCTCCAGCTGCGATGACCGCCTGGCAGGGCTTCCCGCTCTCGCAACGAACGAGCGACCAGGTCGCCGCACTCTCCTCGTTCGGTGCGCCGTTCTTCCGGGACCCGACCGCCAGCGAGTACTTCTTGAATCCCGACGGCACGGCCAAGCCTGCCGGCACCGTGATGACCAACCGTGACTACGCGATGACGTTGTGGCGATTCGGGAAGCAGGGCGCCGACGCGTTCTACACCGGACGTGTCGCCCGCGACATCGTCGATGCCGTCAACAACGACCCGAACGGCAGCGGTGGCATGAGCCGCCAGGACCTCCGCGACTACGAGGTGATCCAACGCGACGCCGTGTGCGTCGAGTACCGGTCGCACGAGGTGTGCGGCATGGGCCCGCCCTCCTCGGGTGGCCTCGCCGTCGGCCAGATCCTCGGCATCCTCGAGAACTTCGACGTCGGTGCCTCGACACCGACGTCACTCGAGACCGTGCACGTGGTCACCCAGGCCAGCCGGCTCGCCTTCGCCGACCGCAATCAGTACGTCGCCGACTCCGACTTCGTCGACGTCCCCGTCGAGGGCATGCTCGACCCCGACTACCTGGCGGCGCGGGCCGAACTGATCGACCTCGAGATGGACATGGGCACCGCCGCACCGGGCACCCCACCCGGCGTCGGTGGAACGCTCGGCGCCGACGACGTCGACACAGCGAACGGAACGAGCCACGTCTCGATCATCGATCGCTACGGCAATGCACTGTCGATGACCACGACGGTCGAGAGCTCATTGGGCAACGGCGTGATGGTGCAGGGATTCCTGCTCAACAACCAGCTCACCGACTTCTCGTTCCGACCGGAGACTCCGGAGGGCGAGCCGATCGCCAACCGTGTGGAGCCGAACAAGCGGCCCCGCAGCTCGATGTCGCCGACGATCGTCTTCGACGCCGACGGCGAGGTGAAGATCGTCACCGGCTCGCCGGGCGGCTCGAGGATCATCGGCTACACCGCCCAGTCGATCATCAACATGATCGACTTCGGACTCGATCCCCAGGAGGCGATCAACACGCCGCACTTCTTGAACCGAAACGGCAGCACTGATCTCGAAGCGCCGTTGCCCGGCGTCGTCGGACCCGACGACGTGTCGTTGCTGGAGGCAGAACTCGAAGCACTCGGCCACTCGGTGAACGTCCGTGCGCTCACGAGTGGTCTGTCGATCATCCAGGTGACCGACGACGGTCTGCTCGGCGGCGCCGACTTCCGCCGCGACGGCGCGGTGGGCGGTTCGTAGCGGGGTTCCTGCGGGTTCGAGTCAGGATCGGGACCGAGCCCACTCGACGAACGGATCGAGTGCGGCTGGATCCGCCAGCGAGCCACGCGACGCGGCGCGCTCGGGGTCGACGCCCTGCAGGATTCGCTTCACGGGGACTTCGAGCTTCTTGCCCGAGATGGTGCGTGGAATCGCAGGCATCGCGACGATCTGATCCGGCACGTGGCGCGGCGACAGTTCAGAGCGCAGCGCTCGTGCGAGCCGACGGCGCGTCTCGTCGTCGATCGTGGCGTGGTCGGTGGGAGCGACGAAGAGAATGAGTTCGCCCAGTCCGCCTTCTGGGTCTTCGAGGTGGACGACGATCGAGTCCCCGACGTCGGGGTCGGTCTCGACGACGGTGGAGAAGTCGGCGGTACCGAGACGCACACCACCGCGGTTCAACGTCGCATCGGAGCGCCCACTGATGACCACCCCACCTTCGTCATCGATCGTGACCCAGTCCCCGTGGCGCCAGACTCCGTCGAACGTCGAGAAGTACGAGTCGCGGTACTTCGCGCCGTCGGCGTCGCCCCAGAACCCGACGGGCATCGACGGTGCCGGGCTGACGATGACCAGCTCGCCCTGCTCGGTCCCGGCGTCGTGTCCGTCGGCGTCGAACGCACGCACGTCCCAACCGAGTTGGCGACACGGGATCACCCCGGCGACGACCGGGTGCACGGGAGAACCGCCCACGAAGGCGCTGCACACGTCGGTGCCGCCGGAGATGCTCGCGACCGGGATCTCGCCGACCGAATCGACGACCCATCGGAACCCTGCCGCGGGAAGCGGCGCCCCCGTCGAGCCGACCGCGCGGAGCCCGGACAGGGCATGATCGTCGCGGGGTTCGATGTCGCTGTCGCGGCACGCCATGAGGAACGGTGCCGACATCCCCGCCCACGTGGTGTCGGTGCGTTCGACGAGCGACCAGAGCGTGTCGAGATCCGGGTGCCCGGGGTTGCCGTCGAACAGCACCACCGTCGAACCGACGAGCAGACCCGAAACCAGGAAGTTCCACATCATCCAGCCGGTGGTCGAGAACCAGAAGAAGCGATCGCCCGGTCCGAGGTCGAGATGCAGGCCGAGTTGCTTCACGTGTTCCAGCAGGATGCCGCCGTGACCGTGCACGATCGGCTTCGGCAAGCCCGTGGTCCCCGACGAGTAGAGGACGTAGAGGGGATGGTCGAACGGGACCGGTTCGAATCCCAGCGTGTCGTCGCAGTCGGCCACGAGCTCGTCCCAGTCGATCGCATCGACGACCGGCGCAGCGCCGGGCAGGTACCGCAGCGCGACGGTGTGGCGCAGCGTCGGGAGTCCGCCTCGGATCTCGGCGAGATCGGCCGCAGCGGGCAGGTCCTTCGCGCCGTAGCGGTAGCCGTCGACGGTCAGCAACACGGTCGGTTCGATCTGCACCCACCGATCGAGCACGGCGCGAACGCCGAATTCGGGAGCGCACGATGACCAGACGGCACCGATCGATGCGGTGGCGAGAAACGCGACGAGTGTCTCGGAGATGTTCGGGAGGTACGCGGCAACGCGATCGCCACGGCTCACACCGAGGCGCCGCAAACCGGCTGCAGCGCGTCGCACGTGATCGCGCAACTCGGCCAATGTGAGCGAGTCGGGCGCTCGACTCTGTGACTCACCGATCACCGCGACGTCGTCGTCGGCCAGCCCGTTCCCGCGCAGCATGTGGTGGGCGTAGTTGAGCTCGGCCCCGGGGAACCATCGAGTCATCGGCATCGATGCGCCGTCGGTGACGGGAGTGAGCCCCGACATCGACGCACCGGTCATCTCGATGTCGAATTCGTCGACCACCGCGCTCCAGAACTCGTCGGCGCGTTCAACCGACCAGCGCCACAGCCGCTCGTAGTCGTCGACGGCATCGGGCTGATGTTCCGCCGCGAATCGACCGAGGCGCGTCGCCTCCCAAGCGTTCGTAGGCGGCTCCCAGATGATCGAGTCGGCGTCCATCGAGCGCTGACAGTAGTCGCCCTCAACGCACGACAACCCGTGTGAGTGCCGCCCGAATCCGGCACACTCCGTGGCAGGCGCTCACGCGCTGTTCACGACCCCGATCAAGGAGACACGCTCATGGGACTGTTCGACAAAGCCAAGGATCTCGCCGACCAGAACAAGGAGAAGATCGCTGATGGCGTCGACAAGGCGACCGACGTGATCGACGAGAAGACCGGTGGCAAGCACACCGACAACCTCCAGAAGGTCGACGACGCCGTCGACAAGTTCGCCAACAAGGACGACTGACACACGTCATCCTGCACATGGCCGGTCGGGTTCAGCCCGGCCGGCCATGTGTCGTTTTCGACCCGGGTGACGGACGGCGTTCGTCAGCTCGACGGCGGGTCGAGCTGGCGGTAGAGCTCGAGGAGTTCATCGCGTGCGGCGACATCACGCCCGTCGAGCTCAGGATGGATCTCGGTACCGGTCGCGAACCAGTCGTACATGGTCCGCCCCATCTCCTGGCCACGGCGGGTGTGGATGCACAACGCCACGTCGGGGATCTCCGGCGCGCGATCCTCGTGGAGCGCGAGCTGCATCAGCTCCCCGTTGACCGGATCCTTCACCGTCCGTGCGAGATATCCCGCAGCTTGCGCGGCGAACACGAGTCGGTCGTATGCGCCTGGTTCGGTGTCGTCGGCGCAGTCATGCAGAGCTTTGACGATCGTGATCGACTCCGGTGCTCCCATGCCGATGTCCTCGGCAGCGAGCACCTGCAGTCGCCGCCACATCTCGGCTTCGTGTTCGGCATCGGTCCGGGCCATCTCCAGCGCTGCGAGAACGGCCTGCTCGGCATTGCCGAGGCGAACGTACTTGTGGATCGCCGAGCGGACCTCGTCGCTGGCCAACCCGTGCAGCGTCGTCTGACCGGCGAACGGATCCTGTGACCAGTGGGGAATCGGAGGGACCCACTCCGCGGGCTCATCGCCACTGTCGCCGATGCCTTCCGTTCCGGTCATCGCAACGCTCCAGGGACGATGTCGAGACGATGGACGAGCCCGGCGGCGTTCTTGGTCATGACGACATGTTCGCCGATCGAGGCCTCGGGGCGCCCGATCGCGAGCGCGCGGATCATCTCGAC
>JBGCFW010000412.1:0-2812 GCA_045107155.1 Ilumatobacter sp. | reverse complement strand
CCAACGATGGAGGTGGACATGCCCACCGTGCCGCTGATGTCCTGGCCGTCAGGCTGGTTGAGCAGCGTGAACGACGCAATGCCGATGAGCGTCACGGCGGCGGCGATCAGTGCGGTCCACGCTCGGCGGCGATCGCTGGCGTGGGCGGCGACGGCGTAGAAGCCCGACAAGCCGAGTGAAGACAGGAAGTCACCACCGTCGCGCACATAGAACAACCCGAGAGTGGCCACGACGATCCCGAAAACCGTGAGCGGGAAGTGTCGCCGAACGAGCAGGCAGGCCGAGGCGAGAACGATGGTGACGTAGGCGAACGTGTCGGCGCCGACTGCCGCTGTACGCGGATCAGGTTCCAACGCCTCGACGAGCGTGATGACGCCGATCAACACGGCAAACACGGCATCGGCCTGAAAATGCCGGTCCGTGTAGAGCCGTTTGACCGCGCCGGTCAGGCGCATCAGTTGTCGGCTCATGTCTCGAAGCTAGTTGGAAGCTCCTCGTCGGCATTCCGGCAATCGGCTGATGTTCGTTCCACCGATGTGATGACTCGCACCGCGAGGTTGGTCCTCCGCATTCGAGGAACGGGCGGCGATTGCGCGCTCGATGCTTGCCGCATCGACTCGCGCCGAATGGCGGACACCTCTGGCTCGGTTCGTCCGCAGATGTGATGACGACCGCTCGCCATCGAGAACTCGTTCGACGGAGTGAGGATCCCGCCTTCTCCGGACGACGCGACCACAACGGTTCTTCAGCATGGAAACGGCCAGAACCACTCACCACCCCACACGGAAAGAACGACCCCAATGACACTTCTCCTCGATTCCCCCGCAACTCAGGGACCCAGGGTCGCTGCAGCTTCTGCTCGCGGCGCCACCAAGGTGTACGGCTCGGGCGACACACAAGTTGTCGCGCTCGATCACGTCGACGTCGACTTCGCCGCCGGTCAGTTCACCGCCATCATGGGGCCGTCCGGCTCGGGCAAGTCAACCCTCATGCACTGCATGGCGGGACTCGACCGATTGAGCGGCGGGTCCGCATGTGTCGGCGACGTCGACATCGCGACCGCCAGCGAGAAGCAACTCACCCTGCTCCGCCGCAACCGGCTCGGCTTCATCTTCCAGGCGTTCAACCTGGTCCCGACATTGAGTGCGATCGAGAACATCACGCTTCCCATGGACCTCGCTGGCACGAAGCCGGACCAAGCGTGGATCGACCACGTCATCGAGACCGTCGGTCTGTCCCATCGACTGGGCCATCGACCGGGCGAGCTGTCCGGTGGACAGCAGCAGCGCGTCGCCGTCGCTCGCGCACTGGCCTCCCGGCCGCAGATCATCTTCGCCGACGAGCCGACCGGCAACCTCGACAGCACGACTGGCTCGGAGATCCTGGCGTTCATGCGCCACGCAGTCCGCGATCTCGGCCAAACCATCGTCATGGTCACGCACGACCCCGTTGCAGCCAGCTACTCCGACCGAGTCGTGTTCCTCGATGACGGTCAGATCACCGACCAGCTGTTCGAGCCCACCGCGGACACCGTGCTCGACCACATGCGCCGACTCAGCAACTGAGCCACTCGTCGCCGCACGAACGGCCACCTCACCACCCACGCACTTCCCGATTGGACCCTGATCATGTTTCGACTCACCATCAAAAACCTCCTGGCGAACAAGGTTCGTTTCGCCCTCACCACCTTCGGCGTCACCCTCGCCGTTGCCTTCGTCGTCTCCGCCTTCGTGTTGGGCGATGGCCTGCGCAGCAGCTTCACCGACGTCTCCGAAGACATCACCGCCGGCGTCGACCTCGAAGTCCGCAACGTCACCGACTTCGGCGACGCCCCCACCCTCCCCCTGTCAACCGTCGACCAGGTCGCGGCCATCGCCGGCGTCGCCGACGCCGTCGCCGTCATCGAGGCCCCATCCGACGCTGTACGGCCGATGAAAGCCAACGGCGACTTCATCACCACCGAAGGCCCACCCCAGTTGGCCTACAACTGGATCGACAACCAACAGTTGAGTCCGTTCGCGCTGGTGAACGGATCGCCACCTGCGGTCGGCGAGTTCACCGTCGACGCCGACTCCGCCGCCAAACACGGTTTCGTGATCGGCGACACCTACGAGCTGATCGTTCCAGGCGGCCGCACAAACCTGACACTGTCGGGCACGACCACGTTCGGCGCCGACAACTCGACGCTCGGCGCCGTGCTCATGCAGATGAACACCGCAGAAGCCGGCGAACTGTTCGGTGTCGACGGGGTCAACAGCGTCAGCGTCCAGGTCGCCGACGATGCGATCATCGCCGACGTCCAGGCCGCGATTTCGGCAGCCAACCCGACCGCCGACGTGGCCGATCACGCCACAGTCCTCGCCGAGACGACCGCTGAGTTCACCGACGAGATCAACATCATCGGCAACGTCCTCCTCGGCTTCGGCGGCGTCGCACTGTTCGTCTCGATCTTCATCATCTACAACACCTTCGCCATCGTGCTCAGCCAACGGACCCGCGAACTCGCCCTCCTCCGCACCGTGGGGGCCGAACCGAAACAGGTCAAGCGATCAGTCCTCGGCGAAGCTCTCGTCATCGGCGTTCTCGCCTCGGCCGGCGGCATCGGCGGCGGCATCCTCGTCGCCAAGGGACTCGACGCGCTGTTCAGCGCGATCGGCGCAGATCTGCCCGACTACCCCATGATCGTCGCCACACGCACCATCGTGGCCGCCATCGTCATCGGTGTCGGCGTCACGATGCTCGCAGCGATCGGCCCGGCTCGCCGAGCCGCCACCATCGCCCCGATCACCGCCCTCACCGGCGGAGCAGAAGC
>JBGCFW010000411.1:0-14562 GCA_045107155.1 Ilumatobacter sp. | reverse complement strand
CGGCGGCGTAGGCGCGCGACTGCTCCAGCTCGGCCAGCTCGAGCTGGGACGACACGAGCGCAGCGAGGTCACGCAGCTCGGTGAGCCGGATCGACTCGCCGGGCGGTGCGACGACGTGCAGCGTCCCGATCGGGACGTCGTCCGATCGCAGCACGGCGATGGCCACGTCGGTCGCTTGGCCGCCGAGCAGGCATTGGTAGACGGTCGCCTTGTCGACCCGGCGACGGTCGAGGACTGCGCCTGCGTGCTCCTCGACGATCGACCGCCACTCGATCTCCTCGCCCGACTGGGCGACCAGTGTCGCGTCGTCGGTGACGGCGACCAGACGAGCGCCCAGGAGCTGACACGCGATCTCCGCGATGCGGGCGGCGGACGAGGCATCGAAGCCGCGACGAACCGATTGGCTCAGGTCGTTGATCGTGGCGAGGAGTTCGAGCCCGCCGGGCTGCGCGAGCTGGGCGCCGCGACGCCGCGACCTCACGCCTGAACTCCTGCGGACGCATCATCGATGGCGCGCTCGGGAACGTGGAGCAACGCCATCTTGTGGCCGATGTCGGTGACCTTGTCTCGGTCTCTGAGCGACACGACGATCCCGGTCCCGAACGCGAGCGGAACACTCCAGACGGCCGGCGTCGACAGCACCGCGAACGACCAGCCCCGTTCGACGAACCCGAACATGGTGATCAGGGCGGCGGCTGTCGAGGCCCCGCCACCGATGACCGCAGCGGCGGTTCCGCCGCGACGCGTGAAGCCAGGCCACCAGATACCGAGCACCAGGAGCGGACAGATCGACGAGGCGGCGATCGACGTCGACCAACCGATCAGGACGTTGATGTCGAACGCCTCGACGAGCAGACCAGCGCCGATCGAGACTGCTGCGCCGAGCCACACGGCGAAGCGGAACTGCGGCACGCCGGCCTGCATGATGTCGTGGCTGAGTGCTCCGGCCATCGCGATCAGCAGGCCCGACGCCGTCGACAGGAACGCGGCGGCGGCGCCGGCCGCGACGACCGAGGTGAGCAGATCGCTCCCGACGCCGCTCAGCAGGCGCTCGCCCACGACGACCGTTGCCGAGTCCGTCGCTCCGTTGCCGAGGAGGTCGGGTGCCGCTGCGCGTCCGACTGCCCCGAAGAGCGGCAACATCGCGTAGTAGGGAGCGAGGAGCGCGAGGACCCAGAGGTTGGTTCGTCGGGCCTCGCGCCCGGTCGGGTTCGTGTAGAAGCGCGACACGATGTGCGGCAGCCCCATGATGCCGAACATGTTGGCCAGCAGGATCGCGATCGAGAAGTACAGCGGATGACCGCCACCGACGCTCTTGTCACCGAGCGGTTCGGCCCACTCGGCCCCGGTGAGGCGATCGGTGCCCGCAGTGTGCGGGGCAGCGGCGCCTGCCGGCCACGTGATGTCGGTCCCCTCGGTGACCCGATGGCGCCCCTCGGGAATCGACAATGATCCCGACGCGCTCACTCCGTTGAACGATCCGTCGATCACCACGTCGACGTCGGCGGGTACATCGATCGTGATGTCGCGTTCGTAGGTCACCACGATCTCTTCGTCGAACACCGGGTACACGTCGGTGATGAACGCCAACTCGCTGGTGGCGTCGCTGTCGTTCAGCCACATCACGCTGATGACGGCGAACGGGACCAGGATCCCGAGGAAGATGAAGAAGAACTGGAAGCCCTGCACGAACGTGATGCCACGCATCCCGCCCGCGCTGAGGTTGGCCGCGACCAGGAGCCCGACGGCGACGACGCCGACCCAGTACGGCGTGCCGATGAGCGCACGGATCACCACGCCGGCGCCCTTGAGCTGCGCGAGCAGGAAGAACCAGCTCGCCACGATCACGAGCACCGCGACGATGGGCCGAAGCTTCGGGGCGTCGAGTCGCCCGTCGACGAACTCGGGCACGGTGTACGAGCCGAAGCGTCGGATCGGCGCAGCGATGAACAGCGAGAGCAGAAGGAATCCGATGGTCCAGCCGACGAGCACCCAGAGGATGTCGACGCCGAACACGAGGATCAGCGCCGGGATGCCGAGGAAGCTCGCGGCGGACATCGCTTCGCCGCACACGGCGAACGCGTTCCACGCTGGGTGGACCGACCGCGATGCCACGAAGAAGTTCGACGTGGTTCGGGCGTAGCGGAGTCCACTGGTTCCCAACACGAGGGTCAGCAGGGTGATCGAGCTGACGGCGATGATCGGGATCACGGCGTTGCTCGATCCGATCGTCGGACGTGGTGCTCCTCCGCCCACTCGTGTTCGATCCGGAGTGCGGACCGTTCATGGGCGAAGGCGAGGATCACGATGCTGAACAGGGCGATCGGGCCGAGCAGCAGCCAGGGGAGCGGGATCAGTCCGAACGGTCGCAGCCGCCCGAGTTCCGGAACGAAGCTGAGTCCCAATGCGAAGCACACGAGTGGCACGAGGATCACTGCGAGATAGCGAATCGACATCCGTCGCTGACGCCGGACCAACTCGAGGACCGCATCGGTGTCGACGGTGTACCCGCGGACGTGGCCCCCGAATGACCTGGCTCGGTCCTGGCGGCGAGCCGCGGCAGTTCGTGGATGGAGGACGACCCGGCGCCGTTCCGGCGTTTCGGGCGCGCCAGAGGCTGACTCAACCATGTCGTCGCGCCTCTCGATGGTGTCGTTTCATCTGTTCCCCTCGTGGCCGAACGCCGCGGCGTCGGGTGGCCATCGGGGTCCCCTGCGAGCCCGAGGCCGATCACGCTGGTCGCTAGTGTCGCAGACGTGAGGGGGCTCCGAGTTCTGGTCGTCGACGACGAGAAGTTGGCGCGTGACGATCTGGCATGGCTGCTCGGCCAGGTCGACGGGGTGTGCGAGGTCCTCACGGCGTGCGGCGGCGCTGACGCGTTGCGGACCGTGACCGAGCGAGACGACATCGACGCGCTGTTCCTCGACATCCAGATGCCCGGCCTCAGCGGCGTGGAGCTCGTCAGGGTGTTGCGCAACTTCAAGAACGCTCCGGCGGTGGCGTTCGTGACGGCCTACGACGACTACGCCGTGGACGCATTCGACCTGGACGTGTGTGACTACTTGAAGAAGCCGGTCGACCAGGACCGGCTCGAAGACACGATCCGCCGGATGCGGCTGCGTTCGGGCGTGGCAGCACCCGAACCGCCTGCGTCGACGGCAGCCCTCCGCCGGTTGTCCGGGCGAACCGGCAACTCGTCGTTCAGCGTGGATCGCGACGACGTCGACGTCGTCGAGGCGGCCGGCGACTACGTCCGCTTGCATCTCTCACCCGAATCGGCAGGTGCCGGCGACTCCGACACCGGTGACTCGTATCTCGTACGTGAGTCGATCTCGTCGCTCACGAGCGCCTGGTCGAGTAGCGGTTTCGTCCGCATCCATCGCAGCTACTTGGTTCGTGGCAGCGCGATCCGCGAGTTCCGGACCGTCGATGGACGCCGTGCCGTCGACATCGGTGGGCACGAGTATCCGGTCAGCCGCCGGTACACCCGGCTGCTCCAGGACCACTTCGGCGACCGCTGAGCGGTCGATTTCGCCGCTGAGCGGTCTTCTCGATCGGCTCGTCGTGCCGCCCACCGAATGGGCGTCGTCATCACTTGATCGCCGTCGGTGTGACGGTCTTCACTTGCGGTGCGATGCGTCGTGGGGGCGCATCAGAGGGGGAAGACCGGTGACGACGAAGTCCGGGCGCGCGGAGTGCGGCCGATGACCGAACACGATGGAGCGTCCGACGCGCTGCTCGGTGCCGACGTCGATGTCGACGCGGCACTCGAAGAGATCGAAGCGACCGAGGTCGAGTCCCTCCCGCTGGAACTCGAGGAGACGGCCTTTTTCCGCGGCGTCCATCCGCTCGGTTGGCTGTCGGGCGCAGTGCTGGTCGTCGCGGGGCTCTTCAGCACGGTGCTCGAGACCGACTACCTCATCGGCAACTTCGGACCGGGGCTCTGGCTGCTGTTCGTTGCCGTGTTCGCGCTGTCGTTCAGGCCGGTCAGCCTCCACGTGATCCGGGTCGGGATCGAGAAGATCTCCACGGTGACCAAGACGATCACGTGGATCCTGGCCTGGGCGGTGTTCGGGTTCCAGCTCTTCAACGTCGTCACCCGCTACGGCAACGACTTGGTCGACGCCGACATCTTGTTCGGCGAGGTCGTGAGCCTGGCCGCCATCTCGTTCGGGCTGATGTTCCTCCTCGGGATCAACTTCGGCGTACGCGACGGCGTCAACCCGCGCATCGATTTCTGGTGGGCGAACTTCTCGGCGAAGACGAAGGCCTGGCTCGACTTCACGCTTCACTCCCTCCTGCTCCTGCCGTTCATTTGGATGTCGATCCGGATCCTCCAGCCGTACGCCGCCACGTCACTGGGCCGCAGGTTCAACGGCGAGTGGCCCAGTGGGTACCGCGTGTGGGAGACCTGGGAGCAGTCGTCTGATGCGGGTCAGCTTCCGGTGGGCCCGATCAAGGCGATGATCCTCGTCGCGTTCGTGCTGTTCGGCCTGCAGGTGGTCGCCGAACTGATCAAGACCGGGTTCGTGATGATGGGCAACGCCCGTTACGGCGAGCTCAAAGAGTCCGACGCACCACAACGGATCGAATAGGCGGAACCACGTTGCTCGCACTTCTCGGTCTCGAACTCGGGGTCTTCCTGTCGCTGTTCATGTTCGTCGTCTTCATGGTGATGATCCTCAGCGGGTACAACGTCGCGTTCTCGTTCGCGGCCACGGCCGTCGCATTCGCGTTCATCGGCGACCTCACCGACACCTTCGATCCCAACTCACTCAACGCACTTCCGAATCGGTGGTTCGTCAGCCTCAACGACCAGAATCTGCTCGCCGTGCCGCTGTTCGTCCTGATGGGCGCGATCTTGGAGAGATCGGGGCTGGCCGAACGGTTGCTCACAGCGATCGGGATGTTGATGGGCGGTCTTCGCGGCGGTGTCGCCGGTGCCGTCGTGATTGTCGGCACCTTGCTCGCCGCGGCGACCGGGGTGGTGGCTGCCACGGTCATCGTGATGGGTCTGCTGTCGCTGCCGGCGATGCTGCGACTGGGCTACGACCACAAGCTGGCGACGGGCGTGATCACCGCGTCGGGCACGCTCGCCCAGCTCCTCCCGCCGTCGATCGTGCTGATTCTGCTGGCGCAACAGTTGAGCGTCGGCATCTTGAACCTGTTCGCGGGAGCTCTGCTGCCGGGTCTGATCCTGGCCGGCCTGTACATCGCCTACGTCCTGATCATCTCGTACCTGAAACCCGACGTCGGCCCGGCGATGCCGATCGAGGAGCGACAACTCGCTGGCAACCCCTCGCGAGTGGCGAAGCTGAAGATCAGCGTGGTGCTGACCGGGATGGTCGGCCTGACGATGCTGCTCTCGAGCTGGCAGGCCTCTCTCGTCGCGATGGCCATCTCGTTCGTCGGGATCCTCGCGATCCTGTCGGCGACCAAGATGCTCGCCGCCGAGGTGATGGTGGCGATCATTCCGATCCTGTTGCTGATCATCGGTGTGCTCACCGCGATCTTCTCCGGTGTCGCCACGCCGTCTGAGTCGGGAGCTGTCGGTGTGTTCGGCGCACTGATCCTGACCTGCACGAACTGGCTGTTCGACCGCATCCTCCACAACGAAGGCGCTGAGCACATCACGCCCAAGTGGCGACTCGGACGCTCCGAGCTGAAGCAGGCCGGTCAGTCGACCGCGAACATCGTGGTGCTCGTCATGACGCTGCTCTTCTCGTCGACATTCTTCAGCCTGATGTTCTTCCAACTCGGCGGGTCCGATCAGACCTCCGAGTGGCTGACGGCGATCGGTGGCGGGAAGTTCGGGTTCATCGTCGTGGCGATGATCGCCCTCTTCATCTTGGGCATCAACCTCGAGTTCCTCGAGATCACGTTCATCGTCGTGCCGATCTTCGTGCCGGCGATGGCCGAGCTCGGCTTCGATTCCGACGACCTCGTCTGGTTCGCCGTGCTGATGGCGGTGAACCTCAACATGGCGTTCATCTCGCCGCCGGTCGGGTTCTCGCTCTTCTATCTGCAGTCGGTCGCTCCGCCCGAGGTCGAAACGGCTTCGATCCACAAGGGCGCCATCCCGTTCATGGCGCTGCAGGGCGTGGCGCTCGCGATCCTCGCCGTGTTCCCCGGCATCACCTTCTTCTCGATCGAGTTCTTCGGGTAGCCGGATCGCGTCGAGTCACCCGCATCAACCATCACCAGTCCAACCAAAGGGAGAGATGACATGACCATCGATGATTCCATCGACACCACCGAGGCACCCGGTTCCGACCGACGTTCCTTCCTGAAGAAGGCGGGCGTCGGCGTCGCCGGGTTGGCTGCGTCCACCAGCATCCTCGCCGCGTGCGCGAGTTCCGACGGTGACTCGTCGGACTCGGGCGCGGATGCCGACGGCTCGTCCGGTTCCGAGAGCGACACGGCCAGCACCGAGCCGGCTGGCGGTGAGACGATCAGCCTGAGCAACGACCTGCCGGAAATCGAATGGGACATGGCGACGTCATGGCCCGCGGGCCTCGTGACGCTGTTCGGCTCAGCCAACGTGTTCGCCGAGCAGCTCAGCCGCCTCACGGGCGGACGTTTCAAGATCACGCCGCGACCTGCCGGTGAGATCGTCGGCGGCCTCGAGGTGCTTCCGACAGTTCGCGACCAGGGCGTCCAGTCCGGACACACGGCGTCGTACTACTACACGGGCCTGAACGAGGTGCAGCAGTTCGGCACCGCCGTACCGTTCGGACTCACGCAGCGCCAGCACAACGCCTGGCTCTACCAGGGCGGCGGCCTCGAGCTGCTCAATGAGTTCTACGCCGAGGAGCATGGGATCATCACGTTCCCGGCCGGCGGCACCGGCTGCCAGATGGGTGGTTGGTTCAGCAAGGAGATCAACACGGTCGATGATCTCCAGGGTCTCAAGATGCGCATCCCGGGTCTTGCCGGCCAGGTGCTCAACAACCTCGGTGGCGAGCAGGTCTCGTTGCCCGGCGGTGAGATCCTGCCGTCGATCGAGACCGGCGCGATCGATGCCGCGGAGTTCGTGGGTCCGACCGACGACCTCATCTTGGGTCTCGACCAGTTCGACGGGGACCTGTTCTACTACCACCCCGGCTGGTGGGAGCCGGGCACGACGCTCGAGGTGCAGTTCCCGCTCGAGCTGTTCAACGATCTGCCCGAGGAGTACAAGGCGGCGATCGAGAACGCCGCGGCGTATGCCCATGCGATGACGGTGGCTCAGTACGACGTGTTGAACACCCAGGACCTGTCACGGGTCCAGGAGTTCGCCACGATCCTGCCCTTCTCCGACGAGATCATGACCGCGTTCAAGACCGAGACCGAGTCGGTGCTCGACGGTGTCGCTGCGACCAACGGTCGCTTCGCCGAGGTCCTCGGGCCGTGGCGCGAGTTCCGCGACAGCGTCGCCGAGTGGCACGGCCTTGCCGAGAAGTCGTTCCTCAATCAGCAGACCAACCTCTGATCCCCACGTGAGTCGGTGCGCTCACCACCTCGGGCGCACCGACTCAGTCGCGGTGTTGTGCACGGACCGAGCCTTCGCTGGGGTCGCCGGACCGGCAGACTGAACTGATGCGACGGCGTGTCCTGGTCAGTTCGGTGCAACGGTTGTTGCCGACCGAGGTGACGTTGATCGATGTCGTGTTCATGTGGCGTCGATCGGGAGCGATGTACGTCTGGGCCGCCGGTGCGGCCGCGCTCGCAGTCTTGGTCACCACGATCTTCGACTACGGCTCGGGCACGGCGCGTCTCGCGCTCGCTCTGGCGGCGGCGCTCGCGGCTGCTGTTGTCACGACCGAGTCGCGCGTGCTCGCGCACACCGACGCTGGCCCGTATTCGTTCGTGGCTGGTCGAGTTCGGCAGGTCGCGACGCGACTGATCGGCCCGCTCCCCGACGATGCGGAGCTCGCGGTGGTCGGTTCGAACCTGGTCCTCACCGACTGGGTCGTTGGTACCGAGCGCTTTTCGGTCCCTCGCACGTTCCAGGCGGCGATGACGCGCCTCGCTGCGGAGCGATGAGCCCGCGTCATCGCCGGGTGGCGGTGACCGTTGCGTTCCTCGTCGCTGCATGCGGTGCGTCGGAGGTGCCGGCTGTGTCGTCGCCGGCGTCGCGGGCGGTGGCGATCCGGACGACTTCGTGCGGTGATGCGTCGCGGACCGACGGGTCAGGGGTGGTGGTCGCGGACGATCTCGTCGTGACGGCCGCGCATGTGGTCATTGGCGCAGCCGACGTGTTCGTCGAGTCTGGTGTCGCGGCCGAGTCGCGAGGCGAGGTCGTCGCACTCGACACCGTCAACGACCTCGCGCTCGTGCACACCGAGCTCCAGGGCCGATTCGCGGCTGTGGTGTTCACCGAACTCTCCGAGAGCGATGCAGCGATGTTGGTCGGTGCTGCGACGTCGGGCGATGTGGACGTCGAGGTGTTGCGCCGCGTCCTGATCGATGTCGATGAGGTCCGCGGGACAGATGTCGTTCGACGAGACGGCTACGAACTCCTCGGCGCGATTGCCGGTGGTGACAGCGGCGCTGGCGTCTTCGACGCCGACGGGCGGCTCGGTGCGGTCGTCTTTGCCGAACCCCGATCGAGCCGTCGCTCGGAGCCCGAGGAGAGCGACCGATTCTTCGCGACGGCGAGTCCGGCGATCGAGGCGCTCGTCGGTGGTGACGCACGCGACGAGTTCGCGTGCGACCCCGGCGCATCCCGTCTGGTCCGAGTGCCGCGGGCCGGTCGCTGAGGCTCGTCGCAATCGGGGGGGGAGATGCGCTACGTGGTGATGGCGAGCACGACGGGCAGCGTGACGATCGAGACCATCGTGCTCGCCACGACGGCGCTCGTGACCCGGTCGGTCTCGAAGTCGTGTTCGAGGGCGAGGAGGGCGCAGAACACGGCGGGAGGCATCGCCGACTGGATGATCACCGCGGCGGCCGGGTCGCCGCCCACCCCGAGCGAGCGGATCACGACTCCGGCGGCCAGTGGCGCAACTGCGAGCTTCGCGACGATCGACACGCCGAGAGCCCGGTCGAACGACGGGAGACCGGTGCTCACCAATTGCATGCCGAGCGTGAGCAGCATCACCGGGATCAGCGCACCGGCGACCAGTTCGAGCGGACGTTCGGCGACGAGCGGGAGCGAGACATCGCCGACGTTCGCAGCGATCGCCAACCAGGCAGCGACGGTCATCGGCGCGGTGACAGCGCGGCCGAGCGCAGCGAGACGGGACGTCGTTCGTGCCGCCGCCACGCCGACACCGAACACGAGGCCCGCGGAGTTGACGGTCAACATGAGGACTGAGGCGATGGGCAGGATCTCATCGCCGAGTGCGAACGCACAGATCGCGAGCCCGGCATTGCCGACGTTGCCGTACGAGCTGGTGAGCGCGGTCGCGCCCCGTTCGCCGTAGCCGGCGCCCGCGATTCGCATCACCGTCCAGGCGCCACCGCCGGCGATGACCATCCCGGCGAGTGCGGCAGCGACGAGCTTGGCGATCAACGCTCCGTCGAGTTCGGCCGCGTAGAGGCTGGCGAACATGAACGCGGGCCCCAGGATCCAGTAGGCGAGCTTCGACAGCGATCCGGCTTCGACACCGATTCGTGGGCCGACGACTGCACCGATGGCGACGAGCACGACGACCGGGCCGAGCACATCGACGAGGAGGGACGCGATCGACACTGGGGCGACGATACGACACCCGGCGTGCGACGGCGCCCGACCCGTCGCCCTACCATCGCCGGAATGGCGACGGTCGACGACTTCACAGCGGCCGGACTGTTCGACCCGGCCGTCGACGCGGACACCGGCCGTCTCGAACTCCTCGAGTGGCTCGACGCGCTCGGGTTCACCGTGGTCGAGATGTGCGACGCGCTCGAGCAGCAAGCGCTCGGTGCGCTCGCCGGAGATCGTCGTCTCGTCCCCGGGGAGCGTCTGACCCGGACGCGAGCCGTCGACCTCGCGTCGGTGCCTGGCGAGAGCTTCGACGAGAACGTCGCGGCGTTCGGATTCGTACCCGTCGAGGGCTCACCCGCCGGTGAGATCGGCTTCACCGCTGACGAAGCACGGACGATGGCAGCGTTCCACGTCCTCGGCGACATGTTCACCCCCGAAGAGGCCACGAGTTTGCTCCGGGTGGTCGGCTCGTCGATCGGACGGATCGCTGAAGCTGCCGTGTCGCTCTTCTTGTCCGACGTCGAGTCGCAGTCGATCGAAGCGGGCGAGAGCGAGATCGCGCTCGCTCGCAAGGTCTACGACGGCGTCGGCCTGCTCGATGGGTTCATGGAGCGGCTCGACCCTGTGCTGCGTCGGCACGTCCTCCAAGCGATCGAGCGAACCCGTGCGACCACCATCAGCGAGTCGGAGCGATTCCAGTTCCGCTACGCGGTCGGCTTCGTCGACCTGGTCGGTTTCACGGGTATCTCGGCGGAGATGTCCACGCGCTAGCTCGCGTTGTTCCTCCGTGAGTTCGAAGCCGAGTCGGACGACGTCGCGCGGGCAACCGGTGCACGGGTGGTGAAGCTCATCGGCGACGAGGTGATGTTCGTGGCGAGCGACGCAGCGGCCGCGTGTCGGACCGGCAGCGAGCTGATGCACGGCTTCGGAAGCGAACACGAACTCGTGGTTCCGCGCGGCGGTGTTGCATACGGAGAAGTGCTCGCCCGTGGCGGCGACTACTACGGATCGGTCGTGAATCTCGCGTCACGCTTGGTCGACGAGGCCGTCCCCGAGGAGCTGTTGGTCACCGACGAACTCGCCGCTGCCGCAGTCGGCTGTGTATTCGAACCGGCGGGCCGTCGGATGGTCAAGGGCTTCACCGAACCCGTCAGCGTTCAGTCGTTGCGGATCTGAGCCCTCATCGAGCGATCCGCAGAACGCGACCCCGCCCCGAGCGGATTGCAGCGGCCGGCTCGGGGCGGGGGTGACTCGCGGTCTGAATCTGTCAGGTGCCCGATGTCGGGACCACGCAGAGGACCGACGTGGGGTCCTGTTCGAAGCGGGCCGTGGTGGCTGCGCTGACGGCGAGTGCTGCTACTGACCGGGCGGGTGCCTGGACCGGGCTGCGGCTGCTTGATGCGTTGTCGGCGCCTCGGTCGAGGCGGAGGATGTCGACGCCACGAGCGATGTCGGCGACGTAGATCAGATCCTCGTAGAAGTACGGCGCGAAGCTGACTGTGTCGTCGGGGCGGAAGTACGCGATCTGGATCGGCTCTCGCGGATCGGAGATGTCGAGGAAGCGCGTGCCCTGGGCATACCAGGAGTAGGCGACGATCTCCTTGTCTCGATCGAAGTAGTGCGCCGAGCAGAACGGGGCGCCGGTGTCGGTCCCTTCCTCGCCAGCGGGGCTCCAACTCGACACCGTCTCCAGGCGGAACGGATCCTCGGGGGTCGACTCCCAGCCCGCACCGGTGTAGCTGCCGTCGAGCTTCGAGATCACGAACTGGCCGATCCCGTCGCAGGTGTTCGATCCGAACGCCTCCTCGGTCGACAAGATCAACTGGCCGTTCGAGAAGCCGTAGCGTTGAACGCCGGGGATGCGGTTGCTGCCCATCGGACGGTCGCTGTTGTGGATGAACGCCGAAGGTGCGTCGGCCTCGCTCAACCCGCCACCGGCGAACGGGATCGGGTTGGTGGCGCTCGCTCGACGGATGCGCTTGGTGATCGGGTCCCAGTGGCGTCCGCGGGTGTGGTAGCCGCGCACGCCGCCGAGTCCTGAGACCCATGCGATTCCGGCCTCGTCGACCTGCACGTCGTGGGCGTACGCGGTGACGCCGTCGAAGCGTTCGGTGTCGATCGCGACCGGTGAGGTGGTGACGTTGTCGAGGTCGCGGACGTCGGTGACGAAGATCGGGCGACCAGCCGGCCAGATCTCTTGTTGCTCGGTGTTCGACGCCGGGCCACCCGTCCAGAGCTGGTTGCACGAGTTGACGCAGGTGGTCGTGTGCCCGACGGGGAGCTCTTCGAAGTGGGCCATCTCGAGGTTCGTCGGGTCGGCGGCGTCGATGATGTACACGCCTGCGACGGCGTCGGGGCTCGAGGTGGAGCCGTCGAAGGCGCGGGGGTCCCGGGCCATGAAGACGCGCTTGCGACGTTGGTCGACGTCCATGTCCTCGTTCTGCCAGAACGCACGTGCGTATTCCGCGGGGTCACCGGGGCGCAGGAACGTCGTGGCGGGGAGCTCGTCGAGCAGGATCGGGTTCGCCGGGTCGTTGACGTCGTAGCTCTTCAGCCCGAACGTGCCAGAGACCATCATCACGTTCAGCCGGCCGCTGCCGGTGCCGTCGTACTTCAAGAAGTTGACGGCGATCGCACCTTCGGTGTCGGGGAGGGTGCCGAGGTGATCGACGTTCTGCATCTCGCCCTCGAATGGTTCAGCGGCGATCGCCGGGAACCCGAGTGAAAGTGAGGCGGCGATGGCCACCCCGGTGAGTACACGCTTCATGAATCCCTCGATTCGTCGGCTGCCCGGCTGTGGCGAACGTACCGCGGGCCGGTCGAAGGAGCAATGGTCGGAAGCCTTCGCTGGTGCCTGACGGGGGCCTGGTGGCCAGGATTTCACTCGGTCGAAACACGGCGACACATGGTGGCCACGTCAGCGTCGGCCGCGAGGTTCACCAGCTCGTCTGGGCCGGGCGCCCCTCACGGGACCGAATACGCTCCGGCGATGTCTCCTCGGCCGATCCCGACGCCGAGTCTCGTGGTCCTGGTGGGCGCGCCCGCGTCGGGCAAGAGCACCTGGGCGGCGGAGAACTTCCGACCCGAACAGGTCGTGAGTGCTGACGCGCTGCGCGGGATCGTCGGCGAACACGAGCTCGACCTCGCCGCCACCGACGACGCCTTCGACCTGCTCGATCGGATCGTGGCTGCTCGCCTTGGTCGCGGGCTCACGACGGTCATCGACACCACGGGTCTCGACCCGGCTCGGCGTGCTGTCGCCCTGACCGCAGCGCGGTCTGCTTCGGTGTCGGCGGTCGCGGTGCGCTTCACGACGTCGGCTGCGGAGTGCAAGCGACGCAATCGTGAGCGTGCTCACCCGGTGCCAGTGCGTGCACTCGACCAGATGATCAAGAAGGCGCGTGAGGTGGACCTCGGCAGCGAGGGTTGGGATCTGGTGATCGAGCCCGAACCGGTCCGCACGGTCACGCGACGATTGGCGGAGGCCGTGCGCGACGAAGCGCTCGGCGAGCCGACACCCGGACTCCGGTTCGGCCTGTTGGTGTCGTCGTTCGATTGGGGCGGCGGCAACGACGGCATCGCAGATCATCTCGTCCGAATCGCTCGCGATGCCGAGGCGGCCGGGTTCGACAGCATCTGGGTGATGGATCATCTGATCCAGATTCCGCAGGTCGGTCGGGCGTGGGATCCGATGCTCGAGAGCTACTCGACGCTTGCGCACATCGCTGCGGTGACCCAGCGGATTCGCCTTGGCGTGCTCGTGAGTCCGGTGACGACGCGGCCGGTCGGGTTGCTCGCCAAGCAGATCGCAACGCTCGACGTGTTGAGCGGTGGCCGAGTGATCGTCGGCCTCGGTGCGGGAAACTCCGAACACGAGCATCGAGCGCTGGGGATCCCGTTCGGGTCGGTGTCGGAGCGGATGAGGTTGCTCGCGGACACCGTCGGTGCGCTCCGCTCGCTCCTCGGCCCCGGTGGCAAACCGTTCACCGGTGAAGTCCTCTCGCTCCCCGAGACCGGCCTGTACCCGCGGCCGTTGCACGCGCGAGTTCCGATCATCGTCGGCGGATCGGGGGAGCGCGTGACACTGCGGATCGCTGCACAGCTGGCCGACGGCTGCAATCTCTTCGGCGATGCGGCGACCGTGCGTCGCAAGGTCGAGGTGCTTCGCGAGCATTGCGCGGCCGTGGGACGTGACGTGGGCGAGGTCGAGGTGACGCATCTCGGGACCGTGCTGGTCGGAGCCGATGCGGATGATGTGCGGGTTCGTGTCGATCGCCTCCGGCCGCCCGATGTCGGGCCCGAACGCTACGCCGATCGTGTGGGTGCCGGGACCGTCGACGACCACGAGGCCGGGTTTCGTGCACTTGCGGTGGCGGGCGTGTCGACGGCGATCGTGTCGCTCCCCGATGTCGCCGAACCGGGGGCACTCGAAGCGTTCGGTTCACTGATCCACCGCTTCGGTGGCGACGCGTTGTGAAGCGCCCCAGTGGCCTCTATGGTTTGCTACCTACTTCGCCGCGGGGTGGAGCAGTTCGGTAGCTCGTCGGGCTCATAACCCGAAGGTCGCAGGTTCAAATCCTGCCCCCGCCACCAACGAAAGCCCTGGTAGATCGCAAGATCTGCCAGGGCTTCTTCGCGTCTCGGGGCCGATCTTCTAACGGTTCTTCTAACGGACGGGCCTGCGGAACGGTCTGGGTGAGACACCCCCCGGCCGTCTGGCTCCATTGACCTCGTGAGCCCGTTGGAGTCGAGCGCCGATCCCGGCAAGCGTCTATCGTTCGACCCATGGGCTGTGGCGAACGTTCTTCATCGTGCTCGCTCGCTGTGAATGCGTAATGACTGCTGATCTCGAAGCGTCGGACGACGCGCAGGAACTCGTTGACCTTCCGGCG
>JBGCFW010000041.1:0-19112 GCA_045107155.1 Ilumatobacter sp. | reverse complement strand
CGCGCAGCTCACCGATGCCACCGAGGTCCACCAACACCGGCTGCGCGTTCGCTGAGCGGAGCCGCTCCTGGAGGTCGGTCCCACCGGAGCGGAGGACCGCACCAGCACCGAGGGCGCTGACATCGTCGAGCTCGGCGAGTGTCTCGGGAAGGTGGATCATCGCAGCGCCTCCAGCACTCGATCGGGTCGGATGGGGAGATGGGTCGGTCTCCAGCCGGTGGCGTTGAAGATGGCGTTGCCGACCGACGCGGCCGGGCTGACGGTCGCCAGTTCACCGATGCCGACGCCGCCACCCGCAACATGCTCCCAACCCTCCTCGTTGAAGTGGACGTGCATCTCCGGAGTGTCGCCGAGCTGTGGGATCCGGTAGTCCTCGAGGTTCGACGAGAGCGTGAGCCCGGTGTGCGGGTCGATGACCTGCTGTTCGTAGAGGGCCAGCCCGATACCCTGGATGATGGAGCCCTCGCACTGGCTACGTGCCGTCATCGGCGAGTGGATGCGGCCGGCAGAAATGCCGGCGTGAACGGTCAGCACTCTGACCTTGCCGGTGAGTGTGTCGACCTCGACCTCGCTGATGTGGAGGCCGCCAGAGAAACCGCGTCCGATCTGGAAGCTCGTGGGCATCGTGACCGGCAGGCCGCGACGACGATCTTTCGCTCGTGTCGCGCGGACACGCATACCGTCATGCGCTGCGGTCGGGCTGCCGCCGATCGCTCGTCGGAGTTCCTCGGCCGCTTCGACAGCCGTCGACCAGATCGATGGTGTGGTTCGCGAACCGCCCGAGACGGGACCGCGTGGCCGAGCACCATCGGCGATGCCCATGCGGACGACGACATCGGACGATTCGCACTCGAACACCTCGGCGACGGCGTTGGCGAGCACGGTCTTCGAGCCGGTCCCCATGTCCTGCGACGCAGTGGTGACCGTCAAGCGACCGTGCTCCACGGCGACCTCGACTTCAGTCGCCGGATCGAGCGCGTAGAACCAGTTGGCGGCTGCCGCTCCGACACCGCGTCGGAACCGACCCTGTTGCTCGCCGGTCGCGGGTCGGGAGGTCCACAGTGGCAGCGCGGCCGCCCAGTCGTAGAGCGCCAACCGCTTCTCGTTGCGGTCGAGTGACCGCCGGAGCTCGATGGGGTCGCGGCCGGTCTGGTGAGCTACCTGGTCGACGGCGCTCTCCAATGCCCATGCCGCCGTCGGGCCACCCGGCCCTCGGAACGGTGCACCCGGTGGCGTGTTCGTGAGGATGTCGCGGTCTGCGGCGACCTTGGGCGCCCGGCGGTAGGCGAACGCGGCCATCATCGCGTACGCGCCGTTGATGGCGGCGCCGGCGTGCGCTTCGCCCTGCATCACCAACGCCTCGTACGACCCGTCGTCGCCGACGAGCAGGCTGATGTCGGTGGCACTCCCGGGCCGATTTCCGGTCGCGGTGAGTTCCTCGCGCCGGTCGAGCACGAGCCGAACGGGTCGCCGGGCCAGACGCGACAGTCGAATCGCTGCGTGCATGTCCTCGCTGAGGGCAACCTTCGATCCGAACCCGCCACCCACGAAGTCGGCTCGAACCTCGATCGACGTCGGGTCGAGTCCGTAGTGCTCGGCGAGTTCGTGGTGGACGTGATTGACGGCCTGCGTGCTCGTCCACATCACGAGCCGCTCAGGGTCGGACCAGTCAGCCACCGTGCAGTGCGGCTCGAAGCTCGTGTGCAGCTGCACACCACTACCGAGACGAAGATCGGCGAGGCCCGCATCGCCTTCGCTACGGGCGCGATCGACCCGGCGTTTCGCGGTTCCCCCTCTGAATCGCACCGCACCGGGAGTGCGGACGTTGCCCGCCCACCGAGCGGGGAACGCCGCCCCTTCGGCCGCGTTGGGCGCTGCCTTGCGTGCAGCCCTGTCGGCGTGGACCACGGGCGCTTCAGCGGCCATCGCCGCTTCGGGATCGGTGACGAACGGCTTCGGCGTGATTGCGACGGGAAAGTCGGCAGCGAGGCGGCGGGCCTCCTCGAGAGTCTCGGCGGCAACCGCAGCGATCGGCTGCCCCGCATACACCACCGACCTGTGCTCGCCGAGTAGATCGACCACGAACGGCGCAGCGTCGGTGGGCGTCGGACCGATGTCAGCCGCGGCGATCGTCGAGCGGACGATCACTGCATGCAGTCCGTCGGCGGGGAACACATCGGCGGTGAAGGTCGCCGCCCCGGTGACCTTCGCCTCGGCGTCGACTCGGCTGCTCGGGCCGGACCGGTCGTGCTGGCCGAGACAGGCAGCCGCGACAGCTCGGTAGATGCCCTCGTAGGCACCGCAGCGGCAGAGGTTGCCGGCGAGCGCATCGGCGATCACGTGACGCTCGGGTTCGGTGTCGCCGTGCTCGGTGCGCCAGCGATCGACGAACACGCTCGCTGCGGTGACGAAGCCGGGTGTGCAGAATCCACACTGCAGACCGTCGTGCGCCATGAAAGCTCGTTGCACGGCGTGCAGATCATTACCGTCCGCGAGACCTTCGACCGTCGTGACCTCCGCGTCTCGGAGTGCCGTGGCGGGGGTGAGGCAACCGGCGACTGCTTCGCCGTCGAGCTTGATCGTGCACGCGCCGCAGACACCTCCTGCACAGACGAGTTTGGTACCCGTCAGACCCAACTGCTCTCGGATCACGTCGACGGCCGCTTCGGGACCTGCGACATCGATCTCGAGCTGCTCGCCGTTGACCGTGGTGGGAATCGAAACCATGGCATCTCCTCTCGGTGACCCGAGACCATAGACCACGTGCGGAGGATTTCCTTCGCCTGGCGGAAGATTTCTTCCGATGAACGGAACAGGCGCTCCGCTAGCTTGCGCTCAGTGACAGCGGACGAGACCTCCGAGCGAATCAAGCGCGCCGCACTCCAGCGATTCGTCGAGGTCGGCTTCGGATCGGCCACCGTCGACGAGATCGCGGCAGGGGCGGGCGTTGGCGTCGCCACGCTGTACCGCCGATGGCCCGACAAGGCAGCCCTGGCGAACGAGCTGATGATCGACTACCTCGACGTGTTCGACGCGTTGCTCGAACCGGTGAGCGGCGGGACACCCAAGAGCCGGTTCATGGTGCTGTGGCGGCGCATGTGGGCCGAGGCCACGCGGGATCCCGAGCAACTGCTCTTCGTCGAGGCCCAGTCACATGCCGGCTTCATGACCGACGCCGTCACCGCGAGGAAGAACGCAGCGGCCGAGCGATGGCTCGGGGCAATGGGCGACTTCGGCATCGGCGCAGACCCAGCCCTCGCGACCGCTGTCCTCCTCGGCACCCTCACCGCCGCATGGCGAGCCGGCTTCGAACTCGACCGCGACGACGTGGCCGAGCGGCTCTGGGCCGCGCTCCGCACCGCCTGAGTCGCGACGCTGCCGACGGTCGAACACGCCCACGCGGCCGGTGGCGGCCAGAACCGTCGGAACTCCTGCGAAGTGGGTTCGCCGATCCGCTCAGCTCTCACCGGGGCGCTGGCGGAGCGCGGGCATCCACCGCGGGCCAGCGGTTTCGTCGATGCGTTGCAGGAACGCATCGTGGTGCGCGTGCACGGCGCGGCAGAACTCCGCGGTCACGGCCTCTCCCGCTTCTCGCCACGCAGGCGCCGTCAGCTCATCGGTTCGGCGTTCGAGGTCATGGCGGAACGAACGACCGATCTCGTTCAGGGACGACCCGCTCGCAAAACCCTTCGCCTCGAGACGCTCCCAACCCCGGGAAATCGCTGCGTCGTCGTTGCCTCGACTGCGGGCGATCCACTCCTCGCTGCCGTACTCCTCGACGTCGATCATCGCCGAGTGGAGGAGCCCCACCTCCACTGCGTCGAGGTCGGCGGCCGCGCAAAGCGCCCAGTGATTGTCGCCGCGGAGCTCGCGCAGGCAGTTCGCCGCACGCCACGCCGAGAGACCCCCAGCACCGGCAGCGGGACGTGGCTCCGCACGGAACGCCGAGAACATCGGTCGGGCACCGAAGTGCACCGAGTCGATCCCACGCCAGAGATCATCAGCCAGCGGAGCGATCTCTGCGAGCAAGCCGGGTGCGATGTCTTCGACCCCCTCGATGACGGCGGCATCGCGGGCATCTCGAATCGCGTCGGCATCGGTGATGCCGCGGTACTTGCTCATCACGAAGTCGATCACGGCGGGACTCATCGAGTACGTCATCGACGCCGCTGCCGCGGGGGCGAGATCGCCCAGCGGGGCCAGCCGCCACGACACGATCCAGCCGGCACCGTTCTCCACGCCGAGTGCCTCGAATCGCGAGATCGCACCGGGATCCCACATCAACCATCCGACGAGGTCATGTGCAGCGAGCCCAGCCCGTTCGGTCAGCTCGTTCCAATCGGTCGGGTCAGCGGCGTCAGCAGACATCCGCCCACTTTGCCCGATCGAGCCACGCGCGCGTAGGTTGTGCGAGTCACACTGGCAGATCAAGACGAGAGGCCCGTCCATGAGCACACCGACCGCAGGCGACACCGCGATGCGCGGCTTCGGTGCCGCCCAGGAAGTCCCCACGTTCGACGACCCGGCGTTCACGCCGCTCGACAAGCCCCTCACCGAAGCGCGCGTCGCGATCGTCACATCGGCTGCGTTGCACCGCCCTGACCAGGAACGCTTCGCCGCCGCCGAGACCCGCTACCGCACGCTCGACCGAGCCGATCGCGATCTGATCATGGGGCACTGGAGCCCGAACTTCGATCACACCGGCTTCCAGCTCGATCTGAACGTGGTGTACCCGATCGACCGGTTGGAAGAACTCGCTGCCGACGGCGTGATCGGCGAGGTCGCGCCGCGACACTTCGCGTTCGCCGGCAACCAGCCTGACACCGTGTCGGAAATCCGCCTCGACACCGGCCCGGCCTGCGCCGCGGAGTTGCGGGCCGATGGCGTCGACGTGGTGATCCTCACACCTGTTTGACCGCTGTGCACGCGCACCGTGAGTGTGCTCGCCCACGTCCTCGAAGCAGCTGGCATCACGACCATCGTTCTCGCGTCGATGCGCGACGTCGTGGAGAAGATGGCGCCGCCCCGTGCTCTGTTCTGCGACTTCCCGCTCGGCCGACCTCTCGGTCACCCCGGCAATGCAGCGTTCCAGCGCGACGTCATCGAACGCGCATTTGCACTCCTCGATGCGAGTGCGCCCGTGCTCGCCGACCACCCCACCGTCATCGAGTCCGACGAGACACCGGTCTCGTGTTCGATCCCACCGCGTCACGACCCATCACTCCCGGCCGCAGTCGACGAAGCGAAGGGGATCAAGGCCGCGTACGAACGGTCGGTGGCCAAGCGCAACGGCGTGACCGCCGTCGGTCGTGTGATCAGTCCGGCGGACGTTCCCGACGCACTCGCCGTGCTCCACGAGTGGGCGGGCGGAGCGAGCGCCGAGGATGCCCCGCTGCCGAGTGGCAACACGATCGCGGTGTGCCACGACATCCGCGCCTACTACTCCGAGGCAGCGCTCGAACTCGTCACGGGGCCGACTCCGGGAGGCCGAGCGATCGAGGCCTGGTTCCACGAGGAGACCGAGGCCGGCAAGACGCTCATGGCCGCACGTGCCGCGTTGAAGGAGCACGGAGCCCCATTCCCGATGTGGTTCTACATGGCCCCCGGCCACCGCTGACCACTCGGCTGCGACACCCACGACGAGGAGACCGCGATGCCCGGATACGGACACATTGACGTGCAGTACGGCCAACGGCTCGCCACCACGCCACCAGCCGACGACGGCCCGGTGTGGATGGTCAACCTCATGAAGTACAAGGAGCACGCCGAGTACGTCGACGGACGCGAGACATCGTTGTCCGGTCGCGAAGCCGACGATGCGTACACGCCACTCGGCCCGCTCGCCGCCGTCGGCGCGCAGCCGGTGTTCTTCGGAGACGTCACCGATCAGTTCCTCGGTGACGAACCGACATGGGATCGCATCGGCGTCATCAAATACCCGACGCGAGCGGCGTTCATCGAGATGCAACAGCGCACCGACTTCCAGGAGAGCCACGCGCACAAGGAGGCCGGGATGGAGCAGACGATCGTCATCGGCTGCCAGCCGCTCGGGTTCCCCGACATCTCGGACCCTGTCGATTGGGCCGACGTGGCGCACCCTCCGACCGAGGACGACGGGCCATACACCATGGTCCACGTGATCCGATTCCACGAACGCGACGGCGCCGTCGTCACCCCGGACCACATGAACGCCTACCAACAGGTCGCCGGATCGGTCGCGGTCCCGAACGGCCTTCGAATCAGCGGTTGGTTCTCCGCTGAGGGCACCATCATCGGCGACGGCCGAACTTGGCACCAGGTTCGCTTCAACACCTTCCCGAGCCGAGCTGCGTTCCTCGCGGTCGCGATGGATCCCGATCGAGTCGAAGCGCACTCGAATCATCGCGACACCGCCATCGCCGACACATACGCGATCGGCGTCCACGCGACCGTGAACCGGCTCAGCGAGACCCTCACCGACGAGTGATCCGCCGACCGGTCGCCGCCGCCGACGGTGGGGACCCGCGACGACACCACCGCCTCTACAGAGGTGCCGATGATCCGACCCGCGTTCGGGCGCAGGCGACGGATCGGCCATGATCGAACCATGGCTCAGACTGTGACGCCCGAGGAAGCCGCCGCGATCGTTCGCCCCGACGACGAGATCTCGGTCCCGCTCGGACCCGGTGTGCCCGGCATGTTCCTGCATGCGCTCGATGCCAGAGACGATTTCACCGACTTGCGGATCAACGGTGCGCTGCTCCCCGACCTCTACGGGGTGTTCGTCAAGCCGGGGGTGTCGTACCGGTCGGGGTTCTTCGGTCCTGCTGAGCGGTTCCTCCTCGCGAGCGGCGCCGACGTCGAGTTCGTTCCCTCCGACTTCCGCGGCTTCGGCCCGATGCTCTCGTCGCTCGCCACCCGAGTCGTCGCCACGATGGCGACGCCACCCGACGACGACGGCTGGATGAGCCTGTCGTTGCACGCCGGAGCGCATGTCCATGAGCTCCGGGCTGCGGCACGCGATCCCGAACGTCTCTGTCTCGTCGAGACCAGCCCGCACTTTCCGAGGACCCGAGGAATCGACGCACACCACGTTCACGCCCTCCACATCGACGAGGTCGACGTCGTCGTCGAAGCTCATGCGACACCACTCCATCTCGCTGGCGCGCCGGCCGGAGCGGTCGCGCATGCGATCGCCGAGTTCGTGGTTCCGCTCATCCCCGACGAAGCGACGCTCCAGACCGGTATCGGCGGCATCCCGAACGCGGTCGCGGCGCGCCTCGCCGACGCTGACGGCGGGGGATACGGCATCCACTCCGAAATGTTCACCACCGGGCTGATGCGGCTGTGCGAAGCGGGGAAGGTCACCAACGCGAACAAGGGGCTCTTCGACGGAGTGTCGGTGACGACCTTCGCGGCCGGTGAACCCGAACTGTACGAATGGCTTCACGAGAACGACGACGTCCGGTTCCTCCCCGTCGACCTCGTGAATGCGCCCGAACAGATCAGCCGCAACCGGAAGATGGTCAGCATCAACGGCGCGATGGCGATCGATCTGTCCGGCCAGGTGGTCGCCGACACGATCGCCGGGTCGCAATTCTCCGGAATCGGTGGCCACGAGGACTTCGTCGCCGGCGCGTCGCTCATCGGCACCGATCGCTCGCTGATCTGCCTCCCCTCCACCTCCGACGTTCACGGGGTCTCGGTGTCGCGCATCGTCTCGAAGCTTCCGGTCGGCTCGATCGTGACCACCCCACGCCATCAGGTCGACACAGTCGTGACCGAACTCGGTGGCGCCGAACTCCGGGGGCGGACCGTGCGCGAGCGTGCTCGAGCCCTCGCGGCGATCGGACACCCCGATGTCCGCGCCGAGCTCGAAGCGGTTGCCGAGGAGTGGCCATCGTGAACTCACCGAAGTGGATCGAGGCATCCTGCGGTCACCCGCCCGCCTCACCTGATCGGTCAGCGAGCTGCCCGCGACTCGGGTGGTACGGTCTCGACGCGACGTCTCGTCGCTGCCGCACGACGCCAGGCATCGTCTGGTCGACCACCACCGGAGAGAGCAGATGACCGACTTCTCGACCGCACCGACACCGCCCCCGCCACCTTCGGCGATTCCCGAGGTGCAGGAATCACACGGTTCGGCTCGACGCTGGCTGGTGTGGATCGTGCGGGCGATCACCTACCTCGTGTACGCCTACGTACTGCTTGTCGAGGTGATCCTGCTGATCGGATTCCTGCTGCTGCTCTTCGGCGCGAATCCGTCGTCGTCGTTCGTGCAGTGGGCGTATCGGAACCTCGACAGCGCCATGGACCCGTTCCGGGGGATCTTCTCCCCGGTCGAGATCGGTATCGCCGGCAACGACGTGCCGGCAGTGTTCGAGACCTCGATCCTGTTCGCGATGATCATCTATCTGATCGTCGCGATCGCATTGCACGCGCTGATCGACTGGCTGAGCGGTCGCCTGGGATCGATCGACCGGCGCGAACGCGCCGAGCGAACGCGGGAGGACGCCCTGATCCGTTCCCAGGCACTCCGCGATCGGGCGATGATCATCGAGGCCGAGCGCGCTCGCATGGCGCAGCATCCCCACCCCTCGCCAGACACTCCGGTTCCGTCGCAACTCGACCACTGATCGAGCTCGCCGCACGCTGCCTGACGAGGCGGCCGATCACTCACCGCGTCCGGGGAAACACCCCGCGCCGACGGTGAGCCACTACGTTCGGCCAGGTGTCCGACCTGACGATCTTTCTCATCGTGCTGCTCTTGCGGCTGTTCGTCCCGCTTCTCATCCTGCGGTACCCGCTTCCGGCAATCGTCTTCGCCCTCGTCCTCGATGCGGCAGATCAGACGATCTTCCAGGCCTGGACCGACCTCGACTTGACGACGTACCAGAGCTACGACAAAGCGCTCGACGTCTTCTACCTCGCCATCGCCTACATCGCGACCTTCCGCAACTGGCGCAACCCCACGGCGATCGCCGCTGCAGTCTTCCTGTGGTACTACCGCCTCATCGGCGTGACGCTCTTCGAGCTCACCGAGTGGCGTCCGCTCCTGTTGATCTTCCCGAACACGTTCGAGTACTACTTCATCGCCATCGCGGTCGTCCGACTCCGCTGGAGCGACCGAACCCTCAGCCCACGCACGGTGGTGACGATCGCCGCCTGCATCTGGGTGTTCATCAAGCTTCCGCAGGAGTGGTGGATCCACATCGCACAGCTCGACTTCACCGACTTCGTGAAGGGCGACCTCCTCGGCGTCGAGGTCACCGACAGCTTCGCCGACGGCTTCGCCAACCGTCCTCTCGTCGGTCTCGCGATGCTCGCCCTGGTCGTGCTGTTCGTCGGGATCGTCGCATTCATCTGGCGCCGGGCACCCGAGCCCGACCACGCGTTCACCTTCGACGCCGACAAGGTCGCCAAGTTCGACGACCGCCCGGCTCCCGCCGTTCCGCCGGTCCGCCCATGGCTCGAAGGCCTCGCCGAGAAGGTCGCACTCATCACGCTCATGTCGATCATCTTCGGGCGGGCGATCCCCGGCTCGAACGCCTCGATTCCCGAGGTGCTGCTGTTCGTGGCGCTCCTCGTCGCAGCGAACGCCGGCGTCAGCCAGTGGTTGCGTCAGCGTGGCCACGAGTGGAGCAGCGTCGGACGAGCGTTCGGCGGCAACGTGATCGTCAACGCGGTCTTGTTCTACGTGCTGACCGTGATCATTCCGTCGAGCGACGAAGGATCCAGCGCGTTGGCGATCGCGTTCTTCTTGTTCCTGCTGTCGTTGATCATCGCCCTCTTCGATCGCTACCGACCGACGCGGGGCCCACTGCACTGGAGCCTCCAGCCGATCGAGAGCGACGACAGCACCGCTCAGCTGTCCTGACCGCGCAGCCCGAGCCGGCGCGGATTGTCCCTCGGAAAGCGATGTTCCGGTCCGGTCCGACCGCAGACCTGACCGGGCACGAGCGGCCTGACGCAACAGCAGTACGGTCGAGGCCGTGGCACGTCATGAAGAGCTCGGCTTCTACACGCTCGCCGGCGCGCCGGATTCACCTCGCGACCTGATTGACGAGGTCCGCGACGCCGAGGCCCTCGGACTCGGGGCGGCGTTCATCTCCGAGCGCTTCAACATCAAGGAAGCATGCACGTTGAGCGGAGCTGTCGGCGCGGTCTCAGAAGAGCTGCGCATCATCACCGCAGCCACGAACCACAACACCCGCCATCCAGTGGTCACCGCGTCGTATGCCTCGACGATGCACTTCCTCACCGGTGGGCGATTCGCACTGGGGATCGGCCGTGGGATCGCGCCCCTGCAGGACGCCTTCGGCATGGGCCGCATCACCACGGCGCAGATGGAGGACTTCGCCGGCCTGATGCGGCGGCTCTGGCGAGGCGAAACGATCGTCGGCCACGACGGACCTGCCGGATCCTGGCCCGTCCTGCGCCTCGACCCCGAGTTCGACGAGGCGATACCGCTGGCGCTCACAGCGTTCGGTCCCCAGTCTCTGGCGTTGGGAGGACGAGCGTTCGACGATGTGATCCTCCACACGTTCTTCACCGACGAAACGCTGATTCGCTGCGTGCAGACCGTCAAGCAGGCCGCGCGCGATGCCGGTCGCGATCCCGACGACGTGCGGGTGTGGTCGTGCTTCGCGACGGTCGGAGATCACCTTCCAGAGCCCGTCCGCCTGAAGAAGACCGTGGGCCGCCTCGCCACCTACCTCCAGGCGTACGGAGACCTCATGGTCGAGACGAACCGATGGGACCCGGCCGTACTCGCGGCATTCCGCACCGACGAGCTCGTGGCATCGGTGCGCGGCGCGATCGACCAGGTGGCCACCACGGCACAACTCGAACACATCGCGACGCTGCTCCCCGATGAGTGGCTCGCCCCGTCGGCCACCGGCACATCCGAACAGTGCGCAGATGCCGTGCGCGGTCAACTCGAGCTGGGTGCCGACGCCGTGATCATGCACGGCGCTTCGCCGACCGACATCCGCCCGATCCTCGAGGCCTACCGACTGGGAACCTCGAGCGCGGTTAGCGACGCGTGAAGCCGAGGTCGAACGCCACGACGGCTCGGGCGAAGATGTTGCGCTCGACGACCGGCTCACTCTCGACCCGGAGTTCGGTGATCCGACGACTCATCTGCCCGAAGACGGCAGCGAGTGTCGCTCGAGCGACATGCGTGCCGATGCACAGATGCGTGCCGAAACCGAACGCGACATGTGGGTTCGGTGCACGACGAACATCGAAACGGAACGGCTCGTCGAACACCGCCTCGTCTCGATTCGCCGACGGGTAGAGCATGATGATCCGGTCACCGCGTTCGATCGGCTGATCGCCGATCCGGTCGTCGGCGGCCGCGCGCCGGAACATGTTGTTGAGGGGAGTCACCCACCGCAGGACTTCTTCGACGGCACCGGGCACGAGGTCGGAGTCGGCGCCGATCGCATCCCACTGGTCAGGGTGGTCGACGAAGACGCGCAGCCCGTGTGCGATCGCCGTGCGGGTGGTTTCGGCCCCGCCAGAGATGAAGAGCCCGACCTCGTGGGCGATGGCTTCCGGTGGCAACGGTTCGCCATCGATGCGACCATGGACCCATCGTGAGATCAAGTCGTCACCCGGCTGTTGGAACTTCGCGGCCGCGACCTCGCCGAGCGCACCCATGAACTCGGTGTTGGCAGCGATGAAGTCCCGGAAGATCACTCCATCACGCTCGCGCATGTCGGTGCGCATGAGCCGCTCCGACCAGGACTTCAGGTCCGCCCACCGCTCTTCGGGATAGCCGAGAAGCCGGGCGGTGAGCCGCGCCGGCACCTGCCCAGCGATCGCGTCGACGACCTCGACCTGCGTGACGCCGTCGACGAGTACCGCATCGAGGACATCGGTCACGAGCTGATCCACCTCGCCTCGCCGGGCTTCGACGGACTTCTTCGTGAAGTCGCCCTGCACCAACATGCGCTGTTGACGATGGCGAGGATCGTCCTGGGCGATCATGTTCACCTCGGACGGCGACCAGATGGCGCGGTATCCCTGCCCCGACACGAAGACCGCGGACCGACGCTCGACATCGAGCAGGTCGGCGTGGCGTGTGACGCCCCACAGGCCGTTTCGCTCGTCGCGATAGACGGGTTCTTGCGCCCGCATCCAGGCCCAGAGGTCGTGAGGATTTCGCTGATAGAGCGCCGGGTCGAGCAAGTCGACGCTCGGACGGGTGCCCACTTCGCTCGCAGGATCGAGAGGAGTGACCGGTGTCGACATCGGCGCAGCCTCCCAGATCCCAGGATGGCCGTTCAATGCGGACGCATCGTCCGATCCCGGCCAGCCGAACCGACTCAGCGAGCAATACTGGGCCGATGTTGGACGACGATCTCGCCACCACAGCGTGGTTCACCCTCGACGACTCCGACCTCCTCACCCATCTCGACGTCGAGGTGGGGCGCGGCCTCGACGACGCTGAGGTGTCGCGCCGTCGCGACCGGTTCGGTCACAACACGTTGCCGAGTTCACCGCCGCCGAATCGCTGGGCGATCGCGTGGACCCAGTTCACGAACCCGATGACGCTGATGCTCGTCGGAGTGGTCGTCGTCGGCCTCCTCGCTTCGCAGTGGAGCACGACGATCATCGTCGGACTCCTCGTGTCACTCAACATCGTGCGTGGGACCAGTCAGGAACTCAAGGCCCAGGAGAGCATCGATGCCCTCGGCGAGCTCCAAGTGCCGTCTGCACGCGTCCGACGCAGCGGCGCGCTGGTCGAGATCGACGCGACCGAACTGGTCCCGGGCGACGTCGTGTCGCTCGAAGCCGGCGACCTCGCGCCCGCTGACGGACGCATCGTGTCGTCGGCGACCCTCGAGATGCAAGAAGCCGCGCTGACCGGAGAGAGCGCACCGGTCCCCAAGGACACACAGGCTCTCGAGGACCCCGAGGCGTCACTCGGTGACCGGACCAACATGGTCTTCCAGAACACCCTCGCAACACGCGGAACCGCGACCTTCGTCGTCACCGCGACGGGCACCGAGACCCAGATGGGTCGCATCGCGGGCATGGTGTCGAGCGTCGAGCGGAAGCGCTCGCCACTCCAGCGCGAGCTCGACAACCTCTCGAAGCTGCTCGGACTCATCGCAGGCGTCGCGGTGATCATCATCGTGGGTGTCGGGCTCGCTCGGGGTGTCGACACCGACGCCGTCCTGGTCCTTGGCATCGCGACCGCGATCGCGTCGATTCCGACCGGTCTGCCGACCTTCGTGCAGACGATGTTGTCCTCCGGGAGCCGGCGCCTCGCCGAACACAAGGCCGTCGTGAAGACACTCGCAGACGTCGAGACCCTGGGCGGGACGACCGCGATCAACAGTGACAAGACCGGCACCCTCACGCTGAACGCCATGACGGCGCGCACCATGTACGTCGGCGCGCGTTGGTACACGATCGAAGGAGAGGGCTATGGACTCTCCGGAGCGATCCTGCAAGTGGCTGGCGACGAAGCTCCGGACTTTCGCCGCCTCGGCCTCGGGCTCGCGCTGTGCAGCGATGCGGTGGTCGATCGCGACGGCACGGTGGTCGGCGACCCGACCGAGGCGGCGTTGGTCGTCCTCGCGGCGAAGGTCGGAGTCGATGCACCCCAGACCCGGCGCGAGCTCCCACGCCTCGCCGAGGTCCCGTTCGATTCCGCCTACAAGTTCATGGCGACGTTTCACCGCATCCGCGACCAGATCGACGAGCCGATCGCGATCGCCGTCAAGGGCGCACCCGACGTGATTCTGGCGCGCTGCTCACAGGCGATCCGCGACGGCGAGGTGGTCCCGATCGACGACATGCGCGACGAGATCGTGGCGGCCAACCGCCGGCTGTCCGAACAGGGCCTGCGCGTCTTGTCGTTCGCGTACCGCGGCGTGCCCGATTCGAGTGCCGAGGCGATCGAGTCGGACCCGATGAGCATGGTCGACGAGCTCGTGTTCGTCGGACTCGTCGGCATCATCGATCCACTCCGTCCGTCCGCCAAGGAAGCGGTACGCGTCGCCCGCGGCGCAGGCATCGACGTCCGCATGATCACCGGCGACCACACCGTCACGGCACGGGCCATCGCCGACGACCTCGGATTGAAGTCCGGCGTCGCCACCGGCGCAGAGCTGCGAGCGATGACCGACGAGGAACTCATCGAGCGGCTGCCCGACCTGCACGTCTTCGGTCGGGTCACACCACAGGACAAGCTCCGCGTCGCTGCACTGATGCAAGAGCGAGGGGAAGTCGTCGCCATGACCGGCGACGCGGTGAACGACGCGGCCGCACTCAAGCAGGCCGACATCGGCGTCGCGATGGGCAGCGGCAGCGAGGTCACGAAGCAGGCCGCGAAGATGATCTTGATCGACGACAACTTCGGAACGTTGGTCCGCGCCGTCGAGCTGGGACGCGACATCTACCGGCGCATGTCGGCCTACGTCGGCCTCCAGATGACGATCTTGGCGGCGGTGCTTCAGTTGATGCTCCTCGCGACGATCTTGAACATCAACGACGGTGTCGGGTTGACTCCGATCCTGCTCCTCGCGGCGAAGTTCGGCGTGGTGTTCACGGTGGTCCTGGGACTGATCAACGACGTGCCCGATGCGAGTGTGATGGATCAGCCGCCGCGCGACCCATCGACGCGCATGATCAGCGCGTCCGCAGCACTTCATTGGGCGGCCAACGGTCTCCTCATCGCACTTCCGGCGCTCGGCTGCGTCATGTGGGGTCCCGATGAGCCGAACGGTGTCGAGCCCTCGATCGCGATGACGATGGGATTCGCCGTCGTCGGCCTCGCCACCGCGATCCTCGGGTTGTCCTCTCGCCGCAAGCTCGAGCCCGCGTGGGCACAGCCCTTGACGCCGTTCATCAAGTACACCGCCTACGGCGTCGGCTTCATGTGGCTCGCGGTCGAGTTCCGCCCACTACAACGAGTGCTCGGAACGGTGTCGCTGACTCCGGGTCAATGGCTCGTCGTCGTGCTGTTGGCGATGGCGGCACCCGCTGCGCACGAGGCCAACAAGGCGATAGCTCGCCAACGCGCTCAGTAGGTCACGTCGAGTTCGATCTGGCCGAGATACCCGAAGTCGACCGAGAAGTGATCGCCCGGTCGACAGTCGACGGGTCGGGTGAACGACCCGGCGAGGATCGTCTCACCTGCGACGAGTGGAATCCCGATCCCCTGCAACCGGTTGGCGAGCCACACGATGCCCATGACCGGATCGCCGAGCACGCCCGCGCCGAGGCCGGTCTCCTCGACGACACCATTGCGCGACAAGATCGCGCCGGCCCAGCGGAGATCACCGCGGCGGGCTTCCTCGACCGAGACGAGCTCATCACCCACGATGATCCCGGAGTTCGCCGCGTTGTCGGAGATGGTGTCGAGCACCGTTCTCGTCCGCGCGTCGTCGGGATGCACGCGATGCGAGCGGGCGTCGATGAGCTCCAGCGCCGGGACGATGTGGTCGGTCGCCGCGTACACGTCGTCGGGCGTGAGGTCGCGGTCGAGCCCGTGCGGTACCAGGTCATCGGCGAGGACGAAGGCGAACTCGACCTCGATCTTCGGGTCGATGTGGTCGGCCGCCGCGATCTCGCCACCCGAGGCAATGAACATGTCGTCGAGCAGCGTGCCGAAGTCGGGCTCGTCGATGTTCATCGCCATCTGCATCGCACGGCTGGTCAGCCCGATCTTGTGGCCACGGATCGTCGCACCGTTCGCCAACTGGAGGTCGATCCAGGCCGCTTGGATCGCGTATGCGTCGTCGAGCGTGACGTCGGGATGCGCTCTCGTGACGGGATCGATCGGTGTCGCGGTGACGCGTGCGCGCTCGTGCGCGGCAGCGATCTCGGCGACCTGGTCGGGGTCGAGCGTCGTCGCCATCAGAGCTTGCCGAGCTTCGGGATGCTGTGGCTGTCGTATGCGACGGCGATGTTCTTGGTCTCCATGTAGAACTCGAACGAATGCTCGGGCCCGCCATCGCGGCCGATACCGCTCGCCTTCGTGCCGCCGAACGGAGTGGGCAGATGCCGGACGTTTTGACTGTTGACCCAGATCATCCCCGCATCGAGATCGCGGGCCACGCGATGCGCACGACCAGTGTCACCCGTCCACAGATACCCGGCGAGGCCGTAGTCGATGTCGTTGGCAATGGCGACCGCATCGACCTCGACATCGAAGCGGATCGCGGTGAGGACGGGGCCGAAGATCTCCTCCTGAGCGATCGCCATGTCGTTGGTGGCTCCGGTGAAGAGCATCGGGTTCACGTAGTTCGACGACGGGTCCCGACGTTCACCGCCGCCGACGAGAACCGTGGCGCCCGCCTCGGACGCCTTGGCCTCATAGCTGCGGACCTTCTCACAGTGTCGCTCGTGGATCAGCGGACCGATCTCGGTCGCCGGGTCGAGCGGGTGACCGACCCGAAGCGCCCGAACTCGATTCCCGAGTTCCGCGACGAAGTCGTCGTGGATGGTCGACTGGATCAGCACCCGACTCGACGACGTGCACCGCTCGCCGTTGAGGCTGTAGATCATGAACATCACCGCATCGAGCGCGCGGTCGAGGTCGGCATCGTCGAACACGATCACCGGGTTCTTTCCCCCGAGCTCGAAGTGCACCCGCTTCAGGGTCGGCGCGCCTTGTGCCTGAATCAGCGACCCGGTCGCCGACTCGCCAACGAACGCGATCGCCTTGACGAGCGGATGCTCGGTGAGCGCTTTGCCAGCGGTCTCGCCGAGACCGTGGACCGTGTTGAGCACCCCTGGTGGGAGGCCTGCCTCGAGCGCGATCTCCGACAGCATGGAGGCCGTGAGCGGGCTCCACTCGGCAGGCTTGTGCACCACGGTGCACCCGGCCGCGAGCGCCGGGGCGATCTTCCATGTGGAGAGCATGAACGGTGTGTTCCACGGTGTGATCACGCCGACGGGGCCGAGCGCTGAACGACTCGAGAAGTTGACGTGATGCTGGTCGGGCATCGACCGACCGTTGTTCGCGTCGGGTGCGTGGTCAGCGAAGAAGCGGAAGTTCTCCGCACCACGAATCGCAGCCGCACTCATGAAGCGGATCGTCTGGCCGGTGTCGATGCACTCGACCGCTGCGATCTCGTCGGCACGTTCTTCGATGAGATCGGCGACACGGTGGAGGACCTTCTTGCGTTCCTTCCCGGACCGGCTGGACCAGTCACCGAAGGCAGCGTCTGCCGCTCGTGCCGCCAGGTCGATGTCGGTGGCGTCGCCCGAGGCAACGGTTCCGAGGCGACCCGCGTCGACCGGTGAGCGGTTCTCGAAGGTCTCGCCTGCGACCGATTCGACGCGATCACCGCCGATCAGATGTGTGAGCGGCGTTCCGGTCACCTTCGCCAGTGCCGCTTCGGCGATCGAGTGGTATTCGTCGAAGGTCTTGTCAGCTGCCATGCGGGGTCCTCTCGCCGGCCGAGCGCTGTGCGATGGCCGTTCGCGCGTGGTTGCGGTTGATACGTGTGTCGGGATCGATCTCTTGCACTTCGGCGCTGAGCATCAGATGCTCGACCGCCGCTCCCACCTCGAGTTCCACGGCATCGAGCAGCGCGGCTGCGAACGCTCGCCGTTCACCGACCGGTCGACCCGCGCCGAGCCGGGCGGTCACCGCGATGAAGCCGTTGTCTGGGTGCCGGTCACCCACAGCGATGTGATTGCGACCGACCGCACGTGTGCGGAGCGCCTCGATGCTCGCGGTGCCCGTTGCAAGGGCCGCATCGTGAACCGCATCGACGAGTGCGTCGATGTCGACAGGCCCACCCTGCGTCGAGCAGGTCGGAGCGGAGAACTCGATGATCACATGGGGCATTGCGCCACATTATGTAACATGTTAACAATGGGCGCAAGATGCGGCTCATCAGCTACTCACACCCCGACGTGCGTCATGGCAGGAACTCGTTCGGCGCCGTCGTGCACGACGGTGTGTTCGACCTGGCCAGCCGCATCGACGACGTGCGCGACCTGTCCGACCTCCTCGCTCAACAGCGCCTCGATGACGCCCGCCACGCGGCGGATGCAGCCGAACCCGAGGTACCGCTCGCCGAGGTCACCTTTCTTCGGACGCTCCCGACCCCAGGCAAGATCTTCTGCATCGGCGTCAACTACGGCGGACGCAACGCCGAGTACAACGACGGGCAGGAGGCGCCGACGAAGCCGAGCGTCTTCGTTCGGTTCCCGAGCTCGTTCACCGGCCACGAGCAACCCCTGGTGCGACCGCCAGAGAGCCCGCAGCTCGACTACGAGGGCGAGATCGTCGCGGTCATCGGCACCGGAGGCCGCCGCATTCCGCGCCGGCACGCACGCGAACACATCGCCGGGCTCGCGCTCGGAAACGAGGGCACGATCCGCGACTGGGTTCGCCACGCCAAGTTCAACGTGACCCAGGGGAAGAACTGGGATCAGTCGGGAGCGATCGGCCCCTGGATGACCACGCTCGACGAAGTCGGTGACTTCGAAGAGTTGCACCTCACGACTCGGGTGAACGGCGAACTGCGTCAAGACGACACGCCCGCCACGATGGCCTACCCGATCGAGTACCAGGTCGAGTACCTCTCGACCTTCTGCACGCTCGAACCCGGTGACATCATCTTCACGGGCACACCGACGGGAGCGGGAGCGAGGTTCGATCCGCCACGGTTCCTCGAGCCGGGCGACACGATCGAAGTGTGCGTCCCAGAACTCGGCACGCTGCGCAACGGAGTCCGCGATGAGTGACACCGCCGTCGCTGCGATCCCGCTACGTCGTTTCGACGAGTCCCTGCCGATGGCGTTGCTGCGCGCGAGGGAGTCGGTGCTGCGGTCGTTCCGCCCACTGCTCGCCGAACACGACCTGACCGAACAGCAGTGGCGCGTCCTGAGAGTGCTCGACGACGCCGACGCACCGATGTCCGTCGGACACGTCGCCGATGCGACCTCGCTACTCGGCCCGAGCCTGTCTCGGATGCTGACATCGATGGAGCAACGCAAGCTGCTCGAACGGGTGACCGGCAGCGATGCACGCCGCAGCGAGATCAGCATCTGCGCCGCGGGACGCTCGCTCGTCGCGGAGGTCGCCCCGGCGATCGAGGCGGCCTACGGCGTCATCGACTCGCGCCTCGACGACGGCGACCTCGACGAGCTCTATC
>JBGCFW010000410.1:0-18366 GCA_045107155.1 Ilumatobacter sp. | reverse complement strand
GGAGCTTCTCGAAGGCCCACCGCGGGATCTTCGTGACCACGTAGTCGATCGTCGGCTCGAACGATGCCGGGGTCGACGAGTGATCGGTCTTCGTGATGTCGTTCTCGATCTCGGCGAGCGTGTAGCCCACGGCGAGCTTGGCGGCGATCTTCGCGATCGGGAAACCCGTGGCCTTCGACGCGAGCGCCGAGGATCGCGACACGCGCGGGTTCATCTCGATCACGACCTGCCGGCCGGTGGCGGGGTCGACCGCGAACTGCACGTTCGACCCGCCGGTCTCGACGCCAACTCGGCGAATGCAGGCAATCGCTGCATCGCGGATCTCCTGGTACTCGACATCGGTGAGGGTCTGGATCGGCGCGATGGTGATCGAGTCGCCGGTGTGGACGCCCATCGGGTCGAGGTTCTCGATGCCGCAGATGATCACGCAGTTGTCGGCGTGGTCGCGCATGACCTCGAGTTCGTATTCCTTCCAACCGAGGATCGACTCTTCGATGAGGATCTCACCGATCGGGCTGGCTTCGATGCCGTTCGCCGCCATCTGCTCGAACTCTTCGTGCGTCGATGCAATGCCGGTGCCACGTCCGCCCAGGATGTACGCGGGACGAATCATGATCGGCAGACCGATCTCGTCGCGTGCGACCCGTGCGCGGACCATCGCGTCCTGGACGCTCTCGCTCTCGCCGCGCCGCACGGAACGAGAGCGGCACGACTCGAGGCCGATCTCGGTCATGGCGACCTTGAAGTTCTCGCGGTCTTCGGCCGTTGCGATCGCTTCGGCGTTCGCGCCGATCATCTCGGGCGTACCCGGGACACCGATGAGGCCCCGGTTGAACAGATCCATCGCGACGTTCAGCCCGGTCTGCCCACCGAGCGTCGGCAGCACGGCGTCGGGCCGCTCCTTCTCGATGATCTTGGCCACCACTTCCCAGGTGAGCGGCTCGACATAGGTGGCATCCGCGAAATCGGGGTCGGTCATGATCGTCGCCGGGTTCGAGTTGGCGAGGATGACGCGGAACCCCTCGTCTTTCAGGACTCGGCACGCTTGGGTACCGGAGTAGTCGAACTCGCAGGCCTGGCCGATGACGATCGGGCCGGACCCGATGATCAGGATCGAGTGGATGTCGGTGCGCTTGGGCATCAGCCGGCCGCCTGTCCGGTCGTGGGTGCACTCGAATCCATCAATTCGGCGAATTGGCCGAAGAGATAGTTCGCATCGTGCGGACCCGGGTTGGCTTCTGGGTGGTGCTGAACGCTGAACGCTCGCTCGTTCACCATTTCGAGCCCCTGACACACACCATCGTTGAGGTTGACGTGGGTCATGACGGCGTTCTGAGGGAGCGTTGTCGGATCGACGGCGAAGTTGTGGTTCTGGCTCGTGATCTCGACGCGCTGGGTGTTGAGGTTCATCACGGGGTGGTTCGCGCCGTGATGCCCGAACGGCAGCTTCACCGTGGCGGCGCCGATCGCGAGGCCGAGGAGTTGGTGGCCGAGGCAGATGCCGAAGATCGGCACCTTGCCGAGGAGCTCGCGGATCGTGTCGACCGCGTATGGCGCCATCTCGGGGTCGCCGGGACCGTTGGAGAGGAAGACCCCATCGGGTTGGCGAGAAAGGATGTCGGCCGCGGTGGTGGTCGCCGGGACGACATCGACGTGGCCGTGGTGCGCCAGGTTGCGGGCGATGTTGCGTTTCATCCCGAAGTCGATGGCCACGATGCGACGTCGGTTGTCGGGGTCGACCGCCGGGACCGAGTAGCCAACCGGGGTGGTGACCGTGCGGACGAGGTCGATGCCGTCGGTGCCGGGCTCGGCGAGCGCTGCGGCGAGGAGCTCTTCATGGGGAGCCGATCCGAACGCTCCGGGGATCGCTCCATGACTCCGAATGAGCCTCGTGAGTCGGCGAGTGTCGATGCCGGAGATGCCCGGGACGCCTCGCTCGAACAGCATCGAACCGAGATCGGCCTGAGCGCGGAAGTTGCTGTGGCGTCGGGCCAGATCGCGGATCACGATGCCTCGACAGAACGTGCCCACCGACTCGAAGTCCGTGGCATTGATCCCGTAGTTCCCGATGTGCGGGTTGGTGAACGTGATGATCTGCCCGGCGTAGCTCGGATCGGTGATGACCTCCTGGTAGCCCGAGAGCGCCGTGTTGAACACCACCTCTCCCGTTGCCACCGGAACGTGCGCACCGACCAGATCACCTTCGAACACCGAACCGTCCGCGAGTACCAGTTGGCCTTCCACGAATGCCGTCATTGCATCGCCTTCCGATCGCTCTGCATGGTCATGCAGTGTATTGGATGAACATTCATTTCGTTGCCTCGCCGTTCTGCACCGTGAGGCGGCCTTCCAAGATCGTGTGCACCGTCCGACCCCTGAGCGGAACGCCGACGAACGGGGTGTTGCGAGACTTGCTGGCCAGATGTGCCGGCACCACCTCCCACTCGACAGCCGGGTCGAACACGGTCAGGTTCGCCGGCTCGCCGGGAGCGACCCGGCGACCGTGGCGCTCGAGGCCAGCGATGCGCGCTGGCTTCCACGACAGCGCGGCCACCACATCGGCCACCTCCATGTCGAGATGGGCGAGTGAGACCCCGAGCGCCGTCTCGAGTCCGACCATGCCGGGTGGGGCTTGGTCGAGAGGTTGCTCCTTGGTCTCGCTCACGTGCGGCGCGTGGTCGGTCGCGATCGCGTCGATCGTTCCGTCACGAACACCGTGGCGAACCGCGTCCACATCACCCATGGTCCGCAGGGGCGGGTTGACCTTGTAGATCGCGGAGTACGAGCGCAGCAGCTCATCGGTGAGGCTGAGGTGGTGCGGGGTCGCTTCCGCGGTGACTGGCAGCCCGTCGGCCTTGGCCGCACGGACGAGCTCGACGCTCTTCGCCGTCGACAGGTGAAGAAAGTGGGCGGGAGCACCGGTGAGTCGGACGAGCTCGATGTCGCGGTGCACCATCAACTCCTCGGCGAGTGCCGGCCAGCCGGGAAGGCCGAGATGGCTGCAGCAGTCCCCCTCGTGCATGACCGCTCCCCCGGTGAGCGCCTCCACCTCGCAGTGCTGCGCCATCGTGACCCCGAGGCCCTTCGCGTACTCGAAGGCTCGGCGCATGAGCTGTGGGTTCTGCACACCGTTTCCGTCATCGGTGAAGAGCCGGACCCCGGCGTCGGCGAGTTCGGCGAACGGTGTGAGCTGCGTGCCCTGGCGGCCGACCGTGATCGACGCCGACGGATGGACATCGCAGAGCCCGGCTCGTCGACCCTGGTCTCGAACGAATTCGACGACGCTCACGCAGTCTTGCGTCGGGTCGGTGTTCGGCATCGCGACCACCGCGGTGTAGCCACCGAGCGCCGCCGCGCGAGACCCCGTCTCGATCGTCTCGGCCTCTTCCTTGCCGGGCTCGCGGAGATGGGTGTGCAAGTCGACGAAGCCAGGGCACACCACGAGGCCCGCAGCATCGATCGTGAGGGCGGTCTCGCACGCTTCCGCGATCAACCCGTCGACGATGTGGACGTCGCCGGAACGGGTACCCGTTTCGTCGATGACGGTTGCACCGGCGAGTCGGATGCTGCCGCTGACGGTGGATTCGGAATCACTCATGGAAGCTCCGGTCGTTCGAGGTCGGATGTGTCGTCGGAACTCGCCGACAGGCAGTCGAACAGGACGGCCATGCGCACGGCGATGCCGTTGGTGACCTGCTGGTTGATGACGGCGCCCGGGAGTTCGGCGGGATCGACGGCGAGCTCGACGCCACGGTTGACCGGGCCGGGATGCATCACCAGCGCGTTCGGAGCGAGCCGCTTCGCCCGCTCGGCAGTGAGGCCGAAGCGGGTCGTGTACTCGCGCAAGTTGGGCACCAGCGCTTCGGTCATCCGCTCGTTCTGCATCCGCAGGAGATACACGACGTCGAGCTCGCCGAGCACGTCGTCGAGCCGATCGGTGACGTGCTCGTGCACGACCGGCGGAAGGAGCGTCGTCGGGGCGACCCAGGTGACGTCGGCGCCCAATGCCTTGAACGCCGCCGTGGTCGACCTGGCGACACGGCTGTGTTTGATGTCGCCGATGACTCCGACGCGCAGGCCGTCGAAGCCCGCCGGCCGGTTGAGCGCGGTTCGAACCGTGTACGTGTCGAGCAGCGCCTGCGTCGGGTGAGCGTGCCACCCATCGCCGGCATTCACGACGCTGCCGGTCGTCCAGCCGTCGACCAACCACGGCGCACCGGTCGATCCGTGGCGGATCACGAATGCGTCCACCCCCATCGCTGCGATCGTCTCGACGGTGTCCTTGAGACTCTCGCCTTTGCTGAGGCTCGACTGCGAGACGGCGAACGTCATGGTGTCGGCCGACAATCGCTTCGCCGCGGTCTCGAAGCTCAGCCTCGTGCGGGTCGAATCCTCGAAGAACGCGAAGCACACCGTCTTGCCGCGCAGTGCCGGCACCTTCGGATTGGGTCGACGGTTGACCTCGGCCATCGTGTCGGCGAGGTCGAGAATGCGACGCACGCCCGCCTCGCCCAGCTCGTCGATCGACAACAGCGAGCGTGTCACGAGATCACCACGCCACCTGGTGTGACCGAGACGTTCTCGTCGCTGCTGGTCGGGAGGTTCTTGCCGACGAAATCCGGGCGGATCGGCAGCTCGCGGTGGCCGCGATCGACCAGCACGGCGAGCTGGATCACGCTCGGACGGCCGTAGTCACCGAGTGCATCGATCGCCGCTCGAACCGTTCGCCCGGTGTACAGCACATCGTCGACGAGCACGATCGTGGCACCGTCGACGTCGAAACCGATGTCGCTGACCGAGGCGGGCGAGACCGGGCGCAGCCCGATGTCGTCGCGATACAGCGAGGCGTCGACGGAGCCGACCGGCACGGACGAGTCGATTCGGTCGATCTCGACGCCCAGCGCCTCAGCCAACCAGACACCGCCGGTCTGAATGCCGAGCAACGCAACGCCCGAAGCGCCCTGGTTCCGCTCGATGATCTCGTGGGCCATGCGCGTGGTGGCGCGCCGCACGTCGTCGGGTGAGAGCACCCGCTTTTCGCTCATGTGGTTGTCCTTCCGTGTGAGCCTCACGGGACTCACTTCACGGTCGGGAGTGCAACCTAGCCAACCGCGTCGCGAACGACAAGCGCGTCATTCCCCTCGACGCCACCCGGCGGAGACCGGAGCATCCAGCCGACCATCAGGCATGTGCCACACCCGGATGGGTCGGCGGTGTCGAGTGCCGTGCGATGATCGAATGGTGCTCGCCCACGCTTCGGCGAGCGCACGGTGGAGTGTGCGGACGCCAGCGAGTGTCGTGCAGAGCCATGTCAGAGCAGGCCGTGGTCGCGGGCGGCTTGGACGGCGGCTTTGCGGTCGCCGGTGGCGAGTTTGCGGTAGATCGCCTTGCAGTGGGTCTTCACGGTGTTGAGCGAGACGTAGAGCTCGTTGGCGATCTCGCGCTGCGACATCGGCGAGGGCAGATAGCGCAGCACGGCGAGCTCTCGGTCGGTCAGGTCGTCGACGAGTTCCGGCGCCACGGGTTGCGGGGTGCTGAGTTGGTGGCGGGCCTCGACCCGGGCGAGGTACCGGCCGGCGATGCCTGGGTCTGGGCACTCGTCGATGATGCGTCTCGCCTCCGCGATGAGCTCAGCGCCCTGGGCGCGGCCATGATGGCTGAGAACGTCGCCGCCACTGGCGAACACGTAGGCGCGCGAGATGGGTTCGGGCGAGCGGCTGACGAACTGGACGCCACGTGTGGCAGCGGCGACTGCCTCGTCGGGCTCCTCCGTCGTGCGGGCGAGAATGCTGTGAGCGAGTGCCGTCTGGGTGAGGTTGCCGAGACCAAGTCGGGCGATGAGGTCGATGGCTCGGGCTGCTTCCGTCCGCGCCGCAGCACTGTCGTTGCGTTCGATGTGGGTGATTGCCGAGAAGATGGGCGCGACGACTTGCACGTAGAGGTGCCCCTCGTCGGGAGCCATCCGTTCGGCCTGTTCGAGGAATGGACGGGCACCTTCGAAGTCCCCGGCCCAGACGTGCGCCCCGGCGAGGGCCATGGCCTGGGTTGACTCCAAGGGTTCACCGGCGCTGCGAGCTTCGCTGAGAGCGTCGGCGACGTTGCCGGTCGCCAGGTTGGTCATGATCGCGAGTGCGACGCTGAGTGCGGCTTCATCGTTGCTGGCGTTCAGGGTGCGTGCCCGTTCCACGCAGCGGTGCGACTCGGCGTAGCGCCCGGTGAACAGCGCGATCCACCCCATCACCACCAGTGCGCCGGCGTGCTCTTCCGCGAGCGGTCCGAGCCGAGCGACCTGATTGGCGACGGTGCTGAGCTGGCCCCGATTCATCAGCTCGGTCGCTTCGTCGTAGATGAGGTCCGCAGCGGTGGCGAGTTCGTCGGCCTCGAGGTAGTGCTCGACCGCATGGTGGGCGTTCCCTGCCTCGTGATGCCAACGTGCGGCCCGCCGGTGTGCCTCCGTGAGGTCGATCGACGATTGCTCGGCGTCGAGACGGAGCACGTTGCCGAGGAGGTGGTGATAGCGAAACCAGGTGTTGGTCCGGTCGAGGCTGATGAGCAGTTGATTGGTTGCCGCGGTCTCGTTCAGCCAGCGGGCGCCGTCGCTCGTGCCACAGACGGCATCGATCAGCGGTCCGCACATGCGATCGAGCACGACGGTGCGCATCATCCGGCTTCGATCGGACTCAGCGACCTGCGACAGATACTCCTCGGTGAGGTAGTCGACCACAAGGCGGTCGTCACCCTGGAACGCGTGCACGAAGGCGTCATGGTCATCGCTGGCTCGCAGCGACAGTCCAGCGAGCACCAGGCCAGCGGCCCATCCCTCGGTGCGCTCACAGAGCGCGTCGGCATGGTCGAGCGTCACAGCAGGATCGGCGTCGCGCAGCAGCAGTTGCGCTTCGGTCGCAGCGAAGCTCAGCTCCTCGGCGCGCACCTCGACGAGCTGTGAACGCACCCTGAGCCTCGACAGCCGGATCGACGGATCGAGGCGGGTCACCAGCACCAACATGAACGTCGGAGGCGCCAATCCGATCAGGGCGTCGATCGCGTCGTCGATGGCCGGGTTCGCAACCAGGTGATAGTCGTCGATCACCAAGGTCACCCGGGCTCCACCCGAGAGCACGTTCGCGAGCCGCTCGAGCAATGGCCCTGCATCGCCGGCGGCGGAGGAAACGGCGGGCCCGACCGTCTCGACGATGTCCGGCACCAATCTGGCCAGGGCACCGACCAGATGACCCCAGAAGCGGGCCGGATCCCGATCAGCCGGATCGGCCTGCAGCCAGGCGCAGTCGCCTCTCGTTGCTTGCCACCCCGCGACCAAGGTTGATTTCCCGAAGCCTGCCGGCGCGCTGACCAGCACGACTCGAACCGACGTGCCGGCGACTGCGTCATCCAACACCGCGCCGAGACGCGGTCGGTCGATCAGCAGCGGGGGCAGTGTGGGAGCCGTCAGCTTGGTCGCTACGAGAGCCCTGCCGCCGTCCGCATCCACGATCCAAGCCTAGATGCGCCACGCCGTGCGGGTCAGCTTCGACGTACGGATCTCACCCGGGTGAGACGCCGCCACGAGTGAAGACACGTCACACGATCGTCAGCGATGGTGGAGCCATGAACGAACCGGTCCGCTATGAGATCGTCGTCAAGGGCAACGCCAGCAACCGACTGCTGGGTGCGCTCCGAGACGACTTCGCAATCGAGACCACCGAGACCGGAACGACCCGCATCACCGGCGCGATCCGTGATGCGGCCCATCTCCACGACGTCATCACCCACGTCACGTCGCTCGCGATCGAGATCATCAGCCTCACTCGGCGCGAACCGGAACTTCTGCAACCCACCACACCACCTGAAAGGCAGCCATGAACACCACCATCCACACCCCGACCGACCCGCAGCTCGCACCGTCCCGAGCGGGAGCGATCGGCGCACTCGTCGCCGCGGCCACCTTCATCTTCGGAATCGTCCTGCTCGTGACGAGCCTGACCGACTACACCGAGGGCGACCCGACACCGGGCGAGTCCGTCGAGTTCCTCGTCGGGCACCAGACCACGCTCTTCGCCTGGTACCTCGTCATCTTCTTGGTCTTCGGCGTCGCGATCATCCCCCTCGCTCGAGCGCTCCATCGGCGCCTCGCCGACGTCAACCCACAACTCGCCGACATCGGCGCCGTCCTCGCCTACATCTGGGCCGGCCTCATGTTCGCCACCGGGATGATCTCCAACATCGGCATCCCCGCAGTCGCCGACCTGGAGGAAACCGACCCGGCAGCAGCGCAGGCATTGTGGTCGAGCATCGACACGGTCACCGAAGGGCTCGGCGGCGGCAACGAACTCGTCGGCGGCCTCTGGATCCTGCTCGTCAGCGTCGCTGCCTGGGGCACCGGACGCCTCCCGACCGGGCTCAACGTGTTGGGCGGCATCAGCGCAGTCGCCGCGCTCATCACGCTCGTCCCGGGCCTGTCCGACGTCGGAATTATCTTCGGCCTCGGGTCCATTGCCTGGTTCGCCTGGACCGGCATCGTTCTGCTCCGCAGTCCCGAGACCACCGCATCAGCTGCAGAGATCAACCGCTGACCGCCCGCTCGACCCGACTCACCGGCGCGTCCGAGCGGAGCCGAGCACACACCGACCCGAGCACGAAACCGACGAAGGAGACGATCCATGACCACCCCAACTGACACGCCGAGCCACATCGATCAGGCGGCAGACGAACGACAGGAAGCAGCCAGACGGTACGCCGACCAACGGCGAGCGTTCCATGGCCACGCCGGCGGGTTCGCGACCGGCATGTTCATCATGTTCGCAGTGAACCTCTTCACCAACATCTCCGCCGGAACCGCAGACGAATGGCACGCCTGGTGGTCCGTGTGGGCCCTCCTCGGCTGGAGCATCGGAATCGCCGTCCACGGCTTCGTCCTCTGGCTCAACCGACCCTCGGACGTGTCATCGACGCCTGAGGAGATCGCCGCACTCCGGCAACGCCGGACCCGACGAGACGACGGCGAGGAGAAATGACATGAGAGCGATTCGTGCTCGCATCTACGGCGCTCCCGATGTCTTGACGCTGGAAGAGATTGATCGCCCGACGCCGCAAGACGATCAGGTGCTCGTCGAAGTCCGCGCCGCCGCGCTCAACCCCTCCGACTGGCATCGCATGGAAGGCAAGATCCCGATGCTCCGCCAGGCATACGGTGACCCCGAGCCGACCGACCACGCACTCGGCACCGATTGCGCCGGCACCGTCGTGGCCGTCGGGCAGAACGTCACACGGTTCACTGTCGGTGATGCCGTGTTCGGGGCGGCGAAGGGAGCGCTCGCAGAGTACGCGATCGCCACAGAAAGCAATCTCGTCAACAAGCCGGAGAGTGTGACATTCAGCGACGCTGCCGCCATCCCGACCGGAGGCCTCACCGCCCTCCAAGCGCTGCGTGACCACGGGCAACTCGTCGCCGGTCAGCGTGTCTTGATCATCGGTGCATCCGGCGGCGTCGGAGTGGCCGCAGTACAGATCGCCAAGTCCTTCGAGGCTCACGTGACAGCCGTGTGCAGCACAACGAACACCGCCATGGTGGGAGGTCTCGGAGCCGACGACGTGATCGACTACACCGCCCAGGAGTGGGATGACACTGGGCCGTACGACCTCATCGTGGACATGGTCGGAGATCGCCCGTTCGACGAGTACCTGAAGAACCTCACGCCGGCGGGCCGCATGGTCTCCGTCGGAGCACTCGGCACGGACACGACCGAGTTCCTGGCGAAGCTGGGCGACTACAAGGCGTCAAAGCAGGGCGAGAGCGTCGTCAGCTTCGTGGCGCAGTTCAACACCGATGATCTCGAAGCGCTCGCGCAACTCATGTCACCGGGAGCCCTCACATCCGTGATCGACCGCACGTTCCCACTCGTTGACACCACGTCGGCGATGACGTTGCTCGGCAGCAAACGAACGAGCGGAAAGGTCGTCGTCAGCGTCGATCACTCGCCGTCGCGGGCCTGAACGGCCCGTGATGCAGAACGCTCGCTCCATTCCGCGTTCCAGTACACGCCCTCCCAGCCCACGACCCACAAAGGAACAACAGATGCCCGCCGCCCGACACGTCACCGAACCCTGGCGATCGTGGTGATGCGTGGGCAGCAGGTTCACGGACGCACCGCGATGGCGGCGTGCATCGTCAGCAACATCTTGAACCGTTGGCGTCGTGCCGCTTCATGGATCGCATCGACGAAGTGTGATTGGTCGCCGGCTTGGAGTTGGCCGTTCTCGACGAGGTCGTCGGCGAGACTTGCCATCGAGAAGCACCCATCCGGCGCCGGCGACTCGTCGGGGTTCCATTCAGTCCAGACCTGAGTGTCAGTTGTTTCCATCGTCACTTCACAGTCCGCGGCGGTGGCGAGTACGGCGAGTCGTCGTCCAACGTTGGACGGACGATTTCGCTCGACGCGCAAACCCTCGGTGACCATGCTCGTGATCTTGGGATCGCCAACATCGACAAGCAGCGTCGACCAGTCAGTGTCGATGAGCGAAAGACGACCTCGCGAACGCAGCACGCGGACCATCTCCACAACGCCGTTCGAGGGATCGGGCAACCACTGAAGCGTGCGTTCCGAGCGGACAGCATCAAATGAATCGTTCGCCTCGGCGAGCGAACGTGCGTCGCCGACCGAGAATCGCACGGCACACGGCACCTCGCTGCCTCGTCGACCGGCGACCTCCAGCATTGCGTTGCTCGCATCGATCCCGACCAGCTCTCCGTTGGCACCCAGGTCTGCTCCGAGGGAGATCGCTGCCTCGCCCCGCCCGCATCCGACGTCCAGAAGTCGTTCTCCATCGACAAGGCCGAGCTGCTGTCGTTCCCACTCGCGTAGTCGTTGCGTCGCCGGCCACCCTGCGGTGGCGTTCATGTTGCCGACCAGCACCGCAGTGTGGGGATCACCATCAACGTCGCGATAACCGAGACCGTGAGCATCGGTGGAACGCATGTGCGAACACTAGAGCGAGAGATACAACGCCCGCTTCTGACCGAGCAACCTGCAGACCATTCCGGATGTTCTGAGCGTCTCGGCGCCCGAATACGTGCCGCACCTGAGTGGTGCGCCGGTGTCTACGTCGGTGTTGATATCGGGCGGGCGTCGAGGTTGCTGGGAGACTGTCGGAGTGAGCGGTCCTACGGTGATCACGGGAACCACTGGCAGCGTCGGCAGCGCGCTTGCCGCGTTCCTCACAGCTCGCGGCGAACGCATCGTTGGAGTCGACCAGCGACCGGGATCGTTCACGACGGTTGTCGGCGATCTCGCTTCGATCGATCGACCGGGTCTACGTGTCCGATGCCGCACGTGAGATCCTCGACTTTCAACCGACGTACGGCATCGAAGACGCGCTCCTCGACGACGACCGCCTGCCGGCGAACACAGAATTTCCCACAGCCTGCTGACGGCGGCCGGTGATCGTCCATTCCTGAGCGGGCCGTGCGTCCGGAAAGTGCCGATCACGAGCGGTCGTTGGAGCGGTATGACGGCGATGTTCTGAGCGGCCACCATAGGGTTTAGCATATGGTCATGGCTCGACGTGAAGTACTCGTTCAACTCGATGACGACCTCGTGGAACAACTCGACTCATTGGCCACCGGTCTCGGCACCAACCGATCCGAGCTGATCCGCCGCGGCGCGCAGGCGGTTCTGGATGCCGAAGGGCTTGCAGCGGCCGATCGTGAGCTCCGCTCGGCGTATCGGCGCCAGCCCGCCGATCCCGCTCTTGTCCAGTCGGCACGACGACTCGCTGCTCAGACCGCTCCTTCGTGGTAGCGCGCAACGACATCTACTGGGCTGACCTCGGACCTCCCGCCGGGCGGCGCCCGGTCTGCGTGCTCACCCGTGACGCAGCGATTGCTGTACTCACTTCGGTCACCTGTGCGCCGATCACACGCACCATTCGCGGAATCCGCTCAGAGGTGGAACTCGGCATCGAGCATGGCCTCCCAGAAGCGTGCGTCATCAGCTGCGACAACGTCATCACGATCCCGCTCGAGGACTTGGACGACCAGCCCGTCGGCCACCTCGACGAAATGACGCGAGCTCGACTCGACGAAGCCGTGCGCTACTCGCTCGACATCGTGTATTAACCGCCGTGCCGAACAGCGCGTTCTCGCGCACCTACCGAGCGCGGACGTGCCGATCGCAAGCGGGGTGGTGGGGCTGTGCGCAGCGATCGATATCGAGCCGATGGGGCTCGGCGATCGAGTGAGCCGGCTCGGGCGACTGCCGCCAACCGTTCAGCGGCGAAACGCCCCGTCGACGACGGGCGTTCCGCCGCAGTATCGGTGTTCCCGAGGCGAGCAGGCATCGCGCGGCGGAACGTCCCATCCTCGTGATGGTTTCTGCCGCCGGCTCATGTTCACACCCATCCGGGAACCGGCGACATGAGTACGGACCGATGCTCGGTATCGCTCGGACAGATACGGGCAGGACCAGCATTTGGATCACTGATACCCGGCGCATTTTACCCTGTACAAACGGTCAGACCGTACACTTGTTCGCATGTTGCGCGCCGATGCGATCAAGCGGTTGGAGCACGCCGATGCGGTGCGTTCGTCGCCTGACTCGACACCGGCCGACCTGCGCGAGGCGATCGCTGCGACCTCTCAGCTGCAAGTTTTCGTCGATGCCTGCCGTGGCGAGTTGATTCGCGCGCTCGATCAGTATCCGACGGCATTTGCAGAAGCCACGTTGACCGAGACGACAGGCTGCTCGTTTCGTGATGCATCGAAAGAAGCCGAACGAGCCAAGACCCTCGGCGACGCGATCGACATGGCCGATGCCTTGTCCGACGGATCGATCACATCCAGTCACGTCGATGCGCTCAGTCGTGGCGTGCGAAACCTCGACGAGTCGGCGAAGCAGACACTGTTGAAGGATCCGGACCTTGCGGAAGCTGCGGCCCGCTCGTCAGTGGGCCAATTCGATGCGTTGGTGAAGCGCACGGCCAAGGCACTGGATCACTCCGACCACAACGAGAAGTTCGATCGTCAGTGCCGCGCGACCTCGTTGAAGACGTTTACCGATCAGGACGGCATGTGGAATCTGCACGCCAGGTTCGATCCGCTGACCGGCGCGAAAATCGCCAAGCGACTCAAGTCTGCGACCGCCGCCAAGTTCGCCGAGACCACACCCGAGACCGCTCCACGAGACCCGAGAGACCGTGCGGCGCACCTCGAGGCGCTCGCACTCACCGGCTTGGTGCTCGGCGACGCGACCACCGCGAGCATTCGTGGTGGTGCGCCGCTCGTCGTGGTCGATGCGACACAGACAGATGGCTTCAATGGCCCGGCCGTCGATTGGGGGATCCCTGTCGAGGATCCGCCCCCGGTCCTCTTCGACGTGCTCGACAACTCAGACCCCGACGTCGTGATCGTCGCCAACGGAATCGTGCTGCACGCAGCCGGCCGCTTGAATCTCGGTCGCACCAGCCGCCTTGCGAACCGTGCGCAACGGAGAGCGCTCGCCGGGCTGTATGCGACGTGTGCGGCGCCGAACTGCGACACCCACACCGACCGGTGTCGGCTCCACCATGTTGAGCACTGGGAGCACGGTGGGAGCACGGACCTGTCGAATCTGCTTCCGGTCTGCCCGCACCACCACACGCTGCTCCACGAGAACAACTGGAAGGTCGCGCTGGGACCCAACCGGGAACTCACCATCGAGTTGCCGAACGGTCAGATCATGCGAACCGGGCCGCTACGTCGCGGAAGTCCCTCGCGGGCTGCTTCGACACTCAGGCCGACCGCGGCGTGGCGTCGTCCAACCGGATCCCGAACCACCCATCGAGCACCTCGTTCCAGTCGCCACCAGCGACCTCATGGCGCTCGACTGCCTCCGCACGATGGAACTTCAGCGCGTCCCGAGTGAGGGTCACGCGGTCCGGGCCTCCGTCCAGCAATCGTGTGGCAAACGGCTTCGATCGCCAGTGCGCCGTCTCATCACGCTGCAGCGACGCAGAGATCCCGACGAAATCGGCCATCTCGAGGCCGACCCGCTTGAACCGGTAGCGGGCCTCGGGCACCTCGTCGACGTACTCGGTGAGCGTGGTGCCCTCGGGGCTGGCAAAGAACTCGTACGTGCCATTGCCCCCGTCCTGCGGGCCCGTCCGATTCAGTGCGAGCGGCCGGGTGAAGCTCTCACCGAACCCCACGTCGACCAAGTACGCCTCGTCGAGCTGCACTTCCAGGGCAAGGTGGTCGACGACACGCGACGGGCCGCTCAACAGGACCGCCGCACCGAGACGCACCACGTGGAATCCGAGCGCTTCGAGGAGCACTGCGAACGCACCGTTCACCTCGAAACACCAACCGCCGCGCCCGCCCCGCACGATCTTGTCGACATTGACCACCGCATCAACGGTGACTCGATCGACATCTGCCGGGTCGGTCCCGAGTGCAATGTCCAGGTTCTCGAACGGGACAGCTGTCATGTGCAGCTGTTGCAGCCGGGCGAGCGTCGGGAGATCAAGCGATGGCCGACCTTCGAATCCGATCCGATCGAGGTACGCATCGACGTCCATCCAACGAGCGTACGGTCACTACGATTCGGCGATGAACGATCTGGTGATCAGGAGTGCCCGGCTGGTCGACGGCTCCGGCAGTCCGGCACGAATGGCAGACGTCGCAGTGACCGACGGGTTGATCAGCGAGGTCACCGAGCCTGGCCAAGCGGGCCGCGCCACGCGAGACATCGACGCAGACGGACTCATGCTCACTCCCGGGTGGGTCGACGTCCACACCCACTACGACGCGCAGGCGTCCTGGGACCCCTACCTCACGCCGTCGTCGTGGCACGGGGTCACCTCCGTGGTCATGGGGAACTGCGGTGTCGGATTCGCCCCGGCCGCTCCCGATCGTCACGAGTGGCTGATCGAGCTGATGGAGGGCGTCGAGGACATCCCTGGCTCGGCCATGACCGAGGGCATCACGTGGGAGTGGGAGAGCTTCCCCGAGTTCCTCGATGCGCTCGACGCCCGGCACTATGCGATCGACATCGGGGCGCAGGTCGCCCACGGTCCCGTGCGCGGCTACGTCATGGGTGATCGAGGTGCGGCGAACGAGCCGGCGACGCCCGAGGACATCGCCGAGATGTCACGCCTCGTGGAGGAAGGGTTGCGCGCTGGCGCACTCGGATTCTCCACGTCGCGAACGCCGCTCCACAAGTCGCTGTCCGGCGAGCTCGTGCCGGGCACCCACGCCGGTGCCGACGAACTCGTCGGCATCGCTGATGCGCTCGGTCGGGTCGGGCACGGCGTGTTCCAGTTCGCTCCCGATCACGCTGAGGTCCCGGTCTCGGAGATGCCATGGATGCGTGAGGTCGCTCGACGCACCGGTGCGACCGTCAGCGTGAACATGAACCAACCGAACAGCGCGCCTGACCTGTGGCGCGAGGTCCTGGCCCAGCTCGACGAAGCACACGCTGACGGCCTGGACATCGTGGCGCAGGTCGCGGGTCGAAGCGTCGGACTGCTGATGTGCCTGGAAGGCAGCTTCAATCCCCTCGACTTCCATCCGGCATACGCACCGGTGTCCGGTCTGCCACTCGCCGAGCGGGTCGCCGCACTGCGCACCCCCGAGCTCCGCGCTGCGCTGCGAACCCGACCCGACGACGGCGGGCTGTTCGCACGGGTCGTCCTCGACCGGCTCGATTCGTGGTGGTCCGTGGCCGACGGCGACATCGACTACGAACCTCACGCCGACGAGTCGATCGGCGCCATCGCCGAGCGCCGCAGGACCGACCCCGTCGAGCTGATCATCGATCAGCTCATCGCCCACGACGGCCACGGGATGATCCTCACCCCATTCTTCAACTACGCATACGGCGATCTGTCGTTCCAGTACGAAGCCCATCAGCATTCCCGGACTCGGATGGGTCTCGCCGACGCCGGTGCGCACTGTCGGGTGATCTGCGATGGCGGAACGCCGACGTTCATGTTGACGCACTGGACTCGCGATCGACGCCGCGGTCCCACGCTGCCGGTCGAGCACATCGTGCACCGCCAGACGCGCCAGACCGCCGAGCTCTACGGGCTCCGCGACCGTGGACTGGTGGCGCCGGGCCTGCGGGCAGATCTCAACCTCATCGACGACGAGCGATTGTCGTTCGGTCCACCGCGCATGGCCTACGACCTCCCCGCGGGCGCCCGACGTCTCGTTCAGAAGGCGAACGGGTACGTGGCGACGTTCGTGAACGGGGTCCAGACCATCACTGACGACGACTTCACCGGGGAGCTGCCGGGTCGGCTCATTCGGGGCCCTCGGTGACCCGATCGGCACGGAGACGACGATTCGGCGCCGACGTGCCGAAAGGCTGAGCATGCCGTCTCCCGGCTTCCGACGCCTACGGATCGTCGGCCTCCCCGTGCTCGCAGCCTTCGTGGCCGCCGCCGCACTGATCCCGGGCATCGCGCTGCGCCGGTCGGCGACCGAGCACGACGACCTCGCCGCCGCTTCACAGATCAAGGTCGACGACGTCCGGATCGTCGAGTCGAGCAAGCGCCTGATCCGGATCGTCTACGGCGAACTCGTCGCTCGCGTCCACGCCGATCTCGATCCTGGGTCTCAGGACGCGGTCGATCGTCGGGAGCAAGCTCGGATCGAGGAAGGCGCAACGTTGATCGCACTCCTCACGGCAGCCGCGGATGACGACACGCTGCGTGCCGGGGACGCTCGCCGGTCCCTCGAAGAGATCGAGTTCTCGGTACTCCTCGAATCGGATGCACCGCTCGACGGCGTGTCGAGTCTGCACGGCTTCCTCTTCGGCATCGCCGACACGGCCGAGTCGGACGTCCGGTCGGGCCGCTACGTCTCTGAACTCTCGGATCTGACGGCGCTTCCGGCCCTGATCGCCGACGAGTCGCTGATCGCACATGTCGCGAGGACCCGCCCCGCGGTCTCCCCCGACGTCGCCGAGTACGTCGAACAGAGCTGGGAGTTCGTCGAGGACACCGCCGGCTGGCTCGGCCCCGACGGCGAGATGACGGGAGCATTCGCGTTCTTCGATGCCCCGGTCGCGCTCGGACGCAGCCCGGCGATCCTCGAGCGGATGGACGCGACGCTGTCGGCGTCGGGGCTGATTCCTGTCGATGCGTGGCTCCAAGGTCTCGATGAGGAGGCCGGACCGTCGCCGGCTTCTCCCGGCGAGACGGTCGCGATGGCCGAGCTCACCGAAGGTCGACTGGTCGAGCTCGCCGACGCTGCCATCAGTGAAGAAATCGGTCGCCTCGCACGTGATGCCACCGTCACTGCCGATGAAGCCGAGCGCCGCGCGCGGTCGTCGACGATCCTCCTGAGTGTCGCCGCTGTCGCGGCCGCGATCGCAGCGATCCTCACGGCCCGAGCGTTCGGTCACTCCTTTCGACGCGCACGTCTCGCCTCGGTCGATCAGTTGACCGGCATCGGCAACCGGCACGTTCTGGACGACGCCACCGCCGTGCTCCTCGCCGACAAACGGCTCACCGAGCATGCCGTTGCGGTGGTCGACTGTGACCGGTTCAAGATGTTCAACGACCTCTACGGGCACGACGCCGGCGATCGCATCCTCGTCGAGATCGCCAACCGGCTCGAATCAGCGGCCGCATTCCTCCGTCGTCGTCACGCGGCTCGCACGACGCTCGTTCGCCTCGGCGGCGACGAATTCCTCCTGTCGGTACACGCTCGCGACCGGATCACGTCTGACGACGTGCGCGAGGTGCTCGATGCCGAACGTCGTCGGCAGTTCTCGCTCGCCGATGGGACACCCATCGACATCGAGTTCAGCGTCGGCGTCGTCGCAGCATCGAGTCCTGCCAGTCTGCAGGACCTGATGCAGCAGGCCGATCTCGCTGTGTACGAAGACAAGGCCGAGCGCCGCGAACAGCTGCAGGACCTGCCGGCGCCTTCCGAGCGCACCGACTCCGCGAACTGACCCCCGTGAAAGCTCCTCAGTCGACCTTCGGCAGGATCTTCAGACCCAACTCTTCCATCGCCTTCGGATCTCCCGGGATCGGGCTGTCGGTCATCGGGTCCTGCCCCGACTGCGTCTTCGGATACGCGATGACTTCGCGGATGTTGTCCTCCCCAGCGAGAATCGCCACGAGCCGATCGAGACCGAACGCGAAGCCACCGTGGGGAGGCGCGCCGTACTCGAACGGGTTGAGGAAGAACCCGAACTTGCGCTCCGCTTCCTCGTCGCTGATTCCGAGGCCCTTGAACACACGCCGTTGGAGGTCGGGCTCGTGGATTCGGATCGAACCCGAACCGAGCTCCCAACCGTTGAGCACCAGGTCGTACGCGATCGAACGCACCTGCATCGGGTCGGTCTCGAACTTGTCGATGTCATCGGGGTGCGGCATCGTGAA
>JBGCFW010000409.1:0-3253 GCA_045107155.1 Ilumatobacter sp. | reverse complement strand
CGACCTATTCGATCGCGCAGCGTGCCGAGCACATCTGGGAGGGCGTGTCGTCGGCGACCACGCGCAGCAGGCCGATCATCAACACCCGCGACGAACCTCACGCCGACGCCGAGAAGTACCGGCGGCTCCACGTGATCGTCGGCGACTCCAACATGAGTGAGTACACCGCGTACGTGAAGGTCGGCGCGGCGGCGTGCATGTTGCGCATGCTCGAAGATCCCCAGGTCGTACTCCGCGACCTCACGCTCGAGAACCCGATCCGGGCGATCCGCGAGATCAGCCATGACATCACCTGCCGTCGGACGGTGCGCCTCGCGAACGGTCGTGAGCTCTCGGCGCTCGACATCCAGCGCGAGTACCTCGATCGAGCGTTGCGCTACGCGGACGCACAGGGCTTCCCACCAGAAGAGCAGCGAGCGCTCGACATGTGGCAGCACTGCATCGAGACCATCGAAGACGACCCGCTCAAGCTCGATCGCGAAGTCGACTGGGTGATCAAGCACAAGCTGATCGAGCGCTTTCGCGAGCGACACGACCTCCCGCTGGGCCACGCCCGCGTCCAACTGCTCGACCTGCAGTACCACGACGTGAATCGGAATCGCAGCCCGTTCTACAAGCTGCAGGACCACGGCATGGTCGAGCGGATCTGCACCGACGACGAGATCGACACCGCGATCGACACCCCACCCCAGACCACGCGAGCCCGTCTGCGCGGCGAGTTCGTCAAACGAGCGAAGGAACGCAAGCGGGATTTCACCGTCGACTGGGTCCACCTGAAGCTGAACGACCAGGCGCAACGCACGGTGCTGTGCAAAGACCCGTTCAAGAGTCACGACGAGCGTGTCGACAAACTCATCGAGACCCTCTGACTCGGTGCCCGAGCCGACACCGCCGCAACCGGTACCGTGAGAACCTGGTGAGCATCGATTCCGACATTTCAACGCCAGAGGAACATCGTCTCGACGACGATGACAACGGCTCACGTGCGTTCGTCGAGTGGATCGTGGTCATCACAGTGGCGATCACGGTCGCCTTCCTGGTGCGCAACTTCGTGCTCGCTCACTTCGAGGTCGACGGCGAATCGATGGATTCAACGCTCGCCGACGGGGACCGAGTCTTCGTCAACAAGCTCTCGTATCGGTTGCATGATCCGAACCGCGGCGACGTCGTGGTCCTGCACCAGAACGTCGGCGATCGCGATCTCATCAAGCGGGTCATCGCCCTTCCGGGCGAGACGATCGAGATGACGAACTGCGAGGTTCGTATCACCGAACCAGGTGCACAGGCATCTCGGGTCCTGAACGAGCCGTACCTCGACCCCGACGTGATCTCCGACACCTGCGGTGGGGATTTCGACCCTCGAGTCGTGCCGCCAGATCACGTCTTCGTGATGGGCGACAACCGCAGTGGCTCCCAGGACAGCCGAACACTCGGCCCGATCGCTGAAGCCGACCTGATCGGGCGAGCTTTCGTGGTGTTCTGGCCGCAATCGGACTGGAGCTGGCTCTAGACCACGCCTGTCTCACCGGCCAGCACGTCGACCATCACGTCGACATGGTCGGAGTAAACGGCATCGGCTCCCATCCGGATCAGGTTCTCGAGCGCGTACTCGAACTGCAGGTCCCAGGCGAACACCAGGCGATCGAACCGGTGGAACATCACCACGAGGCCACCGTTCCAGTCGGTGTGGTGCATGTTCATCGCGTCGACGCCGAGCGTGGAGAGCTTCGCAGCATGCAGCTCCGGGCTGGTGGGCAGCCGCGACAGCCGCGTGGAATGCACGAGACGGACATCGGCAACCATCTCCCTGTGCTCGATCAACCGGTCAAGGTCCGGATCGCACAACCAAACCCGTGAACGGTCGAGATGGGGTCGTGCATCGAGTTCTCGGGCGATCGACGCGTAGGTGTCGCGCGTCTGGACGTCGAGTGAGAGCTCGTACTCGAGCCCGTATTCGTCGAGCAACTGCCCGAGGCCCGGGACGTGGTCCGGGAGCTCGGCACGGGGGACCTCGGCGAACGGAGTGCGCCGCAATCCTCGTCGCACGACTCCGTCGTGATCGAGCACGGCAACGCCGTCAGCGGTGACCCACACATCGCTCTCGAGACCCGTCGCCCCGAGCCGCAACGCGAGTGAGAATGCCTCGAATGTGTTCTCGGGAGCATGTGCGCGAGCCCCGCGATGAGCGAACCCGATCGGCGGGTCCAGACGTGACGGGAGTCGCTGCTGCATCCGGGTTCATGATGCCATGGCCGTAGACTCACGCCCGTGTTCAATCTGACGGGCAGCGAGATCATCTTCATCTTGCTGATCGCTCTCGTGGTGCTCGGCCCAGAAAAGCTCCCCGGCGCGATTCGGCGCGCCATGCGCACCTACCAGGAGCTTCGCAAGATGGGCGACGGCTTCCAGAACGAATTCCGCTCGGTGATCGACGAGCCGATGCGCGAGATGCGCGAGACCGCCGGACTCCTGAAAGAGCAGATCGACCCGGCGAAGTTGGCCGCTGACGCGGAAGCCGAAGCTGAGGCAGACGCCCGCAAGGCCGCGCACAAGGAAGAACGCCGGCGCGAAGTCGTCGAGGAGATGAACGCAGTCGGCGCCGCCGAGCCCGACACGACCGGGGCACCGGAGTCGACGTCATCGAATGGTGCCGAGGCCCCCACCTCCGGGGCCGACCCGTGGGATGACCCGATCGACGAGCTCGACCACGACGCGTCGGGTGCCTGGGGCGCTCCGTCGGGTGCGCCCCCGCAAACCATGGCACCGCCCGCAGCTGACCCCGCCGACCAGCCGCCGGGCCTGCCTGCCGACCCGACGGGCAACCCGGCCGGCGATGATGACGAAGTCGGAGCCAACACGCCATGACCGCCACCGAGGAGCGTCCCGCCGACACGATGTCGCTCACGGAGCATCTGGCCGAGCTCCGCGTCCGCATCATCCGCGGCGGCCTCGCCGTCGTCCTGGGCGCGATCTTGATCATTGCCTTCTACGAGCAGGTGCTCACGTTTCTCGCGGCTCCGTACAACGATCTCTGCGACGCCAAGGACGAGGCGTTCTGCCCGCCACCCGATCAACGCCTGAATGCCTTCTCACCGACCGAAGGGTTCGCCGCGCGTATCCGAATCGGGATGTACGGCGGCATCGTCCTCGCTCTGCCCGTCATCCTCTGGCAGATCTGGCGGTTCGTGGTGCCGGCACTCGAGGCGAAGGAAAAGAAGTACGCGATCCCGTTCGTACTCTCGTCGGTCGTGCT
>JBGCFW010000408.1:0-3259 GCA_045107155.1 Ilumatobacter sp. | reverse complement strand
CTGCGCACCGCCTCGGCGTGGCGTCCTGAACTGACCGAGGTCGCGTCGATGCCTTCGGCACCGTCCGAGCACGCCCGGGCAATGGCTGTCGTCGTAGCGATCGCCGTTGTGAGCGCATGCTCAGGCGACGGCGACCTGTCGGCCACGCGATCGGATCAGATTCCGGCCGAGTCCGCCGACGACACGCAGCTGTTCGAACCCGCCGACGAGTCGTCGGAGCCGGTCGACCGTGAACCGGTGGACGGCGACGATCCCGCCGACGTCGTCAGCCCGCCGACGATGGAGCAGCCCGCCGACGATGCTGGCATCGGGCCGACCGGCTCGGCCTTCTTCGCGGCAGCACCCGGTGACGTCGCAGATGCGACCGACGGCGACGTCGGGGGCGCCAGCGTGCCGACCGGCTCGGTCACGAACGATCTCGACGACACGACCTCGCTCTGGATCTCGGACGCTCCGAACGAAGATCCGAACCAGTGGTCAGCCCTCGCCGAGATGTTCGCGTCCACAGGACTCTGGCCGGTACACCTGGAGCCCTGGTCGCTCGACCTCGATGTTCCATGGCGAAGCGGAGAGTTCGGACCACCCGAATCGGTGTCGGACGTCGCGGTCGTCGACATTCTGTCGACCTGGTCACGTGGCGAACCGATCGAGGTGCTCGCCGAACCGTCCGAGCTGACGGCCGTCGCCGAGTTGTCCCCGACCGAGTTCGGGCTCGAAGCCGCCTCGCTCGGGCTGATCCCGGTCCAAAGGCCTGCCGACGTGGTCGCAGTCATCGGCTGGTCGGGCTCGGCCAACGCCGATCAGACGCCCGGCGAGGTGTCGGCCGTCCTGAGGTCGTGGGAGGACCGCTTCGGCGCTTACGTGACTCGGCTGGGGTTTGCCTCGATGTACCTGTCGGTGACGAGGCCGCCCGAGGATCCGGACGTGTTGATGGCGCTCGCTGCGGAGCACTTCGCATGGTGTCCGTCGATCGACGAGTTCGGCGTGCCGCTCGAGATCTACGCGGAAGAGATCGCCGGGGCCACCGAGTGGGTGTGCTGGTGGGACTGATGCGCTGCCGGTGATGTCGTCGCCTCAGGTCGCGACGGAGACCGAGCGGAGTCCTCGGATCACGAAAGCCGGCAACCGTACGGGCTCTTCGACGAGCTCGAGGTTCGGGAACCGTTCGACCATCGCACCGAGCGACACCTCGAGTTCCTGGCGCGCGAGTGGAGCGCCGATACAGAAGTGGACACCACCACCGAAGCCGATGTGGCCGGTGTCGCCGCGTCCTACATCGAAGCTGCCGGGGTGTTCGAAGCGTCGGGGGTCTCGCTGGGCCGAGCCGAAGAGCACGGCGACCCGATCACCAACCGCGACCGGTTGACCCGCGATCTCGACGTCGGCTTGCTGCACGGTCCTCTCGAACAGCTGGAGCGGAGAGTCGTACCGGAGGAGTTCCTCGATCGCGGTCTTGGCGTCGACGTCGTTGGCGACCAGACGCTGCCACTGCTCGCGATGATGCATGAGGGATCTGGTGCCGTTGCCGAGCGCGTTCACGGTGGCCTCGTGACCCGCCTCCATCACGACCATTGCGGTCGAGACGATCTCGTCTTCGGTCAGAACGTCACCGTCTTCTTCGACCGCGACGAGTTGCGAGATGAGGAGTCCGTCGGGTGACGAACGTTTCTGTGCGATCAGCTCGCGGGTGTAAGCGATGTAGTCGGCGGCCGCTTGGTCGGCGCTGCTCGCAACGTCGTCGGGGGTATCGAGTTCGTACATCTTCACGATGCGGTGCGACCAATCGAGGAGCAAGCCCGTGTCGGATCTCGGTACGCCGAGCATTGCGCAGATCACAGCGACCGAGAACGGCTGGGCGTAATCCGCGATGACGTCGAACTGGTCCTGCTCGGCGCAGCTGTCGAACAACTCGTTCGACAGCTGCTCGACGTCGGGACGCAATGCCTGCACGGCGCTCGGCGTGAACACCTTGGTGAGCAGTCGCCGCAGCCGCGTGTGATCGGGCGGGTCGAGGCTGAGTAACGAGTAGCGCTCGTGGTCGTCGAACGACGGCCATCCGGTACCCGTCGCCGCCTCGGGATCCCGTGACGCGTGGCCCAGCCGGCGGTCGCGGAGCACGTCGGCGACGTCGGAGAAGCGGGTGACGAACCACTGTTGTGTGGCCTCGTTCCACGCGATCGGCGTCGCCTCTCGCAACTCGTCCAGAACCGGATACGGATCGTCGAGAAACGCCTGGTCGGTCGGGTCGAACAGCTGGTCACTCATCGCGGCGACGCTATCGATCGGCCGGGACGAGCTCCTGTGCGTCTCACAGAACCGTGGCGCCGGCTGAGACCGTCGGTCGCGGTTCGGCGTTGCGGTCTGGTCGACGAGCTGAGAGTCTGGCGCCGTGGCATCTGGCAGGAATCCATCTGGTCTCCCCCCGCAGCGCATCGTCAACCCCATGTGGGGCCCGAACGAGATCGACCTGAACCAGCGCGTCGGCGTTCAACACGACGGCTTGCTCCGCGTCCGGCGTTCGCTCATGACCTCGGTTGCGGTGTTGGCGGTGCTTGCTGGCTTCGTTGCGATCTTCGGCAGCCTCGAGACGGCGTTCGGGATCGCTGCGATCTTCATCGGGCCGCTGGTTCTGATTCTCGCGGGGCTCCAGGTGATCGTGGAGATCACCAGGCCGAAGAAGCGGGCCGCGCCGCCTGGTCCGCAATAGTCGGGACTCGCGCTCGGCGTCGAGGCGACGTTCAGCCCAGGGCCGGCAGGCCGTCGATCGAGTGCGCGTTCTTCTCGGACCAGTACGCCTCGAGGTCGTCCTCGCTCTTCCCGTCGGCCCACTCGAGCAGACGGCGCCGATCGTCGCGGAAGTCCATGAACGGAACCGCGTAGCCGCACGACATCGAGGTGCGGTCGATCTGCGCGACGATCATGGAGCGCACCGCGCCTTGCGTCGTGTCGGTGCCGGCGAACAGCTCGCTCAGGTCCGGCCAGTCGTCGTCACCGAGGCGGACGACTCGTCCTTTCCCGTACAACCTCACGATGTTCGGCGTGCCTTCGAATGCGCAGAACATGAAGGTGATGCGTGCGTTCTCGCGCAGGTGAGCGATCGTCTCCGCGCCGCTGCCGGTGAGGTCGAGATAGGCGACCCGCTGCTGATCGATCAGCCGAAACGAGTCGTAGCCCTTCGGTGAGAGATTGACGTGGCCGTCGCTGGCGAGCGGCGCCGTCGCCACAAAGAACATGCGCTGTCGCTCGATGAACTCGCGCA
>JBGCFW010000406.1:0-1750 GCA_045107155.1 Ilumatobacter sp. | reverse complement strand
TCGAGTGCAGTGGCGCAGCGCGAGCGGCGCGTCGTGAAGACTCGCGACGAGCGCTCGGTCGGATTCTTCATCGATGGCCCCAGCGAGTACGGCGAGGACCGAATCCGAGCGGGCCGGATCGAGTGCGCTCACCGGTTCGTCGGCGAGCAGCAGACGCGGCTCCTGATACAAGGCTCGAGCGATCGCGACGCGCTGTTGTTGCCCACCCGACAGCCGGTCGGCGCGCTCCCACAACTTCTCGGGAATTCCCACCCGATCGAGCACCGTTGCGACTCCTTCGACATCGCTCGGACGCACGAGCGCGCGCACGACTTCGAACGGCGAGAACTGCCCGAGTCGACCCGCCGTGACGTTCTGTGCGACGCGCAGTGGACCGACGAGTCCGTGGTCCTGGGGCACCGTTCCGATCCGAGCACGCACCGCACGCCCGCGTCGGCCACGCAAGGTCGCGGCATCGTGACCGAGCACTTCGACGGTGCCTGATGACGGCTCGACCGTTCCGTTGGCGAGCGACAGGATGGTCGTCTTCCCCGCTCCAGATGGGCCGACGAGCGCCACTCGTTCGCCGGCCGCCACGGCGAGCGACACGCTGTCGAGTGCCGGCGCATCCGCCGACCCGTACCGCACGGTGACGTCACGCAGGCGGAGCGACGGGACGGCGCCGCCCTCGGAGCTCACTCCCCGATCAGACCGCTGGAGCGCCCGACCGACTCGATGCCGTCGTAGTTGCTGTTCTCCGTGCTGATGAACGTGTCGGCGCCGAAGAAGTCGAGGATCTCTGCTTCCTCGGGGTCTGAGGCGTCCAGCGCCGCCAATGCATCGAGGATCCGCTGGTTCAAGTCGTCACCGAGTTCGGGGCGGGCGACCCAGTGGTAGTTCGTGTAGGTCGGTGTCTCGAAGACCAACTGCACGAGGTCGAGATCGACCGTCCCGTCTTCCACAGCGGAGTTCCAGACCTGGGAGCTGAGCGCTCCGGCCTCGAACGTTCCCGACTCGACGAGTTCGATGGTCGCGTCGTGCGCGCCCGAGAAGCCTGCTTCACCGTCGAGGTCCTCGAGGGTGACACCTGCCTCTTCGAGGAATGCCTGCGGCATCAGTCGACCAGACGTCGACGACTCCGATCCGAAGGTCAGGCTTCGCCCCTCGAGCACGCTGAGTCCGTCGACCGAGTCGACCGGGTCGATCCCGGTGTCGGTGCCCGCGATGAACACCGAGGTGAACTCAGCATCGATGTCTCGCTGCGCGACCGCTTGCGCACCGTCGACCTGAAGTCGTGCCTGCACCCCGGTGAGGGCGCCGAACCAGACGAGATCGAGGTCACCGACGCGGAAGCCCGTGACAGCCGCCGAGTATTCGGTGACAGGCTGAAACTCGACGTCGATACCGATCTCCTCGGAGAGATAGTCGGCCAACAGGTCGTTGTTTCGAGCAATGAGCTCGGGATCTTGGTCCGGGATCGCGCCAATCGTGATCGACTCGGTGTCACCTGCGGCGCTGTCGTCGGAGCCGCAGGCAGCGGCGACGAGAGCGAGCGGAAGGAGAGCTGCGGCGACGCGGGGATGGGGGTCCACCGCGAGAAGTGTGCTCAGAGTCGGCGACTCCCCCAACGTGTTTACGAACCGTTCTCGTTCCGCACGGCCCGCATCCATGCCCACGAGATCTGCGCCGGCGCTCGCTGACACGTTTGTGTGTGCTTTTCGGCCCGGCTGCCGGGCCGAAAAGCACACACAAACGCAGCGATGGAGGCTCG
>JBGCFW010000405.1:0-2554 GCA_045107155.1 Ilumatobacter sp. | reverse complement strand
ATGCCCAATGCGAGGTCGACGCGCCGGCGCTGGCCGCCGGACAACGAGCCGATCCGCTCGTCGACCTTCTCATCGAGACCGAGGAGGCCGATGACCTCCTCGAGACTTCGCCGACGTCGATAGGCGCTCGAATAGAGGTCGATCGCTTCGCGGACGGTGAACTCGTTCTCGACGCCCGACGACTGAAGCACGACACCGATGCGGTCGCGGAACTCTCGTTCTGCCTTCGCCGGGTCGAAGCCGAGCACCGAGACCGAGCCGGAGGTCGCGTCGCGGTGGCCCTCGAGGATCTCGACCGTCGTCGACTTGCCGGCGCCGTTGTGGCCGAGGAGCGCATACACCTCGCCGGGCTCGACGTGGAAGCTCACACCATCGACCGCACGGATGTCGCCGTAGTGCTTCTGGAGGTCGCGAACCTCGATCACGCTCATGTCGAGGGTTCACCGGGCGTCACGGCGCCGGGTGCCTGATCGTCGGATGGGTTTCGCCGGATCGTCGTGGACATCTTCTGAGGGTCCGACGGCGAGATCGGGAGGCCGGTGTCGTTGCGCAAGTGCTCGGCAGCGGGAACGAAGTACGCCATCAGTTCATCCGCGACACCGTCGGGAACACCGTCGACGCACGTGGCCTCGACCGCTGCCGCCATGTGGACCAGCCAGCGGTCGCGTTCGAGCGGGCCGACGTGGAACGGGAAGTGCCGCATTCGCAAGCGGGGATGACCGCGCTCCTCCATGTACGTGTGTGGGCCACCCCAGTACTGGACGAGGAACATCGTCAGACGATGCCGAGCGCCGCTCAGGTCGTCCTGCTCCGGATACAACGGCAGGAGGACCGAGTCGCCGGCGACGCCGTCGTAGAAGTGGTCGACCAAGCGTTCGAAGAACGCGGTGCCGTCTCCGCGCTCGTCGGCGACCCTTGAAAACAACGAAGACGCCGTGTCAGACACGGCGTCAACGTTACTGCCGTCGGGGAAGCCGGCAGGTCTTTCTGGGGGGGGGGATCGGTTCGGCGCCAGGCGCCGCAGTCACGACGCTCAGGCGTCGATCGGGTCGAACTTGCGATACTCCACGAGCTCGTCGGACTGGAGGACGAACGGCGTCGACCCGTCACACGGGTCGAGCACGACGAAACCGTCGGTCGCCAGCAGGACCAGACAGGTCATCGCGTCGTCTCCGTGGGCGGCGACCGTCTTCACTTCGATCACATCGCCGGTGAGCAGTTCTTCCATCAGCAAAGTCGTCATGTCGGTTTCTCGTCTCGAGGGGTGGTTCGTCGTGGTGTGTTGTCTCGTTCTTCGGTCGATTCGTCAAGAACCTTGAGGAGATTTTCCACGACGGACCTGAACCTTCCCTGAACGCCGACGGACGAACCCGAAATATTGCCGCCACAACCACCGTTTCGGCGGACGACCCGACCGGACCGGCGTCGTGCCCGCTCTACCCTGGCGTCGCCCACCGTGACGAGGCCCTCTCGCTGGTCACTCGAACTCGGGCGACTCCCAGTTCGGGAACAAGTTCGGCAGACCGTCGCTCACCGCGTCGGTGTACACCGGCGCTCGCTTCTCCAGAAAGCTGCCGATCCCCTCGCGCGTGTCGGCGCTCGGACCCCGCATCGCGATACCCCGCGAGTCGGCCCGATGCGCCTCCATCGGATGGGAGGCACCCTGCATCCGCCACAGCAGTTGCCGGGTGAGTGCGACCGACACGGGCGCCGCGTTCTCGGCGATCTCGGCAGCGATCTCACGGGCCGCTGGCAACAGCTCTTCGGCCGCGTGCACACTGCGAACCAGGCCACCGGCATGGGCCTCTTCGGCGCCGAACACCCGGCCGGAGTAACACCACTCCGCGGCTTGGCTGATGCCGACCAGACGCGGCAGGAACCACGACGAGCACGCCTCGGGCACGATGCCGCGTCGAGCGAACACGAAACCGAATTTGGCGTGCTCGCTCGCAATGCGAATGTCCATCGGGAGGGTCATCGTGACGCCGACGCCGACCGACGCCCCGTTGATCGCACCGATCACCGGCTTGAGCGAGTCGTAGATCCGCAGCGTCAACATGCCGCCACCGTCGCGCGGGACTCCGGCCTTCGTTCCGACGTCGCTCCCGCCGTCTTTGAACGTGTCACCACCTGCTTCGAGGTCGGCGCCAGCACAGAAGCCGCGGCCCTCCCCGGTGATGATCACGGCCCGCACATCGTCGTCGCCGTCGGTTCGATCGAATGCGTCGATCAGTTCGTACATCATCCGCCCGGTGAACGCATTCAGGCGATCCGGGCGGTCCAGGGTGATCGTGGCGATGTGATCGGCGACGCCGAATCGGATCTGGGTGTATTCCATCCGTCCGACCGTAGGTCTCTCGCCCCGCCACCACCGCAGCCGACCGCCAACACCGTGCGGCGGGGCGGGAGGTCGGCGCCGCTGGGCTAGACGTCGAGGAACTTGGAGGCTGCGATGCCGGACCCGATGGCCCCTGCGACCGCACCGATGATCAACATGATCAGCATGACCACGCGGTCATAGCCGTTCGTGATCACGAGCGCGGCGAACCCACTG
>JBGCFW010000404.1:0-2910 GCA_045107155.1 Ilumatobacter sp. | reverse complement strand
TGCCGCTGAGCCGGATGGTCTCGGAGTAGAGCACGACGGCGGCGAACAGCAGCAGCACCTCCAACACCAGCAACTGGATCGCCAATCCCAAGGCCTTGCCCGCGAAGATCGCACGGGGGTTCACCCCCGCCACTCGCATCGCATCGAGCGCACCGTCATCAGCTTCGAGCGAGAACGTCCGCTGGACGAGGAGGAGCAGACTGAACATCGTCGCCAGCCACACCAGGCCTGGCGCCACGAGTTCGAGCACGTTGGAGTTCGCGTCGAGCGCGAACCCGAAGATCAGCATCGTGACCCCGGCGAAGGGGAGCACCTGGTTGGTGAGGATGCGGCTGTTGCGCTCGATCCGCAGGTCTTTGCGAGCGATGAGCAGCGCGACCCGCCAGCCGCTCACGAAGCCGCCTCGTCGGGTGCGGCGTGCACCACCTGGCCCGCGATCACATCAACGGTTCGCGATGCCAGGTTCTCGGCCCGATCGAGTTCGTGGCTCGCGACGACGATCGTGGCGCCGACCGCCGCCGCCTGTCGCAAGGTGTCGTCGAGTTCGTCACGGCCGCGCTGGTCGAGCCCGGCGTGCGGTTCGTCGAGCAACCACAGACGTGCTCGCCGAGCCACGAGCCCCGCAAGCGCCGCTCGGCGCTTCTGCCCGGCCGAGAGCTTGAGCACCGCGACACCGGCGAGACGGCCGGCCACGCCCATCCGCTCCATGGCTGCGGAGACTTCGCGGTCGGACGCGCCCACGGTCGCACCCCAGAAACGAACGTTGTCCTCGACGGACAGATCCGCGTAGAGGCCGTTCTTGTGTCCGAGCAGCCCAACGTGCGGTCGGACCAGCTCGCGCTGCGTGGCGAGATCATGGCCGAGGACGCGAGCACTTCCGCGTACGACGGGCACGAGACCAGCACAAAGTCGGAGCAGCGTGGTCTTGCCCGCGCCGTTTGGTCCACGAAGCAGCACGATCTCGCCCTCGGCGACGGCGAGTGTCGCTCCTGAGAGTGCTGGGAAGCGACCGAGCGTGGCGACAACATCCTCGAGCTCGACGACAGCCCGCGATTGCTCCTGCTCGCCCTCCCGGTCCACGTCGGTCACGCTATTGCGTCCGCCCGCCCGATCGGTCGAAGCGGCGTCGACCAAAGCAACACGAAACCTTGACGAGACCGAGCATGCGCAGCGCGTCGGCGCCACTACCGTCGGTCAGATGTCTGACACCGAGGTCGACCCGGAGGCGCGCGTCGAGTCGCTCGACGCCGACTCCGACGACCTCGACCTGTCACCGGTCGAGGAGCCCGCTCGGCCTCGTCGCCCGACCCGGGCCGAACGTCGTGGGCGGATCTCGAAATGGGATCGAACGCCGCCGCCCAGAGATTGGCGCTGGTACACCGGCTCGCTCGGCAAGATCCTGATCACCGTCGGCCTGTTGATGTTCGCGTTCGTCGGCTACCAGCTCTATGGCACGGGCCTCGAGACGGCCGCTGCCCAGAATCGACTCGAAGACGATTTCGAAGCACAGCTCGCGCAGTTCGACGTGGTCGAGCCCGTTGTCGACTCGACCGAGGAGAACACCGGGGTCGACGTCGCACCGGCTCCAGACATCGAGCAAGGCGGCGACACAGGGCTCGACGACGGCCTCTTCGACGACGCGTCACCTGGCGACACCGGCGGCGAGCAGCCCGCCGACACCGCCGAGCCCGATGCTTCGGAACCCGCGGCCGACGTCGCTTCCGCGCCCGCCGCCGTGCCCGTCGGCGAACAGGTCATCCCCGACCTCGAAGACGGCGACGCACTCGCCCGCATCGAGATCCCGGCGCTCGGCGAGGAACACATCGTCGTCGCGGGCGTCGACAAGAACGACCTGAAGAAGGGGCCCGGCCACTTCCCGGACACGCCACTCCCCGGCCAGCTCGGCAACTCGGCGATCGCCGGCCACCGCACCACCTACGGCGAGCCGTTCCGCAACGTCGATCGCCTCGCCCCTGGAGATGTCATCCGTGTCACCACGCTGAACGGTGCGTTCACCTACCGAGTCACCGAGACGCAGATCGTCGCCCCGTCCGACTACCAGGTCGTGGCCACCTCCGACCCCACCGTCGCAAGCCTCACGCTCGTCTCGTGCCATCCGGTCTTCACCGCACGCGAACGCATCATCGTCTCTGCGGTGCTCGACCCCGACGCATCGAACGACGTCGGCGAAGCCGTCCTGAACTACGGCCGCCCTGACGAGCCCGCGCCGGCATCGGAATTGCCTGGCGAAGATGTTGTCGACGAGCCGCTCGACGCGGTCGTCGTGTCCGATCCGTCGGAGTCAGAGGTGGAGGATCCCGACGAGATCGTTGTGTCCGACCCGTCGGATCCGACCGGCGAGAGTGGAGCGGGCGACGCAGCCGACGCAGCCGGGGGCGACACGGATCTCCTCGGTTCCGAGGAGGTCAACGCCGGAATCGCCGATGCGTTCTCCGACGGCTGGTTCAGCGACCCCGGTGCGAACCCACAGGTCGGCCTCTGGGGCCTGATCCTGGGAACGATCTCGCTCGCCGCCTACTTCGTGAGCCGCCGCTTCCGCCGCGACTGGGTTGGCCTCGCAGTCGGGATCATCCCGTTCCTCGGAGCGCTCTACTTCTTCTTCCAGAACGTCATCCGACTGCTTCCGCCGAACCTCTGAGCACCTCGCTCGAGCGCCGACCCTGGGGATCTACCGGAGCCCCTGTCGCTGCCCTGGCAGCGCGCGGTGCGGTCGGGGAGGGGGCCCTACGTCGAGTCTTCCACCCGATCGAATGCGGAGAGAGTCCGACGGAGCTTGGCCCTTTGTGTGGAACTCACGTTTGGTAGCTCGGCGGTATAGCGCGTCGTCACAACCTTCTCGGTGAGCTCATCACCGACCTCGAGCTTCTGAAGCGCGTCGAGCACGGAACG
>JBGCFW010000403.1:0-20212 GCA_045107155.1 Ilumatobacter sp. | reverse complement strand
CGTCGCTCAGGCGAAGCTGTTCACGCCGCCGAGCACGTGGACGACGTCGGTGTAGGAGGCTTCGTGCGCGGCGAGTGGCGGGCGACCCTGCTCGAGTCCGGCCAGCCGGCGCCTGCTCGCTCGGACGAGTCACCGTTGGGTCGCGGGCGTGCCGACGTGCGGGCGCTGGCCGATGGCGACCCCGATCTCGATGAGCTGGGTCTCGCTCGGGCGCGATCCGCGCTGCGAGCCGGGTATCGGCTGTGGGCGCCGTGGATTGCGATGGAGGCGGTTCGACATGGTGTCGCACCCAGGAGCTGTCGCTTCGTCGAGGAGGTTGCCGGCTCGACCGACGGTCCCTTGCCGGCGGCGTTCGTGGACCATGCACTCGGAAGTCTCGAGGGCGACATCGCACGGATCGATGCCGCAGCGAAGGTGCTCGATGGCCTCGGCGCCCACGGGCTCGCGCTCGACGCTGCGGTGACGGCGCTCGACCACATGGCGTCACGCGTCGATCTCGATGCCGACGACGAGCTCGTCCCGCTGCGGCGACGCATCGTCGTGCTCGATCGTCATTGCGCGCTTCCACCACGCACGGCCGATCGCGTCGCGGCAATCGCTGAGCGCGTCGGCATGCCCACAGATCGTCAACTCGAGATCGCCGCGCTGGTCGCCGACGGGCGAACGAGCAAGGAGGTCGCCGCGCAGCTGGTCGTGTCCGCTCGGACCGTCGACAACCATCTCGCCGCGGTCTATCGCAAGTTCGCCGTGTCGGGCCGTGCCGAGCTGGCCGAGCTGTTCTGATACGCCCGGCAGGCTCGATCCGAGCTCGCCTCGTCAATCGTCGTCTCCCGACACCTGTGTTCGTCGAAACGCAACGTGACATGCGGCGAAAAACCGTGTGAACCCAGTTTGGGAAGGATTTCACGAGCCCTGGTATCTTCGGGGCCCGTATGTCGGATTTCCTTCGCGACTATCTGAATGTCGTTTGGTTCGGGGCCGCAGCCCTCGCCATCGGCGGCCTCCTCCTCGGACTCGCAGCTGCGGTGCGGCCCACGTTCCCGTCGGCCGAGAAGTACATCGCCTACGAGTCGGGTGTCGACCCGGTCGGGCTCGGCTGGTCGCAAAGCCAGATCAGGTATTACGTGTTCGCCCTGCTCTTCGTCATCTTCGATGTCGAGGCCGTGTTCTTGTTCCCCTGGGCGGCCAACATCGAGCGCTACGGCACCTTCGGGCTGGTCGTGATGCTCATCTTCATCGTGCTGCTGCTCGATGGCCTCTTTTACGCATGGAAGCGAGGGCTCCTCCGATGGGTCTGATCGACAAGGGGCGCATGCCGGCGCCCCTCACCAAGCTGTTCAACATGAGCCGCTCGTACAGCCTCTGGGTGTACCAGTGGGGCCTCGCGTGCTGCGCTATCGAGATGGGCGCAGCCTTCGGCTCGCCGCGCTACGACGTGATGCGCTTGGGGGTCATCCCGCTGCCAGCCAGTCCGCGCCAGGCCGACTTTGTGTGCGTGTCCGGCACGGTCACCGACAAGATGGCGCCCGCGGTGAAGCGGCTCTGGGAGCAGATGCCCGAGCCGAAGTACGCGATCTCGATGGGTTCGTGCGCCAACTGTGGCGGCCCGTACTGGGACAGCTACAGCGTCACGAAGGGCGTCGACCAGATCATCCCGATCGACGTCTACGTGCCCGGCTGCCCGCCGCGTCCCGAAGCACTGCTCGAAGGTGTCGTGTTGCTCCAGCAGCGGATCAAGAACGAAGACATGCAGGCGAAGTGGAAGGGTGATGAATTCACCACGATCCAGGCGTCGCGCGCCGCGGTCAGCGCCGGTGAGCCGACGGGTCAGACCACGCACGACATCTCGACCGATCCGCAACCGATCCCCGAACGTGACCGGCCCGAGCCGATCGTCGTGGGTGGTGGCCCCATTGAGTGACGACACCGCCACCACCGAGGATGCCCCCCAAGCACTCCCGGGAGATGGCCTGCGTGAAGGCATCGTCGACGATCTCCGCAATCGGATCGGCGACTCGCTGCTCGAGTTCCACATCGTGCCGAACACCGATCTGTTCGTACGCGTCGCCACCGATGCCTGGGCCGATACTGCGGCTGCACTCAAAGCGGCTGGCTTCAACTATTTCTCCTTCCTCTCCGGCCTCGACTGGATGCCGTCGCCCTACGGGAAGAGCGAAGAGGATCCGACGGTCGAGAAGGAACCGATCGACATGACGATCGTTCAGGGCATCTGCGGCGGCGAGACGCGCATGCAGGTCTTCGCCCGGCTGACCGACATCGACCGTCATGTGGGGATCACCATCAAGGCCGACGTCCCCGACGACGATCTGGTGGTCGACTCCTGGACCGGCTCGTTCGCAGGCGCCAACTGGCACGAGCGCGAGTGCCACGAGATGTTCGGGATCGGCTTCAACGGCCACCCAGATCTTCGCAACATGTACTTGCCCGGCGACTTCGAGGGCTATCCGCTGCGCAAGGACTTCCCGCTGCTCGCGCGCATGGTCAAGCCGTGGCCCGGCATCGTCGACGTCGAACCGATGCCCGCCGAAGACGACGAGGAGAAAGGTGACGCGTCATGACGATGATGAGTGATCGCCAGCAGCTCAGCTACATCGCGAGCCAGGCCGCTGACGCACGCCTGAACGTCGAGCTCGAGACCGAGGGCATGACCCTCAACATCGGGCCCCAGCACCCCGCCACGCACGGCACACTGCGCATCATCGCCCGCCTGGACGGCGAGCAGGTGGTGTGGGCCGAGCCGTCTGCCGGGTACATGCACCGCGGATACGAGAAGCTCACCGAGGTCCGTACGTTCCCGCAGGTCACCACGCTGATCAACCGGATCGACTGGCTCGGCAGCTTCGCGAACGAGGTGCCGTTCATCCTCGCGGCCGAGAACCTGATGGAGATCGAGGCGCCGCCACGTGCGCAGGTCATCCGCACGATCTTGTTCGAGCTGTCTCGCATCGCGAACGTCTCGCTGTTCCTCGGTGATCTCGGCGTTCAGATGGGCGCGATCACCCCGGTGTTCCTGGCCTTCCGCGACCGGGAGTACGTCCTCAACCTCATCGAAGGCGCAACCGGTGGACGCTTCCACCCGAACTTCGACCGCATCGGCGGCCTCAAAGATGATCTGCCGAAGGGTTGGATCGACGAGACCAAGCAGGTCATGAAGAAGCTGATCGGCTTCTGTGACGAGATCGAAGATCTCCTGTTCGGCAACGAGATCTTCCAGAGCCGAATGCGCGGCATCGGTGTCATCCCGGCGCCGATCGCTCAGGAGTACGGGCTGTCCGGCGCGAACCTGCGAGCCTCGGGCGTCGACTGGGACCTGCGCCGTGATCAAGACATCGCACTGCGCTATGACCTCGCCGACTGGCGGGTGTGGACACACCCCGATGGCGACTCTTGGGCTCGCTGCTGGATCCGCCTCCAGGAGACACGCGAGTCCTGCAAGATCGTCAACCAGCTCATCGAGCAGATCCCGGCCGGGCCGGTCATGACCAAGGTGCCGCGCATCATCAAGGTGCCCGAGGGCGAGTCATACGTCTCGACGGAGAACCCGCTCGGTGAGATGGGCTACTACGTCGTGTCGAAGGGCGACCTCGGGCCGTTCCGGGTCAAGATCCGCTCGGCGAGCTTCAACAACATCAGCATCACCCCGTGGGTGCTCAAGGGCGTCTACGTTCCCGACATCATCACGATCCTCGCTTCGCTCTACTTCATCTTGGGTGACATCGACCGATGACCTCACTGCTCGCCGTCGAGATCCCGTATTGGGGTCAGTCGATCTTCCGCGTCCTGGGCGGGTTGGTCGCGGTGCTGCTCCCTGCGGGCGGCATCGTCTACCTGTTCCTGTTCAAGATGATGTCGTTCATGCAGAGCCGTCTCGGCCCGATGGAGGCCGGTCCGTACGGTTCCATGCAGCTGCTCGCCGAGGTCGGCAAGTGGATGCAGAAGGAAGACATCGCTCCGGACACCGCCGACAAGCCCATCTTCAAGATGGCGCCGATCGTGGTGTTGCTCTCCACCTTCTTGCTGATCGCTGTGGTGCCGTTCGGGCCCGACGCGTACTTCACCGATCTCGACGCCGGGGTCTTCTACTTCCTCGCCGTCGGTTCGGTCAGCGTCCTCGGCATTCTGATGGCGGGTTGGGCCAGCGCGAACAAGTACTCACTGCTGGGTGGTCTTCGCGCCGCCGGTCAGTTGATCGCCTACGAGCTGCCGATGGTGCTCGCCACGCTCGGTGTGGTCATCCAGGCCGGCTCGATGAACCTCAACCGGATCGTCGAGGTGCAGAACACCGGCGAGATCTTCGGGATCGGCTTCCTCGGCAACCCGTTCATCCTGACTCAGGGCGTCGGATTCATCATCTTCATGATCGCGGTGCAGGCTGAGCTCACCCAGCCGCCGTTCGACATGCCGATCGCCGAGTCCGAGCTCGTGTCGGGCTACATGACCGAGTACTCCGGCTTCCGCTTCCTGATGTTCTTCATCGCCGAATTCGCCACAGCCGGCGTCTTCAGCTTCATCGCCGCCGTGCTCTTCCTCGGCGGCTGGGGCGTGCCGTTCGACTGGTTCGGTTGGAACAACCCCGACGACGTCGACTGGGGGATGAACATCGTGGGCCCGGTCATCTTGGCAACCAAGATGTTCGCTCTCGTGTTCTTGATCATGTGGGTGCGTTTCAGCTCCCCCCGTTTCCGTGAGGATCAGCTCCAGACCTTTGCCTGGAAGTTCCTCATTCCGCTGTCGCTCGCGAACATCGCGGTCACGGCGATCCTGAAGGTGGCGTTCTGATGCCCAAGGTTCCTGGAATGGTGAAGGGTCTCGGCGTCACGCTGAAGACCCTCGGCCGCACCGTCCGTGACGGCGCCGACACGACGCAGTATCCGCACGAGAAGGAGACCCCTCCGGTTCGTGCGCGCGGCGTCATCGCGCTCCACGAGGACAACTGCACGGCGTGCATGCTGTGCTCGCGTAGCTGCCCCGACTGGTGCATCTACATCGAGGGCCACAAGCAGCTCGCACCACCGCGTCGCGCCGGTGGAAAGCCGCGTCAGGTCAACCACCTCGACCGCTTCGACATCGACTACGCCTTGTGCATGTACTGCGGCATCTGCGTCGAGGTCTGCCCGTTCGACGCACTGTTCTGGAGTCCGGAGTACGAGTACTCCGAGCCGAAGATCGCCGACCTGTTGCACGACAAGTCGAAGCTCGGCGAGTGGATGGAGACCGTCCCCGAAGCCCCCGAACTCGAAGCCGGAGCCGGCAAGTGAGCACCAACGCAGCGCATCGCTCGTCACGCACGAGGTTCGGAGCGGAACTGTGATCGCCGCGTTCCTCGCTCAGCTGGGCGACCAGGTGTCGGCCGACAACGCCGTCAACGTCGCGCAGAACGTCGGCTTCGGGATCATCGCCACCGTCATGATCTTCGCGGCCTTCAGCGTCGTCACCACCAAGAACGTCGTGCACGCTGCCCTGTGGCTGGTCCTCGTGCTCGCCGGTGTCGCAGCGCAGTACATCCTCGCCGCCGCCGAGTTCGTCGCGGTGTCGCAGGTAATGGTTTACATCGGCGCCGTGATGGTGCTGTTCCTGTTCGGCATCATGCTCACTCGGGCCCAGATCGGCTCCGAGACCGGGTTGAACAACCAGGGATGGCAGCTCGGTATCCCGGTGGCCATCGTGCTGTTCGGCCTGCTCGCGTTCGTCGTGCTCGACGGTGTGGAGGACGGCGTCATCGCCGATGCACCACTCACCGGGGTCAACAACGAGTCGACCACCGAGATTGCCGATCGTGTCCTGTTCCAGTACCTCGCGCCGTTCTTCGGGATGACGTTCGTGCTGCTCGCCGCCGCCATCGGCGCCATCGTCCTGGCGCGGAAAGACTGATCGCTGATGCTTGCCGCCAACTTTCTCCTGCTCGCCGCCGTGCTGTTCTGCATCGGCGTGTTCGGCGTCATCGCACGCCGGAGCGCCGTGGTGGTGCTGACGTCGATCGAGCTGATCCTCAACTCGGTCAACTTGAACCTCATTGCGTTCGGCCTGATGAACAACGACATCGACGGCCAGGTGTTCGCGCTCTTCGTCATCGGCATCGCCGCCGCCGAAGTCGGCGTGGGCTTGGCGATGGTGTTGCTGATCTACCGCAACCGCAGGTCGATTTCGCTCGACGAACTCTCGGAACTGAAGGGCTGACGCGGTGCTGGCAGCAGAAGCAAGTAGCGAGATCCAAGGAGCGCTCGAGCTGAGCTCGGGATTCTTCCTGGACAACCTCTGGTTGATCGCGCTCATTCCGGCGATCGGCTACGCGCTGATCCTCTTCTTCGGCAAGAAGATGCCCAACGGCGGCTCGGAGTTCGGCCTGGCGTCGATGGCCGCATCGTTGATCATCGCCTCGGGTGCTGCCTGGCAGTGGATGGCTCGCGTCGATTCCGGCAAGAAGGCTGGCGAGGAGGGGGCGCTCGGCCTGATCGAGACCTTCGGTCGCTCCGTTCCACGAGCCGCCGAGGGCGGCGAGGTGAAGCCGTACATCGAGCCCGTCGTGACCGAATGGGTGTGGTGGCAGAACAGTGGCCTCGAGTTCGGTATCGGATCGTTCGCTGACGGTCTGTCCGTACTCCTGCTCTGGCTGGTCGCGTTCATCTCGCTGCTGGTCCAGATCTTCAGCCTCGACTACGTCCGTGGCGACCGCCGGTACACGCAGTTCTTCGCGGCGCTGACCTTGTTCTCATCGGGCATGCTCGTGATGGTCATGTCCGGGAACATGGTCCAGCTCATCTTGGGCTGGGAGATCATGGGCCTGTGCTCGTTCATGCTGATCGGACACTGGTGGGAAGACGAATACAACAGCCACTCGGCGCTCAAGGCGTTCTTCACGGTCCGCGTCGGCGACATCGGGCTCCTCGTCGGTACCGCGGTCATCTACTTCGCGTCCGCCGACTGGATCGCCGTCAACCTGCCCGACCAGAGCGGGTTCGACATCACCGCCATCCAGGCCTGGGCGTTGTCGGGTGACTCGTCGGCGAGCGGCGCCGCGATCATCGTGGGCGCCTCGGCGCTGTTCATTGCCTGCATCGGCAAGTCGGGTCAGTTCCCGTTGCACACGTGGCTGCCCGATGCGATGGCCGGACCCACCCCCGTGTCGTCGCTGCTGCACTCCTCGACCATGGTGGTCGCCGGCGTGTTTCTCGTCAGCCGGATCTACCCGGTGTTCTGGGAGGCGTTCAACATCGCCAACGGCGGGCTCAGTTTCATCGCCGTCATCGGTGCGATCACGATCGTCGTCGCGGCCCTCCTCGCGTTCGTCCAAGACGACATCAAGAAGGTGTTGGCCTACTCGACGGTGTCGCAGCTCGGCTACATGATGCTCGGCCTCGGCACCGGCGCATGGTTGCCGGCCGTGTTCCACGTGTTCACGCACGCGTTCTTCAAGTGCTGCCTGTTCCTCTGCGCCGGCTCGATCAGCCACTCGGGATCACACCACTCCTTCGACATGAAGAAGGACATGGGCGGACTGCGCAAGCACATGCCGGTCACCTTCGCGGCATGGATCATCTCGTCGCTCGCGTTGACGGGCATGGTCCCGTTCGCCGGCTTCTGGTCCAAAGACGAGATCGTCGACAACGTGGGCAACAACGGCTACACGTTCCTCATGTGGGTCGGCCTGTTCGGTGCACTGCTCACGGCGATGTACATGACCCGTGCGACCTACCTCACGTTCTTCGGCGAGGCGCGCGGGGCTGCGGCAGGCATTCACCACGATGACGATCACGGCTACGCCACAGAGTTCCACGAGACGATCCTGCGGGCCGACGACATCGACCGCGAGCTGGTCATGTCGGGCGCCCCGGCGAAGTCGCTGAGCTCGGCGGCCAACGTCGATGATCATCACGGCAGTGACGGACACGATGACCATCACGGCGATCACGGACACGATGATCATCACGGCGACCACGGCCCGCACGAGTCGGGCAAGCTGATCACGGTCCCGATCATCATCCTTGCGTTCTTGGCCATCACGTCCGGTTTCGCCAACCCCACGCCGCTGGTCGAGCCGGTGGGTATCGCCAGCGAGAGCATCGAACGCATCAAGACCTACGTGGAGCCTCGCGCCGTGCAGGTCGACCTCGGTGCCGTCGGCGGCGAGAGCCACGGAGATGATCACGACGACGATGAGGCCGAAGCGCTTGCTCCGGCATCGTTCGGCCAGTCGCTCGCAGTCAGCGACGGACTGGTCGGCGCCGAAGCCGAGGCCGGCGAGAAGAAGACCGGCTGTGGCTTCGAGACTCCACAGGAAGGCACCGTCTGCTTCTTCCCGGCGGTCGCCCACGCGGTCCCGACTTGGGGGAAGATCGCGCTCGCCATCGGCATCGTCCTGGTCGGATACGCGGTCGCCGGCGCCTTTTGCGTCGCCTACTACGGGCGCAAGGACAAGCGTCTCGTCGGGCTCACCGAGCGCAACGCCCTCGCCCGTGGCGGCTACCTGTTCCTCAAGAACAAGTACTACCTCGACATCCTCTACGAGCGAGTCATCGTTCGAGCCGTGGCGTACCCCATCTCGAAAGCGGCGTACTGGATCAACCAGAACGTGCTCGACGGCACCGTGAACGCCGTGGGCGAGTCCGGCAAGCGAACCGGCGACTGGATCTACAACAACATCGACCAGAAGGTCGTCGACGGAGCCGTCAACGGTTCCGGCTCGGCGGCCACCGGCACCGGCAAGGGACTGCAGGGAATGCAGTCCGGCAAGGTCAACCAGTACGGCGCCCTCATCTTCGGCGCCGCCGCCCTGGGCGCGATCGCCCTCGTCATCGTCAACCTCGGCTGAACCCCGGGCACCTCGACTGAAACAAGAGCACTGAGATCATGGACACCCTTTCCGACAACACCTGGATCCTGAGCGTCGGCACCTTCCTGCCGCTGGTCGGAGCGCTGATCATCATGTTCGGCGTCTCCAAGGACGACGAAGACACCGCGAAGATGATCGGCATCGTCACCGCCGGTGTCACGCTCGCGGTCGGCATCCTCACGCTGTTCCTCTTCGACTACGACCAGGCCGAGAAGCTGCAGTTCTTCGTCGACGCCGAGTGGATCGAGGTGATCTCGTCGGGCTACACGATCGGGCTCGACGGCATCAGCCTCCCGCTGTACTTCCTGTCGATGTGCGTCACGTTCCTCGTGATGGTCTACAGCTGGGACAACATGCCCGAGGCCGGCAACGCAAAGGCCTTCTACGCGTTGATGTTGATCCTCCAGACCGGCATGGCGGGTTCGTTCATCGCCCAGGACCTCATCCTCTTCTTCGTCTTCTTCGAGGTCGTGCTGCTGCCGATGTACTTCATGATCGGCGTGTGGGGCGGCGAGCAGCGCAAGTACGCCTCGCTCAAGTTCTTCCTCTACACGATGTTCGGCTCGGCGTTCATGCTCGTTGCCTTCCTCGCGCTGTTCTTCCAGACCGGTGCTGAGAGCTTCGGATTCGCGCAGCTCGTCGAAGCCGGAGCGAGCGTCGACCGCGACGTGCAGATCTGGATCTTCGCCGGCATGTTCCTCGGCTTTGCCGTGAAGGTGCCGATGTTCCCGTTCCACACGTGGCTGCCCGATGCCCACACGCAGGCGCCGACGCAGGGCTCGGTCATCTTGGCCGCAATCCTCCTGAAGCTCGGCACCTATGGCTTCGTCCGTATCGCGCTCCCGATGCTGCCCGAAGGGGCTGTTGCCTGGGCGCCGGTCATCGGCGTCCTCGCAGTCATCGGCATCATCTACGGCGCACTTGGCTGCCTGGCTCAGACCGACATGAAGCGTCTCATCGCTTTCTCCTCGGTCGCCCACATGGGTTACGTGATTCTCGGCATCTCGACGCTCACCGAGTTCGGCATCAACGCTGCCCTGTTCGGCATGGTCGCCCACGGTCTCATCACCGGGATGCTGTTCTTCGTCGCCGGTTCCGTGAAGCACCGCTACCACACCCTCGAGATCAAGCGCCTGAGCGGAATGCTCATCCAGATGCCGAAGATGGGCTGGATTCTCGGCTTCGCTGCCATGGCGTCGCTGGGTCTACCCGGTCTCGCCGGTTTCTGGGGCGAGTTCCCGGCGATCCTCTCGGCCTACAACCCGAACGAGGCGCTGAGCGAAGAGCTGTTCCGCACCCTGATGGTGGTGGCCGCGATCGGCACCGTGCTCGCCGCCGCCTACCTCCTCTGGCTGTACCAGCGCACTGCGTTCGGTGAACCGACCGACGAGTTCGCAGGACATTCCGCCGTCGAGAAGGGCAACACCTCCGGAGACGGCGGCGCGGTGGCTCACTCGCTCAGCTCCGCCGCCAACGCCGACGAGCACGAGGAGATCCAGGACGTCACGCCACTCGAGCTGGCCTCGTGGACGCCGTTCTTGATCGCGATCGTGGTCTTCGGCGTGTATCCGCAACTGATGTTCAAGGTCATGGACCCGGCGGTCACTGAACTGGTGCGCACGATCAACGCAGGCATCGGCTGATGCTCGCCGCCTTCACGTCGCTCCTCGCGCAGTCCGACACCTGGACCTCGCCGGCCATCGATTGGCATGCGATCGCGCCGGAACTGATCCTCGTGATCGGGATCAACATCGTCCTGCTCGTCGACCTCAACATCGAGGAATCGAAGAAGTGGACCATCGCGACGATGTCGGGCTTCGTGTTGCTCGCTGCCTTCATCCCGGTCGTCACGCTCGGCCTCGAACTCGACGGCGTCCCGAGAGAGATGTTCGACGGGCGATACGTCATCGACGAGTACGCCCTCGTGTTGAAGGCGTTCTTCTTGTTGGTGGGATACGTCGTGATCCTGATGAGTCAGAACGAGCTCGAAGAGGGCGGGTATTACCAGGGCGAGTTCTACGTCCTCATGCTCTGTTCGGTCCTCGGCATGGTGATGATGACGTCGTCGCGTGACCTCGTGAGCATCTTCGTGTCGCTCGAGCTGCTGTCGATCCCGGCCTACATGATGGCGGCCTGGCGCAAGCGCTCATCGGCCTCGAACGAAGCCGGCGCGAAGTACTACCTGCTCGGCGTGTTCGCCTCGGCGATCATGCTGTTCGGCATGTCGTACATCTACGGCACCACCGGGACCACGAAGCTCACCGATATCGGTTCGGCGCTCGTCGAAGGTGACCTGATGGGCCTCCAGGTGGTCGGCGTCGCGTTCGTCATCGTCGGCTTCGCGTTCCTGGTGTCGGGGGTTTCGTTCCAGATCTGGGCGCCGGACGCCTACGGGGGAGGGCCCGCTCCGGTCACCGCGTTCTTCTCGGTGGCGTCGAAGGCTGCCGGTTTCGTCGCGCTGGTGTCGCTGATCTTCATCGCCTTCCCGAACGCAGGCGACGTGTACGGCCCGATGATCTGGGTCATGGCGGCGCTCACGATGACGGTGGGCAACGTGCTGGCGCTCCGCCAGACCAACATCGTGCGGATGCTCGCCTACTCATCGGTGAGCCAGGGTGGCTTCATCCTGATGCCGCTCGCGTTTGCAAACGACGCCGATGCCTCTGGATCTGCGCTCAACGCGGTGGTCGTGTACCTCCTGGTGTACGCCTTCATGAACCTGGGTGCATTCGCCGTGGTGATCGCGGTGAGCCGCAAGACCCGCTCCGGTGAGATCTCCTCGTTCGGCGGACTCTTCAGCTACGCCCCTGGCATGGCAGTCGCGATGACGGTGTTCATGGCATCGCTGGCCGGAATTCCGCCGCTCGGGGGCTGGTTCGCCAAGTTCAATGCCTTCAAGTCGGTCATCGACGCCGGGTCGACGTCGGCCTACGTGCTCGCGGGTATCGCAGCAGCCAACACGGTCATCTCGGCGGCCTACTACTTCAAGGTCCTGCGTGTCGTGTGGGTCGATGACGCACCTGACGGCGACACGGCTCCGATCGATGCGCCCCAGCCGATCCTCGCAGCGCTCGCTATCACGGTCATCGGTACCTTCGCCGTGGGTGTGTACCCGCAGCTGGTCGCCCGCTTCGGCGAACTGCAGGACCTCACCGGTGCACTCGGTGGCTGATCGGTGAACTGAACGACCGTCTCGACGTTCGCGATCGAGCTCGGATTGGCGCTCGTGGTGCCTGTGTGTGCATCCTGTGTGGTCGGCAGTGCGTGTGTGGACGCTCTGTGCGGTCGACGGCGCTCGCGGTGGCAATTGTTGCAATTGTTCCAGCCAACGGTGTTAGGGTCCCTCCGGTACATTGCAGCGTGCGGGCCATCGGGTCCGTCACTTTGAACGGACCTGCGTCTCCATCCGGGAGGCGCCGGCGCCGAACTACCTAGGAGGAACACCCTTGATTACTCGCACTTCGCGAGGTACGAAGCGCTTCGCAATCGCTGCAGCTGCAGCGGTCGCCGGTTCGACCCTCGCTCTCACGGGCACAGCCGTCGCCGGTCCCGGCGCCGACGCGCCCACCGCCGAGCGCCTTTCGGGCGATGATCGCTACGCGACGGCTGCAGCCGTCGCGGGCGAACTCGACGCCGACACTGCCAACGGCAACGCTGTCGTCATCGTCAACGGTCTCGACTTCCCTGATGGCCTGTCCGCAACCAGCCTCGTCAACGGCGTCGGCCCGGTCGAGGTCATCCTGCTCACCGAGGCAGGCGGCCTCCCCCAGGCGACCATCGATGCGCTCGCTGCGCTCGATGACGAAAACGGTGACGGCACCGGCACCGATGGCATCTCCGCAATCGTCGTGGTCGGTGGCGAGACCGTTGTCTCGTCGGCCGTCTTCGAAGACCTCGCCGAGTACGCCGCCACGAGCCGTATCGAGGGCGCCAACCGCTACGAGACGGCGATCGCCGTCGCCGAAGTGGCCGGTGGCACCGCAGCAACGATCACCACGGGCATGAACTTCCCTGACGCGCTGGCCGCTGGCCCGCTCGCCTCGGTCGCTGACGCCCCGTTGCTGCTCAACGACGGCGATGCCCTGCGCACCGACGTCCGCGAGTACCTCGTCGACAACTCCGTGACCGACGTGTACATCGTCGGTGGCGAAGCAGTCGTTCCCGCTTCGGTCGAGACCGAGCTCACCGGTGCCCTCGGCATCACGGTGACCCGCCTCGCCGGCGACAACCGCTCCGAGACCGCAGTCGCGATCGCTGACGAGCTCGAGGTCGTCTCGGCTGGCTTCAACGAAGGCGTCACTGCGGTGAACGGCATGGGCTTCGCCGATGCGCTCGCTGCTGGCCCGCTCGCTGTCTTCAACGAAGACGCGATCCTGCTCGTGAACGACTCGTCGATCCCGGCCGCGACCGCGACCTACCACGTCGACAACTGCACCACGATCGAAGACATCTTCGCCATCGGTGGCACCTCGGTCATCTCCGACGACGTCGTCACCGGCGCCGTTGGCGCCGCGACGTGTGAGACTCCGGTCCTCGAGAGCGCGACGATCGCCACTGCCGACCTGACGCAGCGCACGATCCTCGTTGGTGAGGGCACCGTGACCACCGCTGGTCCGGAACGTGTCGACGGCGCACCGACGCTGACGGCCGTTGTGGGCTCCGCGGCTGATGGCACGGGTGCGAACCCGTGGGGCATCACCTTCGTCGCTGACGCCGATCCTGCCAACCAGGGTGCCGAAGTCGACGCAGTGCTTCAGACCATCGAATACACCGACAACTTCGCCAGCCTCACCCGCGGTGCGTTCGTCACGAACTGGAACGCCAGCGATGCCGGCGCCCTCTTCGTTGCTGACGCCTCGACCGGTGCTGAGGACTTCGACGCAGTGCCGGACGCTGTCGTTGCCGACACCACCGTTGACGTGGAAGTGCTCGGAACCGTGGACATCACGGTGACGATCACCTTCACCAACAACGTTGATGACGGTGCGGGCAACACGCTCGCTGCAACCGACGTCTTCGCCAACCAGAACCCGGGTGACGCAACGGTGTCCCTGGACGCGGCCGACGCCACGGTGACGCCAGACCCGATCCCGGCCGATGGCACCAACGTCTTCGTGCAGACCTACACCGACTACGAGGGTGAACTCCCGAGCGCATTCGCTCAGGTTCGCTACGCAATCGGTGACGTGCACGACGCGGCCAACGGCCTGGACAACCAGGCGATCCTGACGGCGAACCTCGTCGCAGCCTGATCACCTAGAACACCTGACCGGTCTTCGGATCGAGTCGGATTGAACGAGAGGAACCCCCGAGCTTCGGCTCGGGGGTTCCTCCCGTTTTCGACACGAGCCACCGCAGTTGTTGCTCGCGTTGCGGGACCGGTTTCTCTGCCGCAGGATGGACGTCGATGACCGGTCCTGTGCCTTTCGAACAGTTCATGGACGATGCGCTCTACGGGGCGTCGGGCTTCTACACCTCCGGTGGTTCAGCGGGTCGTCGCGGTGACTTCCTCACCTCTCCCGAGGTGGGTCCCCTGTTCGGCACCCTCATCGCTCGCCACCTCGACCGAGAATGGAGACGCATCGGCGAGCCCGGGCAGTTCGTCGTCGTCGACGCCGGTGCGGGTCCCGGCACGCTTGCTCGCTCCGTGTTGGCGGCATCCCCAGCCTGTGCTGACGCGATGCGCTACGTCGCTGTCGAGGTCTCCGCCGTCCAGCGAGCACGACACCCGGACGCCGCCGCGTCGACGGCCGCGCTTCCAGATCGCCCCTTCGATGGCGTGATCATCGCGAACGAGCTCCTCGACAACCTGCCGTTTCGCCTCGCCGTGTACGACCAAGGCTGGCGGGAGGCGTTCGTCGACGTCGATCGCGACGGTCGAGCGACCGAGCGTCTGTCAGCGCCGATCGATCCGGCGCCACCCTTCTTGCCTCCGGGCGCCGCCATCGGCGCTCGAGCCCCGATCGTCGACCGGGCTGCTGCCTGGCTCGACACCGCCCGAGCCCGCGTCCGCTCGGGATCGGTCCTGGCGATCGACTACGGCGTGGCGCGTACCGCCGAACTCGCCATGAGACCGTGGCGCGACTGGCTACGCACGTACCGGGGAAACGAGCCAGGAGGGCACTACCTCGATGCGCCCGGGAGTCAGGACATCACGATCGACGTTCCATTCGACCAGCTCCCCGAACCCGACTCGGTGCGGACGCAGTCACAGTTCCTCCAGCTGCTCGGGATCGACGAACTCGTCGACGAAGGACGCCGCATATGGAGCGAGCAAGCTGCCCGGCCCGGCCTGGAAGCCATGCGGATGCGCAGTCGTATCAGCGAGGCTGAGGCCCTGACGGACCCAGCCGGGCTCGGTGGCTTCCTGGTCGCCGAGTGGCGCGCCTGAAACTCGGCGAGGTCTCGCCCCTCCGACAGCGTCGCGAACGAATGTGAATGGCCGGGTGACGGTCGCTGCCTAGGGTTTGTCCCATGAGCGATCCGAACGCGCCCGGAGGAGACGAGCCGGTCCGGCCACCGTCGTTTCCGGAAGTCCCCGCGAAAGAGCACTACACCGGCGAGCCCGACCCGGCCGACCAGACGCCGCCCAGTGCCGAACGCCCACCGCCTGCGCCACGCGCCGAGCCGGGGCCGCCTGCCACGATCCCGCTCACCCCGCAAGCGAGCACTCCGCCAACGGGCCCGCCATCGCCGCCACCACCGATCGATCCCGGCGCCACGGTGCCGATCGCTTCGGGCAGCGATGCGCCCCCGCCTCCGGCCTTTGCGCCCGTCATGCCAGCCGGGCCGCCCAGTGGGCAGCCGCCGTTCTCGCCCGCGGGTCCGCCGCCCGACCCCTTTGCCACCTCATCGCCTGGCGACTCCGGCAACAAGAACGGCATCTTGATCGGCGGGCTCGTCATCGTCGTGCTCGCCATCGCCGGCGGACTCGCCCTTCTGCTGACCCGGGGTGGTGACGACGAGGTGGCGACGGTCGACTCCACGCTCGCACCGGCCACCACTGCCGTCGAAGCGCCCGAGCCGGAGCCGGAGCCGGCACCCACCACGACCGCGGCGCCCGAGACGACCACGACGGCCGCACCGTCCACGACCGCGCCGCCGGTGACCGACACGATCGACTTCGACGGCGAGTTCGTGTTCCTTCGCCCGGTGCTCGCGACCGTCGAGCCGGGCGGAGAGGAGATCATCGTCGAGTCGATCAACGCCTCACCCGAGACCTTCGTGTCGACCACCGACGACGTGTTCGCGATCTGTGCCGGACTACCGGTCAGCGGCGCTGTCGATGCCGAGATCGTGTGGAGCCTCGACTCCACCGAGCTGGCCCGCATCCCCGCCCAGCGGTACGAAGCCGGCTCGGCCGGCGGCTGCTTCATCGACTCGGTCCCGCTCGGAGCCGGTACCTACGAGGTCAATCTCGTGAACGCTGACTTCGAGGCCGTTCCCGCAAACATCACGTTGGGGTTCCCCGAACGCCTGCAGCAGTTCGTCAACGACACCGGCGCAGACGTGTGCCGAGTCGATCTGGTCGAATCGACCGCATCGACCTTCGAGCTCTTCGAGGCCAACCCGCCAATCGTCCCCGGCGGCACGCTGACGATCGACGTCGCCGACGTGCGTCACGCAGTCCGCACACTCGGATGCGACGAGTCTGACGCGCCGAGTGAGGAGGCGCTCTTCGACCCGATCGACGGAGCGATCAACCTCTCGACGGGTGAAGCCGCCGTCCCAGAACTCGATGCCGAGGGCTTCGAGGCGCTGTCCGGACAGATCGAGTCGTTCGAGGCCGTCCTCACCCCAGAGGAGCAAGCCGCCGCCGTGCTCGACATCGCCGGCCGTGACTTCTTCGGCCGCATCGCGAGCCCCGACTCGTCGGCGACGCTGTGCTCAGGCTGGTTCGTGGGCAACGAGGTGCAGGCCGCCGTCGTGTGGGAGTTCAATCAGGTCGAAATCGCACGACAGGTCGTCGACTCGGTCGACGGCACCGTCGGCGCCTGCATCGAGCAGCAGGGTGAGCTGTTCCGGATTGGTTCCTACCAGGTGTACCTCGCCGGGCTCGGCACGGTGACCGACGACGCTGCGAGCTTCACGGTCGGTCGGGAACAGGCCGAGATCGCGTTCCGGAACGACACCGGCGTTGAACTCTGCGAAGTCGGTTTCTCGCCGACGCTCACGAACTACTACTCCACGTACCTGCTGTTCGATGACGATGGCAATCCGGACACGTTCGCGGTCGATTCGATCTTCACGATCGAGGCCCCGGTCGCCGAAGTCGACATCCGAACTCTCGACTGCGACGGCAACGTCGTGACCGAGGTGCTCGATGTGCCGCCGACCGACCAGGTCGTGGCCGTGAGTACCGGCCAGCCGGTCTGACCCCGTCGCCGTCCACCCACTCGACAGCCGGCCGCCTGACGATGGCCGGCTGGTCGAGTGCCGCCGGCGCTGATCTACCATCGTCACCATGAGTGACGAACAGCACAGCGACGCGATCGAAGCCTTCGCCAGCGAGAACCGGACGTTCCCGCCCTCCGAAGACTTCAAGGCGAACACGCTCGTGGCAGGTACTCAGCTCTACGACGAGGCGAACGAGGACGACGAGGCGTTCTGGGCGCGCCAGGCAGCAGAGTTGATCCACTGGGACACCGAGTGGGACACGATCCTCGACTGGCAGCTCCCGTATGCCAAGTGGTTCGAGGGAGGAACGCTCAACGTCGCGTACAACTGCCTCGACCGCCACGTCGAAGCCGGCAAGGGCGACAAGGTGGCGATCCACTGGGAGGGCGAACCCGGCGATACTCGCGCGATCACGTACGCCGACCTGCTCGACGAGGTGTGCCGCTTCTCGAACGTCCTGCGGGGGCTCGGCGTCGAGAAGGGCGACCGCATCAACATCTACCTGCCAATGATCCCTGAGGCTGCCGTGGCCATGCTTGCGTGTGCTCGGATCGGAGCAGCGCACTCGGTCGTGTTCGGTGGCTTCTCCGCGCAGTCGCTGTCCGACCGCATCAACGACGCCGAGGCGAAGGTCCTCATCACCGCCGATGGGGGCTATCGCCGTGGCGAAGTGTTCCCGCTCAAGCCCGCGGCCGATGAGGCGTGTGAATCCACACCGTCGATCGAGCACGTGGTCGTGATCAAGCGCGGCGGCAATGACGTCACCATGGTCGAAGGCCGCGACGTCTGGTACCACGAGGCCATGGAGTCGGCGTCGCCCGACTGTCCAGCCGAGCCAATGGAGGCAGAGCACCTGCTGTTCTTGCTGTACACCTCGGGCACCACCGGGAAGCCCAAGGGCATCATGCACACGACGGGTGGCTACATCACCCAGGCCACCTACACCCACAAGTACGTCTTCGACCTGCAACCCGAGACCGACGTGTTCTGGTGCACCGCCGACGTCGGCTGGATCACGGGGCACAGCTACATCGTCTACGGGCCGCTCTCGAACGGCTGCACCCAGGTGATGTACGAGGGCGTGCCGAACCACCCGGGCAACGACCGCTTCTGGGAGATCGTCGAGAAGTACGGCGGCACGCTGTTCTACACGGCGCCGACGGCCATCCGAACGTTCATGAAGTGGGGGTCCGAGGAACCGGCCAAACACGATTTGTCGTCGCTCCGTTTGCTCGGCACCGTCGGCGAGCCGATCAATCCGGAGGCATGGATGTGGTACCACGAGCACATCGGCGGCGGACGTTGCCCGATCGTCGACACGTGGTGGCAGACCGAGACGGGTGGGATCATGATCAGTCCGCTGCCGGGAGCAACGACCACGAAGCCGGGGTCGGCCACGTTCCCGTTGCCGGGAGTGTCAGCGGCCCTTGTCGATGACGAGGCCAAGCCGGTGTCGGTCGGTGGTGGTTACCTCACCCTCACTCGACCATGGCCGGGGATGTTGCGTGGCATCTGGGGTGACCCCGAGCGCTATCAGGACACCTATTGGTCACGGTTCCCGGACCGGTACTTCGCCGGCGACGGGGCCAAGCTCGACGACGACGGCTACCTGTGGCTGCTCGGTCGCGTCGACGATGTGATGAACGTGTCGGGTCATCGCATCTCCACCACGGAGGTGGAGTCAGCACTCGTGTCGCATCCGGCCGTGGCCGAGGCTGCGGTGGTCGGAGCCAACGATGCCACCACCGGCCAGGCGGTGTTCGCCTACGTGATCCTCCGAGGCGGTGCCGAGGCCGACGAAGCAACGCTTCGCAACCACGTCGCGAGCGAGATCGGTGCGATCGCGAAGCCGAAGCGCATCTTCGTCACGCCCGATCTGCCCAAGACCAGGTCGGGCAAGATCATGCGCCGTCTCCTCCGCGACGTCGCCGAAGGCCGCAACATCGGCGACACCACGACGCTCGCCGACTCCAGCATCGTCGCCGAACTCCAAGCCCGAGCCGGCGACTAGCGATCACCGTGTCGGAGCGGGTCAGACCCACTCCGACACGCTGGCGTCCGGCACAGCGGTCAGCCGGGAGCGAGAGCTTCGAGGGCTGTTCGATCGAACACGGTCGGTCCCTCGGGGGAGAGCGGCTGAAGACACACGTGGGTCGCACCGGCGTCGTAGTGGGCCTGGATGCCGGCCCGGACCGTGTCCTCGTCGCCCCAGACCACCACGGCATCGACGAAACGGTCGGCGCGCTGTTCGATCTCGTCGTCCGTGAAGCCGAGACGCTTCCAGTTGTTCCGGTAGTTCGGGAGGTCGGCGTAGATTCTGATCGCTGCCTTCGCCGCCTCACGGGCCTTTGACGCATCGGTCGTGAGGCACACCTTCTGCTCGACGCACAACAACGCGTCCGGTCCCATGATCTCGCGGGCCTGGAGCGTGTGCTCTGGCGTGGTCCAGTACGGGTGTGCGCCGTCGGTTGCGGTCGCGGCGAGTTCGAGCATCTTCGGCCCGAGCGCTGCGAGCACCACCGGAACGTCCTCGTCGGGGGTGCGTCCCCGGAACGGCTGCGCGTCCATCGACGCGAGGTACTCGCGCATCTGGGTGAGTGGCTTCGAATAGTCGAGTCCGCGCAGCCCAGCCACGAGCGGCCCGTGGCTCACGCCGAGGCCCAGGAGGAAGCGTCCGCCCGTCTGCTCGCCGAGCGTGTTCGCGACCTGCTTCATTGGTCCGGGGTGGCGGTGGAAGATGTTGGCGATGCCGGTCGCGAAGTTGAGCGTGGAGGTCTGGGAACCGAGCCAGGCGATGTGCGCGAACGGATCGCGTCCCACCGTGTCGGGGAGCCAGAGCGTCGAGTAACCGAGCGACTCCACGTACCCGGCGGTGTCGGCCGCCTCGCCAGCACTCATCGCGTCGGTGAAGTACCAGACGCCAAGGGTGGGAAGGGTGTCGCGAAGAGTCATGGGCGCACCCTA
>JBGCFW010000402.1:0-13520 GCA_045107155.1 Ilumatobacter sp. | reverse complement strand
AAGGCGTTGAATCCCGCCACTGTCGGCGAGGTCGAGGCCTGCGATCATCAGACCGTGTGAATCGGTCCGCATCTGGTCCAGTGATCCGATGCACAGCTGGTTGTGCTGCGTGCCACTGCGAGCGATTCCGCCGACGAGGCGGTGTGCGTCGGGGTGCTTGTCCATCCGGCACAACACCGCTGCGGCTGCGCCCGAGCCGAGCGTCAGCGAGGCGAACTCGTCGAACACGTCGGTCGCGGTGGTGTCAGGAAGCTGGAGGCGCTCGATCGTGGTCTGTTGCGTGTGCCGGCTCCCTTCGCCGTCGACGACGAGGGCATAGTCGATCGTGCCTGCGTCGATCGCCGCTGCTGCGATCTGCATGCCGTTGATGAATCCGAGACAGGCGTTGCCTACGTCGAAGTTCAAGCAGCTCGGTGCCAGGTCGAGTTCGTGGTGTACGACACATGCCACCGACGGCTCCAGGTGGTGCTTGCACACCGAGGTAGAGATCAACATCCCGACCCCGGCAGGATCGATACCTGATTCGTCGAGCGCCTTGCGCCCAGCGAGCGCCGCTGCCTGCTCGAACGTGACGTCCTCGGGCCACCAGCGCCGCGCCTCGATGCCGGCGAGCGACTCGAGGATCCCGGGGTTGAGTCCCGTTCGCTCGTAGGTGTCGGAGAGCTGCTCGTCGATCCACGCCGAGGTGACGACCTCGGGCGCCTCGACGGCCGCGACGGTCAAGAGCCCGACGTTGCGGTGAGTGAGCACCGAGTTCTCGGCCATGTGGGGTCCTTTCGCGACGACGGGGTCGTGTCCGGTGGGGCCGAATCGAGTTCGGCAAGGGCGGAACCGCTGAGTGTAGGCGACCAATGACGCTCGGACGCCTCTCGGCCTCGGTTGCCGGAGGTCCATCGACTCCCGACGGAAACGACGAAGGCCCCGGCTGGTGAGCCGGGGCCTTCTCTGGAGCGAATGACCGGCATCGACCCGGCGATCCTCACCTTCCCAAGGTGACGCTCTACCAACTGAGCCACATCCGCAGGAACGACGATGATAGCGCGCCGCCCACGACGGACAACCTCGACGGCGAACTCGACACGACGAGCTGACCAGGCCGTGTCGGCTGCAGCGAGCCCCGAACGTCTCAGGCGACGTCAGCTCGACTCGTCACCCGCCGCGCTCTCTTCGACAGTGAACAGACGACCCGCTTGGTCGGCGGCCTCCGGGACGCCATCGGGGGCAGGCCACTCCGCTCTGGGCGGGGCGGGGCTCGGCGATCGATCGTCGGCATCGGACGACGCGTCGACGGTCGCCGAAGCGTCCGATCGGGTCGGCGGCTCTTCGAGCTCAACGGGCAGCGGTGGCCGGTCGCGCTCGAGCGTGTCGTCGTCGGCATCGTCGTTGTCGGCATTGTCATTGTCAGCATCGTCGTCGGCGTTCCGTGCGACAGGCGCCGCGGTGCCGAGCGGCGTCGGATCGAGTGCCGGCGTCGAACCGGGCGCCGCGTCGACAGCGCTCGCGGCGTCGTCGGCCAGATCATCGAACGATCGGACCGGTCGCGCGTCATCGAACTCGGTATCGAAGGTCGGAGCGCTCGTCGATCGCCGCAGCGGCGTCGCTCCCTCGGGACGCTTGGCATCGAGAACTCTGGCCTGCTCGGCCGGTTCGCTGGTTCGCCATCTCCGACTCTCCATCGCCTCGAGTGGCGCGAGCAGTTGCGGCTCGGGGCGGGTCCGTCGGAACAGCCACACGGCGAGCACCGTCATCGCGACGCCGAGAGATGCCAGCACGATGATCGACGCGTAGACACGACGAGTCGACTCGGGGTCGCCGACGGCCGCAGTCGACACGAACACGGACATCAGCGCAGCGGACCTCACGACCGGTCGAGTCTGCCATCTCGGCGCAGCGAGCAAGCGGTTCAGGTCTGATGATCGGCACACCAGACAGCCGTGCGTCCGCCGATCGTCGCTCGAACGAGGGGCCCGCCGTCCAACGGGCACGGCCCGAGGTCGGCGCGACTGCGGGGATCGAGCACGCCGTGCGTCGAGCCGCCCGCCGCCAGCATCACGGGAAGGCGCTGCCGGCGGGCTCGGGCGATCGCATCGAGGTCTGCCGTGCTCAGTTCATCGGCGGGACGGGTCGGCGCGATGCCGGCGTGAAGGAGCACCTCGTCGGCGCACAGGTTCCCCAGTCCACCCACGATGTGCTGGTCGAGCAGGAGCGTCTTGATCGCAGCGCGCCTGCCGCTCAAGGCAGCACTCAGCTCGAGCGGATCGAGGGAGAGCGCGTCGGGACCGATGCCCGACAGGTCCTCGTCCAGGCTCAACCGGCCCAACCGGCGGGGATCGTTCATCCGGAGTGCGGGCGCTCCATCGGGGCGCGTCCGCAGGACCAGGCGGTCCCATTCCGGTCGGTCAGCCCCCGACGCGTACTCGAGGCGTTCGATCGGTGCGGAGCCATCGACCTCGATTCGCCCGGTCATCCCCAGGTGCACGCCCAGCGTCGGGCCATCGGTCTCGAACACGACCACCTTTCCGACGCGTCGCACCTGGGTGATCGTGCGCCCTCGCAACGCGTCGGAGAACCCGTCCGGTGCCACGCGCTCGTCGACCCAGACGTCATCGATCCGTCGATCGGACAGCGACTCGGCGGCCCGTCTCCAGATCTCGGCTTCGAGGCCTTCGGGCACGATCCGCTCGCTCGACCAGCTGCCGCGCTCAGACGGCGGCGGCGCGCCGGTCGAGGTAGTGCGCGATCGGCTCGGCGATCTGATCGCCGTTGATGAGGAACGCATCATGCCCGTGCGGTGAGTCGATCTCGTGGTACTCGCATGCCACGCCGTTTGCGGCGATCGCGTCGCGGATCTGCCGCTGCTGATAGGCGGGATACAACATGTCGCTCCAGATACCCACGGCCATCGACGGCACCTGCACGCGCGCCATCGCTTGCTCCAGCGAACCGCGGCCTCTCGCGACGTCGTGCAAATCCATCGCCTTCCCGATCGCGAGATAACTGTTCGCATCGAATCGACGCACGATCTTCGTCCCGTGATGCTCCAAGTAGCGCTCGACTTCGTACTGCTGCCACATCCCGAGTACACCGCCCGCCTCGGCACGGCCTGAGAAGTCGCGCCCGAACCGATCGGTGAACACGTTGTCGCTACGGAACGTGACCTGAGCGACCTGGCGGGCGATCGCGAGACCTTCGGCAGGCCCGTCACCGGGCTCCGCGTCGTAGTAATCACCATTGCGCCACTTCGGGTCGAGGCGGATGGCCTGGCGGCCGATGCCACCCCACGCGATCTGTTGCGCCGTGGCCTGCATGCACGTGGCGATCGCGACCAGTCCGCCCACGCGTCGTGGATACATGACCGCCCACTCGAGCGCTTGCATGCCGCCCATCGAGCCACCGATCACGGTCATCCACCGCTGCACGCCGAAGTGGTCCGACAGGTGCACCTGTGCCCGGACCATGTCACGGATCGTCACCACCGGGAAGCGTGACCCGTAGGGGACTCCGTCATCGGGGTGCGGCGACGCCGGGCCCGTCGACCCCTGACAACCGCCGAGGACGTTGACGCACACCACGAAGAACCGGTCGGTGTCGATCGGGAGGCCGGGTCCGATGGTGGTGTTCCACCAACCCTCGTCATCGTGACCGCGGCCCTGGGGCCCGGCGGCATGGCTGTCTCCGGTCCATGCGTGGCACACCAGCACGGCGTTCGATGCGTCGGCGTTCAGCGTGCCCCACGTCTCGTACGCGAGGGTGACGTCGGTGAGCGTGGTGCCCGAGTCGAGCGCGAACCGTCGATCGGTCGCGAAGGTGAAGAACTGTCGCCGGCCCACGGGATCACCGGGGAGCCAAGCGCCCGTGACAGGGAGCGGTTCGTTCGTCATGGCGCCGCGTGACCGTACCAGCAGGTCATCGAAGACCACGGCACGGTTCTCGACCGAGTCGGACACCGCCCAGGTCAGAAGGAGACGTGTCCGATCACGGGTTGAGCGTGCCGCAACCGTTGGTCGAAGCCGGCCTCGTAGGGCATGAAGCCGTTGCGGTCGGGATACATCATTTGGACCATCGACACGTCCTCTCCCTTCCACCAGGACCGAGCGGTGGTGAAGAGACCAGGATGCGCATCGAGGTCGATCGGCGAGAAGAGGCAGCGGAGGTCGTTGTCCAGCAGCCCGATCACCTCGACTCCGAGCGGAATCTCGGTACCGCCGCGGCACGCATCGGCGACGAGCGTCACGAGTCCGTTGGTCGCCACCGGCGTGAGGCCGAAGATCGCCACGTCGGGGAAGTCGACCGCATCAGGCATCCCGATCGAATACGCATGCGCCGGCACAGGCGGATCGACGCTGGGATCGGCGGCTACCGGTTCGAGTGCCCAACCGTTGGTCTCGATCATCCACTCGATTTTCTCGGCGTGCGGGATGTGGAAATCGGGCAGCTCCATGCGGCCGCACGCTACGACGCATGCCAGCGCACTGCCAGCCGGCGAGTCGGCCTCAGCGGACGAGGTCGAGCGCGTCGAGGTCGAGCGCGTGCTGGAGGTGCCTCGTCGCCATCGCCCCGAACATCTCGACGCTGCGCTCGCTGCCACCCACCAGCTGGCTCGCCGCGACCGCCATCACCACGCCAGCGAATGCGTCGCGCACGTACTGCTCCCACACCCAATCCCACTCGACGCTCACACCATGGCCGGCGAGACGATCGACGTAGGTCGTGACGAGTTCTCGTTCCAGATGACGTCGGTCGTCGGTGAGGAGCCCGGCGCCACAGAAGTACGACAGATCCGCGATCGGGACGCCGTGACCCGGCGTCTGCCAGTCGACGGCGGTCACGGTGGGTCCGCCCTCGGGAGTGGCGAAGAGCAGGTTGTCGAGGCGGTAGTCGCCGTGCGTCACCGTCCAGGCGCCCTCTCGCTCGGCGACCCAGGGGCCCACGTGCCGGCCGAACTCCTCGACGAGCGCGAGCGATGGTTCGTCGAGGCGGTCGGCGTAGGTCGCGAGGAAGCCTGGCAACACCATGTTCCAGATGCCGGTCAACTCGATCGCCGAACGATCGCCATCTCGCCGTTGGAGGAACTCGTGCTCATGGAGTGACTCGTCTCCCCACCGCGGCCCATGCAGGTCGGCGAGCGCTCGCACTGCGTCGCTGGCCCGCTCGCCCGAACAACCGGTGATCTGGTCGCCCTGTTCAGCCGGCGCCATGTCTTCCAACACCAGGACGAAGTCACCGGTGTCCTCGTGCCATTGGCCGTGATGGCACACAGGGACCCTGATGTCGACCGTGTCGGCGATGTGCTCGTAGAACTTCACTTCGCGCTCGTAGTTCCGCAACGCGATGCCGGTTGCCTTGCTCGTCTCGTCGAGCGACGGGAGCTTCACCACCACGGAGTCGGGTGCGCCGCCGTCGTGGACGAGCACCACGCGAAGGTTGAGGCCGACGAGCCCGTCACCGATGCGCTTCATCGTCGCGACCTGCACGTCGATATCGAACACCGTGGAGAACCAGTCGGAGGTCAGGTCGTCGGGCACCATCGGTCGGACCGTAGCTTCCCCGCAGATACCGTCGATTCCGATGTACCGGTTCTTGCTCCGTCCGGCCTGGCTCGTCTTTCACGCCGTCGTCGTCGGGGCCGTCGTCCTGATGGTGAATCTCGGCATCTGGCAACTCGATCGCCTCGACGAACGCAAGGACTTCAACGCACAGGTCCGGGCGCAGTCGCAGACATCGCCGGTTCCGCTCCGCACGATTCTCGACGGCCTCGCCGACGGCACGTTGACGCCGGAAACCGCCGAGTGGCTCCCCGTGTCCGCCGAGGGCACCTACCTCGAGGACCAGGTCGTGGAGTTCAACGTCTCACAGGGAGGCCGAGCGGGCGAGAACGTCCTCACCGCACTCGCGCTCGATGATCCGAGCGTGGGCGGTGGTGAGGTGGTGATCGTGAACCGGGGCTTCATCCCCCTCGCCACTCCCGTGCCACCGCCGCCTGCCACCTCGATCTCGATCGTCGGCTACGTCCGGCCAACGGAGGTTCGCGAACGAGGTGGGCTCACCGATGCCGACGACGGTGGTGTCCTCACCGAAGTTCGACGCATCGACGTCGCTCGCCTTGCGCAGCAATACACCGGTGACGTGGCACCGATCTACGTTCAGATGATCGGCGGTGTCCCTGCACCGCAGGTCGGCGACCCGGAGCCCGTGGTGCTCCCCGAGCTCAGCAACGGACCGCACCTGTCGTACGCGATCCAGTGGTTCGTCTTCGCGTTGTGCGTCGTGATCGGTTGGTTCCTCGCCGTGCGTCGCTCGGTCCGTCAGCGGATCCGCGATCGGGAAGCGCTCGAGCGCACAGTGACGGAGCCCGCTCAGGACGCCGACGTCTCGGTCACGGCCTGAGCACACGGACGAGCGAGCGCGGATCACCACCGGCCAGGCGTCGACGCAGCGACCATGGCGACCGAGCGAACATCCGGGTCATCACGCGCGCGATGTCGGCCGGTGACGAGTCGACGCTGAGATAGGCGCCCTGATCGCGCTCGTCGAGGCTGAAGAACACGTCGAAGAACGTCCGGATCATCTCGTCATCGAGGCCGGTCAACACATCGAGGCCGTACTCGTGGAAGCGGCGGGTCCGGCGCATCCCAGCCGGCCACAGTGCCTCGAAGGCGCGACGCTCGAGGTCGTCCGAGGTCAACGTGTGGGACGCGTCGGACAACGCGTCGCCGACCCGCACCGCCGCCGAGAGCGACGCCGCCACCGAGTACCCGGTGGCTGGGTGGATCAGACCCGCACCGGCGCCGAAGGCCACCGGATGACCCGGCGACGACATCGGCGCGCCCATGGGTATCCGAACCTCTTCGGTCTCGACCGCCCGCTCGTGGAGTTCGTCGGGCGACGTTCCGAGTCGGGCGGCCAGGCGCTCCTGCAGCTCACGCGGTTCGATGTCGGGGCCGACGAGCACGGTCTCCTCGACGAGCCAACCCGAGTCGACGGGCAAGGCATAGGCAAACGTCGAGACGCCGAGGCCATCAGATGCTCCGGTTGCGCCATATGGGTCGGAGAAGTCCATCAGCATCGGACGGCCGAGTGGACCCGCCGGTGCCGACTCGAGCACGACTCCGTATGCGATCTGCCAATCCGGCCCGCCCTGTGGCCGAGCAGCGTCTACGCCGGCATCGAGTCTGGACGGCCAGCCGGTCGCGTCGAACACGAGTGACGCGTCGACGTCACGGTGCGAACCGATGACACCACGGTGATGGCGCACGTCGCGGCGGAGATGAGCACGAAGGCGGTCGTTGTCGATCACGCCATAGGGCCGCGACAGCGTTCTCGTCATTCGCGCTCGAACGTCGATCGAGTCAACGCGGTGGCGCCACACGTCGGGCGGCGCGAGCGGATTCAGCTCGATCTCGTCGGCCCACGCCGAATAGGTCGGGGACCACGCATCGTCGGGCCCGATCAGGACCACGTCGAACTCGGTCGCCTCTGTCAACGACGCTGCCAACGACGTGCCTGCCGGACCATCACCGATCACGGCGATGTCCGCCGCGACACGGTCGACCCGTCCTGTGCGGCCTGCGAGCTCGGGATCGGTCACGGCGTCTCGAGCTGCGCCATTCGTCGAAACTGCTCGACGACGTCAGGCGACTGGTGCGCCGGGTCGAGCTGCCGGTAGACGGTGTCGACGTTGACCGCGATGCGCCCGTACTCGCCGAGCTCGCCGAAGCGCTCGCTCGCTCCGATCATGTCGGCGATTTCTCGGGCCGCATCGAACGCATCGAGGCCAGCCGCCTGTCGCCCTGACGCCTCGGTGTCGACGAACGCCAGGTAGTCGCGGACCTCGCGGATGCCGCTTCGGTCGGTGAGGGGCCCATGCCCGGGCACGACGGTGTCGACATCCATCGACAACATCAGGTCGCATGCGGCGACCCAGTTCGAGAGCGGCCCGGCCCAGACGATGGGTTGGCCCCCGATGAACAAGATGTCGCCCGTGTAGATCGTCGAGGAATCGGGAACGTGGACGAGAACGTCACCATCGGTGTGCGCGGGTCCCACCTCGATGAGCTCGACCGCCCGACCACCCACGTCGAGTTCGAGGCGCTCGTCGAACGTTCGGGTCGGCAGTTCGAGTTCGATACCTCCGAAATCGAACTCGCCGAAGAAGCTCCTGAAGAGATCGCCGACTTCGCCGGGTGCCTGGTTCAAGGCGTCGAGCATCGATGGCGGCACGTTCGGCATCTCCTCGGCGGCGGCGGTCGATGCCACGATTTCGACCTCTGGCCATGTCGACGCGACTTCGCTGTTGCCGTAACAATGATCGCCGTTTGCGTGTGTGTTGACGAGCGAACTCACCGGCGCAGAGTCGGTCAGCGGCTTCATCGCGTCCAACATCGACGCCGTGAGCTTCAGATCGAAGAGCGTGTCGACGAGGAGCGACGCCCCGTCGCCGACGATCAGGCCGGCGTTGCTCCAACCCCACCCACCGTCCGGTTGGAGATACGCGTGGCATCCGTCGCCGAGTTCGTGGAGTCCATGTCGGTACGTGGCCATGACCCGAGTCTGTCAGGCCATTCGCGGCAGCCAGGACCCGCGGCCCTCGACCGTGTCACAGCGAATCGAGCCACACGCTCACGAAGTGCTCAGCGAGGACCGTGGTGGGCAGGTGCAGATTCGCGTCGGGGATCTCGGGGAAGATCGAAGCGTCGGCGATCGCGAGCGCATCGTGCGACCGCACGTGGCCGGTCTCATCGACAGCGCCACGACATGAGCATGCGGCGTGGACGTAGCCGGAAGCGGCATCGAGCAACCACCGCTCGAGGACTTCGTCATCCGCGAGGACGGCGGTCGTGGTGCCGGCGTCGTCGATGAACGCCGCGTCGACCGCGTCGACAAGCGGCCCCTCGGTGAGCTCGACGAGCGTTGCGCGCACGGCGGCTGCGAGGTCGGCAAGGTCTCGTTGATCGGCGAGCAGGCCGAGGTCGACGACCGGATGATCGTGCGGGTCGTCGGTGGCGAGCCGCACGGAACCGGCGGAGCCGTGTGGCTGCAGCAGCGCGATCGACAACATCGCGAGGTTGGCATCGGCGCCCGGACCCAGATGATTCAGTGGTGTGACCTGCACCTGGTCGCGTTCGGCAGTTGTCGCGGTGACGAGGCCGCCGGCTGCGGCGGCATCGCGCAACTGCAGCACGATCCCCGCAGCGGGATGGTCCGTGAGATGCTCACCAACTTCGTTCACGATGCCGGAACGCAGAAGGATCGGAGGTGTGTGAATCGCCCCGGCGCAGAGCACGACGCGGTCGGCGCGGACCTCGGACCCGTCGGCCAGGACGACGCCGATGGCCGCACCGTCGTTGTCGAGCGCAACGCGGTCCACGACGGCTCCGGTCACCAATTCGATGCGATCCAGCACCGGCCAGAGATACGCCTCAGCTGACGTGACCCGACGGCCGAAGCGGCGTGTCAGTGGTCGAACCGCTGCGTCGGGCCGAGTGGCCAGGAGCAACCGGTCGAGACGCCCGAGTTCGCTGACCTCCGGCTCCTCGGTGGGCACGAGCACGCGTGATCGAAGCTCGTCGGCATCGTGCCAACCCCACGCTCGCTGCTGGTCGGCACTTCCCCATCGAGCCACCATCCCGTGCACGGCGCTCGACCCGCCCACACCCCGCCCCCGCCAATACGGGGCCGGCTCTGACGCACGCGATCGTCGGGCCAGGAGCCCAGTGTGCGTGCGCCCGGGTTCCGCGAGGGCGGCCAGTGCATCGGAGCCATCGATCGACGATGGAACGCCGCCGGGTGGGAGCGGCGGCCCCGCCTCGATCAGTGTGACCTGCTGACCCGCGTCGATCAGGCGCCGGGCGACCACGCATCCGGCCGACCCCGCTCCGACGACCGCCCACTTCACCACAGCTCCGGACCGGTCGACACCTCAGTCGGCCTGCGACCCTGCGATCTCGCCCGACGGTGTCGAGGCCTCGACCGGAGAGTTGGTGGCCTCTGGCAGTCCGGCGAGGTGGGCGGCATCGTTGAAGCGTGCGACACGCCACCCCCACTCGGGCGACGACGGTGCGATGAACTCGGTGATCGACGTGTTCTTCGCTCGGAACTCGGGACCGCCGGTGATGCCCAGCCCGCACAGTGAACGCATCACTGCGTCGATGACGCCACCATGGCAGGCGATCGCCACGTGGCGGCCTGAAAATCGTCGGCGCACCTCGGCCAACCCGTTCCCGACTCGGCCGTGGAATTCCCGCATGGTCTCGCCACCCGGAAAGATCACCGCGTCGGGGTCGCCCGTCCAGTCGGGCATGCCGAAGCGATCCACATAGGCACGAAAGGTCATGCCGTCGATCTCGGGGCCGGGATCGTGCTCGCCGAAATCTCGCCATTCTTCGATGGGCATCTCGGCGACCGCCGGACCGAGCGAACGGCGCACGATCTCGGCGGTCTCGATCGCCCGTGGAAAGTCGCTTGCGAGCAGCACATCGGGCGCCAGATCACCCGTGGCGTCCATTCGAGCCACGAATGCCTCGCATTGTCTCCGTCCCAGCTCGCTCAGACCGGAGCAGGTGATGCGGCCACCGATCACCCGGTCGACCGTGACGTTCGACTCGCCGTGGCGGATCAGCGTGAGTCGGGACGGTTCAGATGACTCAGATGACTCAGGCGACACCCTGAGCAGGCTACGGCCACCGAGTCGCGGGTCGGACGACGGCCAAGAAGCCACCGCTGCGTTCGGTGACGCCCGAGCGCTCGGTGCGTTCTTCGCGACGGGAGTGTGACATTTCCCGAGGATTGCTGGTCGGCCGAGCTTGGGGTCCCTAGGGTCCCAGCGGTGTCCAGACGGCATCGCATGACCATCCGTTCGATCGACCCCGATCCTCGGGCCCAACAGATCATCAGCGGTGCTGCGGCGCTGGGGCTGGATGGGGTGAGCAAGCTCGCCGTTGCCGACGTGATCCACGTCGAGGGCGAACTGACCGATGACGACCGCCAGAAGCTGCACGGGCTTCTCGTGGACCCACTGCTGCAGCGAGGGTCGTGGGAGCTTCCCGGTGGCCGCGCCGTCGAAGTGGGGCTGCTGCCCGGGGTCACGGACAGCGCCGCCGAGGCCGTGCGCACCGCGTCGGCGATGCTCGGCCTCGACGTGGAGCACGCCGCCACGAGCTTGCGCGTCGAGTTCGACGCCGAGATCGAGGAAGCCACCCTGCGAACGGTCGTCGCTCGCCTGCTCGTGAACCCAATCATCGAATCGTGGAGCGACGGAACACACGAGCCCTCCCATCCAACCGGCGACGACGTCACCGGTCCCGCCGTCGTGATCCCGATCCGGGGCCTCGACGACGATGGACTCGCGGCGGTGAGTGTCGAGCGTGCGCTCTACCTCGACCCCCAGGAGTTGCGTGTCATCCGGGATCACTTCGAAGGGCTCGAGCGAGATCCGACCGACGTCGAACTGGAGACGCTCGCGCAGACCTGGAGCGAGCACTGCGCACACAAGACGTTTCGAGCCGTCATCAGCGCTGTGGAACCCGGCGACAGCGAGGCCTCCGAGCGCATTCCGCTCATGGCTCAGCTCCGAGCGTGCACGGAGGGGATCGACGCTCCGTTCGTGAAGTCAGCGTTCGTCGGCAACGCCGGCGTGGTCGAGTTCGCGAAGGGCACGACACTCGCGCTGAAAGCCGAGACGCACAACCACCCATCCGCCGTGGAACCGTTCGGCGGTGCCAACACCGGTGTCGGCGGAGTGATCCGAGACATCCTCGGCATCGCCCACCGCCCGATCGCCATCACCGACATCTTGTGCTTCGGCCCGAGCGATCTGGCACTGGCCGACCTCCCCGACGGCTCGCTCCACCCCCGACGCATCCAGCGCGGCGTGATCGACGGCGTGGCCGACTACGGCAACAAGATCGGCCTCCCGACCGTGGCAGGCGCGATCCTGTACGACCCGGCCTACACCACGAACCCGCTCGTGTTCGCCGGTTGCATCGGGTCGGCACCCACGCGTGCGCTGCACGACGGCCCTCACGCGGGCGATCGCATCGTGGTGCTGGGCGGCGCCACCGGACGTGACGGCATCCGCGGCGCGACGTTCTCGTCGGCCACGATGGACGCTTCGACCGGCGAGGTCGCTGGCGCGAGCGTGCAGATCGGTGACCCGATCGTCGAGAAATTGCTCATCGACGTCCTGGTCGGCGCAGAGGACATGTACTCCGGCATCACCGACTGCGGTGCCGGCGGACTGTCGTCAGCGATCGGCGAGATGGCCGAAGGCGTCGGCGCGGACGTCGACCTCGCACTGGTGCCGCGCAAGTATCCGGGCCTCGAGCCCTGGGAGGTGTGGCTCAGCGAGGCACAGGAGCGAATGGTCGTGTCGGTTCCGCCGCGTGGTGTGAGTGCGCTCGCCAACCGGTGCGACAAGCACGGCGTCGGCTGGGCCGACGTCGGGAGCTTCACAGGCGACGGTGTCCTCGTCGTTCGCAACGGCGACGAGGTCGTGGCTCGCCTCGAGACCGACTTCCTCCACGACGGGCGGCCACAGCGGCGTATGCGTGCGGTGTTGCCTGATCCTCGCCGCGATCAACCCACGAACCGCTCGACCGATGACCCCGCGGCGACGCTCCTCGCGTTGCTCTCGCATCCGAACATCGCGTCGAAAGCAGCGACGATTCACCGGTACGACCACGAGATCCTCGGCGCCACTGCCGTGCGACCTCTGGTTGGAGCGGCCTCGGACGGCCCTGCGGATGGCGTCGTGCTCGCAGAGCCGACCGATGCGCACGGCATTGCGATCGGTATCGGCGTGAACCCATGGCACGGCCTCCACGACCCCGAAGCGATGGCCTTCGCGGCGGTCGACGAAGCCGTTCGCAACGTGGTCGCCGTCGGCGCCGACCCCGCCAAGATCGCGTTGCTCGACAACTTCTCGTGGGGCGATCCGCGACGCGAGTCGACGCTCGGCGATCTGGCTGCAGCGGTCGATGGTTGCTGCGCTGCGGCGTTCACCTTCAACTCTCCGTTCGTGTCCGGGAAGGACTCACTGAACAACGAATACGTCGGCGGTGACGGCGAACGCCATGCCGTGCCACCCACGCTCGTGATCACCGCGGTCGGACACGTTCCAGACGTCGACCGCTGTATCACGCCCGACCTGCTCGCACCCGGGAACGTGTTGCTGCTCCTCGGGACGACTGACACCGAATTCGCCGGTTCTCACTTCGACCTCGTTCACGGTGAGCCTGCGGATCCGGGTGTGGCCCCGGCCCCGGACACCGACGCTGCCGAGCGCTACCGGCGCCTCCACGCAGCGATCCGGTCCGGGCTCGTCGCGTCGTGTCACGATCTGAGCGAGGGTGGGCTCGCGGTCGGCCTCGCGGAGATGTGCATCGGTGGGCGCATGGGTGCCACGATCGACACCGTGGCCCACGACGACCGAACCACGGGGCTGTTCTCGGAATCGATCGGCCGCTTGGTGGTCGAGGTCGAGGATCGCAACGTCGCCGCGTTCCTCCGCGCGATGGACGACG
>JBGCFW010000401.1:0-15922 GCA_045107155.1 Ilumatobacter sp. | reverse complement strand
GACAAGGCCATCGACCTCATCGACGAGGCTGGTTCGCGTCTCCGAATCAAGCGGATGGACACCCCGCCGGACCTGCGCGACATCGAGACCAAGCTCGCCGAGGTCCAGGAAGCCAAGAAGACCGCTGTCGAAGAGCAGCAGTTCGAAGAGGCTGGTCGCCTGCGCGACGAGGAGAAGCAACTCCTCGAGGAGAAGGCCACCAAGGAATCCGAGGTCAAGGAATCGGGTGTCGACCTGTTCGATGAGGTCGATGAAGAGGCCGTGGCCGAGGTGCTCTCCCTGTGGACCGGCATCCCCGTCTACAAGTTGACCGAGGAAGAAACCGAACGTCTCCTGAACATGGAAGACGAGCTGCACAAGCGGATCATCGGCCAGGAAGACGCCATCAAGGCCGTCAGCCAGTCGATCCGTCGTACTCGTGCCGGCTTGAAGGATCCGAAGCGTCCGTCGGGCTCGTTCATCTTCCTCGGCCCCACCGGTGTCGGTAAGACCGAGCTGGCGAAGACCCTCACCGAGTTCCTGTTCGGTGACGACCAGTCGATGATCACCCTCGACATGTCCGAGTACATGGAACCGCACGCGGTGAGCCGCCTCGTCGGTTCACCTCCCGGCTACGTCGGCTACGAAGAGGGTGGCCAGCTCACCGAGGCCGTGCGCCGCAAGCCGTTCTCGGTGGTGCTCTTCGACGAGATCGAAAAGGCCCACCCCGACGTGTTCAACACGCTGCTCCAGATCCTGGAGGAGGGCCGCCTCACCGACTCGCAAGGCCGTTCGGTGGACTTCCGCAACACGGTGCTGATCATGACCTCGAACCTGGGCACCCAGGACCTGCGCAAGGCCAACGTCGGCTTCACGCAGGGTGACTCCGCCATGAGCTACGAGCGCATGAAGGAAAAGGTCAACGAGTCCCTGAAGGGTCACTTCCGGCCCGAGTTCCTCAACCGCATCGACGAGACCATCGTGTTCCACGAATTGGCTCGCCACGAAGTGCTCCAGATGGTCGACATGCAGATGGAGCGCCTGGTCAAACAGCTCGAAGGCCAGGGTCTCGGCATCGAGTTGAAGCAGGAGGCGAAGGATCTCCTCGCCGACCGCGGCTACGACCCGACCTTGGGCGGGCGTCCGCTTCGTCGTGCGATCCAGCGCTTCATCGAGGATCCGCTGTCCGAGAAGATCCTGTACAAGGACTTCTCGGCCGGTCAGATCATCGTGGTCGACGTCGAGGACGACGAAGACAAAGAAGGCGGCAAGAAGTTCACCTTCGATGCGGTCGAAGGCTTCGTGCCGCCGTCATCGGTCGAACTCGAACTCACTGCGACCGAGCCCCCGGCCACCGAACCGGGCAGTGATCTGCCGCCGCCAGAAGCGACGACCGACTGAACCGATGTCCGATCGGGCCCCGATGGCAGCACGCCATCGGGGCCCGATCGCGTTTTCGACCAGGACGCGACGATCCGGAGCCGCCGATGCACCGCTCGTAACCTGAGCGAGTGCGGATGATCTCCTACCTCGCGCCCGGCTATCCCGAAGCGTTGTTCGAGGCACTGGCGGCCCGTATCGGCGCAGAGATCCGGTTCGAAGTCGGCCGATCGGGGCCCGACCCGCTCGACGATCCGTTCGCAACCGGAGCAGCCGACGTCGGGTGGGTGTGCTCGACGTCGTTCGTCGAACTCACGACCGACCGGCCGGCATCGGTGCGCGAGGTGGGCGTGGCATGGGTGCCCGACGATCCCGACGCCGCCGACCGGCCCGTCTACTTCTCCGACGTGGTCGTGGGCGCAGGTAGCGACGTGACGTGTCTCGCCGACCTCTCGGGTGCTCGCATCGGCTGCAACGACCCGGCGAGCCTGAGCGGATTCCACGCGCTCCGGATCGAGATCCGTCGACGGGGGCTCGACGTGTCGACGTTCGCGACGCTCGAGATGACCGGTGGCCATCACCGGTCGATCGATCGACTCCTCGCCGGGGAGCTCGACGCCGCCGTGATCGACTCGGTCGTACGGACCCATCGGATGCGTCACGATCCAGACGCCAGGGCCTTGCGGGTGGTCGAACGCCTCGGTCCGTGGCCCACGCAGCCGGTCGTCGTGCATGCCGGGGCCGACGACGAAACGGTCAGCGAGATCCGCGAGGCGTTGCTCGCCGCGAACGACGACCCCGACGTTCGACGATTGCTCGCCGAATCGGCACTCACGCGGCTCGCGCCGACGTCGGTCGACCACTGCACCGAGGTCCGCGCTGCGATGACTCGTTTCAGCCGCCCCAACACGCATTGATGTCTCGTCGCCTGGTGAGGCTCCGACCATGGGCGGGTTCGGCGCGACATACTGAGGCGGTGACGACGGCGGCCTGGGCACGATCGACGCGGCTCGCGCTGCTGACATTCGTCGTGCTCTTCGTTGCAGGATGCCAACTCGACGTCCGCGCCGACGTGGTCGTCGAGCCCGATGGCAGCGGTCGGATCGTCGTCACCGCTTCAGCGGACGCAGAGCTCGTCGATCAGGTCCCAACGATCGCCGACGACCTCGTGCTCGACGACTTCGCCGACGCGGGCTGGACGATCGACGGCCCGATGCCGACGGCCGACGGCGGCCTGACACTCACGCTGTCACACGACTTCGAGGGCAACGACGAAGCGACCAACCTGCTGCGGAGCCTCGGCCCGCCCTTCAACGATGCATCCATCGGGCGACGTGAGGACGGCGACACCGCGACGAACACGTTCCGCGGCAACCTCGGGCTGATCGACGGTTTCGCGAGTTTCGCCGACGACGAGCTGATCGGCGCGGTCGGCGAGGTCCCGTTCAGCGATCAGTTCGCCCAAGAAGGCGTCGACGAATCCTCAGCGCTGGCGGCGGAACTGATCATCACGCTTCCGGGCGTCATCGAGGAGAACAACGCGATCGAGGAAGACGGGCGGCTTCGTTGGTCGATCCCAACCGACGGCACCATCCTCGAAGCATCGGCCCGCACCGAACAAGCCCCGTCCGAAGGCGCCGCGTGGGCGCGACCGTTGGCGACCGCCGCCCAGTTCGCCTTCATCATCTGGGTCGTCGCGATGGGGCTGTTCATCAGCTACGTCGTGGTCGCTCGCGCGCGACGCGCCCGCCGCTACCGTCGACGTTCGCTTCCGTGAGCCCGACCAGCGCGGTTACTGCCCGGCTGACAGCGCTGTGCCATCGTGTGACCCGTGTCGAAAGGCCGTGCCACAACATCAGAGGCTGACGGAATGTCGCAGCGTGACGGCCTGATCGAAGCGCTGATCGCTGCGGGCTCCCGGCGAAGCATCGCAGTGGGCGACGAGCTCTGTCGCGAACAGGCGGACAGCACCGAAGCGTTCGTGGTGGTCAGCGGGCTCGTCGACGCGCTCGTGGACGGCCACGATGGTGCGGTCACGGTGGCACGACACGGGCCGGGGGCGCTCGTCGGGGAGGTGTCCACGTTGCTCGGCGGAGGTCGAACTGCCAGCCTCGTCGCTGCCGAGGCCGGGGAGGTGGTCGCCGTCGACCGTGACGCCGTTCGGCGCGTCTTCGACGAATACCCCGCAGCCGGTGACGCCGTCGTCGCAGCGGCCCGCGAACGAACGGATCGGTCGCGAGTCGCTGCGCTCCTGTCGAGTGAATTGCGCGCACCGGACGGCGCCGTCGTTGCGGCGATCGCACAGCAGGTCACGTGGACACGGCTCCGAGCCGGGGGTCTCCTGTTCCAACGAGATGATGAGGCCGACGCGGCATACCTGGTGGTGAGTGGCCGGGTGGGAATCACCGACCGGAGTCCGCTCTCCGACGACACCGCCGGCCCGTCCAGCCCACAGGGCACCAGGTCCGAACGCCCGATCGAGGTCGGGCGAGGCGGGATCGTGGGAGAATTCGGTCTCCTCGAGGGGCGTCGACGGTCGGCGACCGTGCGCGCGATGCGCGACACGGTGCTCGCCCGGCTCTCCGCTGACGATTTCGCCCGGCTCAGCCACGATCACAGTGCTCTCGCGATGGGACTCGTTCGCAGGGTGCTCGAGCGGACCCACGCGAGTGAGTCGGCGCATGCCGTCGCCGCCCGATCGTTCTCGGTGGCGTGTACCGCACCCGTCGAGCCCGAGCTGCGGCGCGAGACCGTCCGTGAACTCGTCGCTGCGCTCGGACCGTGTGGCACGACGAGCCTGCTCGACGCTGCATCGGTCGATCAGCTCCTCGATCGACCCGGCACCGCCGACACCGCTCCCGGCGATCACGGCGAAGTCCGGCTGGCCGAACTGCTCCATCAGCGCGAATCGGAGGTCGACCACCTCGTCCTCGATGCAGGTGATGGCCGATCGGAGCCTCACTGGGTCGCCCGTGCGGTCGGCCAGACCGACCAACTCGTGATCCTGTGCTCACCACAGCCCGATGACATCGAAGCGGCGCCGATCGCGCAGCTGCTACGCGCGGTGCCGCTCGATCTGTCGAAGTGGCTCGTCGTGATGCACCCGGCCGGGACAGAGCGGCCGCTGCAGGGACGAGCGTTGCGTGAGCGGTTCGGCGTCGATGAGATCCATCACGTCTGCGCCGGGTCCGACCGCGATCTCGCTCGAGTCGCCCGCCTGGCCGCGGGTCGAGGTGTCGCGCTCGTGCTGAGCGGCGGCGGCGCCCGGGGCAACGCGCACATCGGGGTGTACGCCAATCTGCTCGACGCCGGGGTGCCGGTCGACCGAGTGATCGGTTCGTCGATGGGCTCGATCGTCGCCGGAATGATCGGACGGCAGCTGTCACCAGACGAACTCCTCGAGGACATGCGCGCAGGCTCGGGGAGACTGCTCGACTACACCTTTCCCGTCGTGTCGCTGTTACGCGGTCGACGAATCGTCGGAGTCCTGGACGGCCAATTCGGCGACACCGAAATGGACGACCTCTGGGTCCCGTTCACCTGCCTCAGCACGAATCTCACGACGGCGAAGCCGTACATCCACCGCACCGGCTCGGTTGCTCGTGCGATCCGGACGTCGATCGCGATTCCCGGGGTCCTCCCGCCCGTCGCCAACGACGGGGACCTCCTCGCCGACGGCGGAATCCTCGACAACCTGCCCGTGGGCATCGCGGCCGACGACCCGTCGATCGACGTGATCATCGCGGCCGATGTGGCTCCACCCGCCGGTCCCACAGCGCGCGCAGACTTCGGGCTGTCGGTCTCCGGGTGGTCGCTCGTGTCCCAGCGAGTGATACCAGCACCGCTCCGATCCGCGGCGACAAAGGTTCGGGGTCTCGTGCGGCGCGGCACGTCGGACGCGCCGACAACGGTGCGGGCCAAGGACCATCCGCCGCTGTCGACGACGTTGCTGCGGTCGCTGATGATCGGTTCGGCTCACACCCGTGACACGCACCTCGCGTCCGGCGAGGTCGACCTCTACCTCGACCTCGACGTCCGAGGTATCGGGTTGCTCGACTTCGAGACCGTCGACGCCGCCGCCGAACGAGGCGCGGAGCAGTCGAAGGGGCCGATCGCCGCATGGTTGGACGAGCGAGGCGGGACCCCCTGGGGCGCCCCGGAAGGAGCCGACTGACGTGTTCTTCATGACGCTGCGTGACCTGCAGTACCGGGCGCGCCGTATCACGCTCGTGACCGTGTTGGTGGCGCTCGTGCTCACCTTGCTGTTCTTGATGACGGGCTTGGTCAACGAGCTGCAGTCCGAGCCCGGCCGAACCGTCGCCGGGATCGGCGCCGACACCTGGGTGGTCGCCGAGGGCGTTTCCGGGCCGTTCACCTCGGTTTCCGTGCTGCCCACCGACCTCGCAGCGAATCTCGGCGACAGCGCACGACCGATCGTGGTGAGTCGGGGTTCGCTCTCTGCCGATGGTCTCCCCGCCACCGAGGTCGTGCTCGTCGGCCACCTTCCCGACGAGCTCGGGTCGCCGACGATCTCCGCCGGGTCTGCGGTGTCCGGTCCGGGCGAGGTCGTCCTCGACGAGATCTTCAACCGAGCGCCGGGCGACATCGTCGCCATCGGCCCACGTGAGTTCACGGTCGTGGGCGTGGCCTCGGATTCGACGGTGTTGGCCGGCCAGGGTCTCGCCTTCGTCGATCTCTCCGATGCACAGCAGATCACGTTCCAGAGCACCGACGTCGTGTCGGGTTTCGTGATGAGCGCCGCTCCCAGCGACGCGCCCGATGGCGTGGTCGCGTTGTCTGCCGATGCCGTCGCCGACGACGTCCTCGGACCGATCGAGTCAGCGGTGTCGTCGATCGACCTGATCCGCGTGCTGCTCTGGTTCGTGGCCGCGATCGTGATGGGTGCCGTGATCTACCTCACGGCGCTCGAGCGCGAACGCGACTTCGCCGTGCTGAAGGCGGTGGGCGCGACTGGAGCGTCTCTCAGCGGCGCGCTCGCTCTTCAGGCAGTGATCGTGGCGCTCGTCGCCTCCGTCGCTGCGGCGGCGGTGGCCCAGCTGATCGAACCGGTATTCCCGCTCCCGGTGAGCATTCCCTCGTCGGCATTGATCACGGTGCCGCTGGTCGCGGTCGTGGTCGGGTTGGTGTCGGCCATGGTCGGCGTCCGAAGAGTGAACCGCACCGACCCTGCCGAGGCATTCGGGTGACCGCGGCCCCGAACAGCGGGCTCGTCGTCGATGGGCTGGTCAAGGAGTTCACCGGTGATGGATATGTCGTGCGCGTGCTCGACGGTCTGTCGTTCCATGCGCAGCCGGGAGAGCTCGTGGTCTTGCTCGGACCATCCGGTTCCGGGAAGTCGACGCTGCTGTCGTGCCTCGGCGGCATGCTGTCGCCGACGGCGGGATCGATCCGCCTCAACGATCTCGACGTGACTGCCGCCGACGGCACCGACCTCGACGACTACCGCAGACACCACGTCGGGTTCGTGTTCCAGGGGTTCAACCTCATCCCATCGCTCTCCGCGCGCGAGAACGTCGCCGTACCGCTGATCGTGTCGAAGACGGTGACGCGCTCCGCAGCACTCTCCACGGCCGACGAACTGCTCGCTCGCGTCGGCCTGGCCGACCGCACCCGGCACAAGCCATCGCAACTGTCGGGTGGCCAGCAGCAGCGCGTTGCGGTCGCGCGCGGGCTCATCAACGAACCCGATCTGCTGATCGCCGACGCGCCCACGGCGAACCTCGACCACGTTCAGGCAGAAGCGGTGATCGGACTCTTCCGCGAGCTGCGGTCACAGGGGCGCGTCATCGTGGTCTCGACACATGATGCCCGTCTCGTCCCGGTGGCCGACCGGGTGGTGAAGATGACCCCGGACGGCGTCGAGCCGGAGCAGGGGGCACACGAGGTCCGGTTCTCGGCGGGCTCGCAGGTGTTCGCCCAGGGCGACGCACCCGACTACGCGTACGTGATCGACTCAGGCGAGGTTGAGATCGTACGCGAGCTGGCCGACGGCAGCCGCGACCGACTGGCGCGACTCGGCGCAGGTCAGTACTTCGGTGAACTCGGTGCCGTGCTCGGCTTCCCGAGGTCAGCCACCGCGATCACTGCGACCGACGTCGTGCTCACGGCGATGCCGCCTCACGAGTTCCGGGCCCGATTCGAACGCAGCTGATCGAATCAGCCCGCCGTCCGTACGCTGTCTGAGTGCCGGCTGAGTCGACGAAACCGGAGGGCGCAGGTGGCCACGGACTGCTGTCGCGAGAGCATCGGAACCTGTCGATCGCCATCTACATCACGATCGCTCTCGTCGCGTTCGAGGGGACCTCGGTCGCGGCTGCTCTCCCGGAACTGGCTGCCGATCTGGGCGATGTCGGCCGCCTCCCGTGGGTCATCACCGCGTTTCTGTTCGCGCTCGGACTCTCGACGGTCGTCGCCGGTCCACTCGTCGACGCGATCGGGTCGCGCCGCCTCTTCTTCTGGTCGGCACTCGCATTCGCCATCACTGGATTCCTCGCGGGGCTGGCACCGACACTCGATGTGTTGATCGCAATCCGGCTCGCGCAAGGCGTGGCGTCGGGTGTGCTCTTCGGTGCGACGCTCGCCGCGGTGAACCTGGGATTCCCGCCGTCGCTCATCGCTCGGGCGTTCGCCGCGAACTCGACGATCTGGGGCGTCGTCGGGGCCGCGGCGCCTGCCATCGCAGCCGTCATGTTGAGCGTCTCGTCATGGCGCTGGATCTTCTTCATCAACCTGCCGCTCGGTGCGATCGCACTGATCGCTGGTCGCACTGCCATGCCGGAGCGCCAGCCCGGCGCCGAACCGCTGTCCGTCGATGTGCGCGGTGTTGCATTCGCCGCAGTCTTCACCCTCGCCTCGATCGCCACCGTCGATCAGCTCGGCGCGCAGTCGCTCGCGTTCGCGGCCCTCGCAGTCGCCTCGGTCGTCGGGTACGCACGCCATGCACGGCGCACCGAACGTCCGGTGATCGCGCTGGCCCACATCGCCGAGCAGCCGTTCCGGAGCATCGCAGCCGTTCCGTCGCTGATGCTCACAGCGGCGTTCACCACCAACGTCTACGTCACCGTCTACGTCGCAGCGGGCCGCGACGTGTCGAACGGCCTGGCGGCGTTCTCGGTGCTCTTCTTCACGATCGGCTGGACGATCGGAGCGAACACGTCGAGCTTGCTCATGCGCCGCACGACGGCCACGTCGGTGATGTCTGTCGGACTCGTCGCAGGCATCGCCGGGACGACCGTCGTCGTGGTCGGTGTGGGCACGAACACGGCGCTCGCCGTTGCGTTCGGCGGGCTACTCATCCTCGGTGTCGGCATCGGCCTCACCACGAACGCCAGTCTCGTGATCCTCCGAGCAGCGACCCCACCCGCACAGATCGGTCGCGCGAGCGCGGCGAACCAGTTCGCTCGGAGCCAAGGATTCACACTGGGTGCCGCATCAGGCGGGGCGATCCTGCTGTTCGTGGTGGACCGCCGTCTCGGTTCGGTCGATCCGATCCGCACGCTCCTTTCCGGCGACGAACTCGATTCGAGCGTGTTCACCGAAACCGCTGTGGCCGAGGCGGTGCGCAGCGGATTCGCGGCGGCGACGATCACCTCGCTCGTCGTGATGATCGCCGCCATTCCGGCCATGCGCAGTCTCCACCGCTACCGAGCCACCGAGAACGCGCTGGCCGATTGGCCGAGCGCGGACGACACCGCGGGCCGCCGCATCGCCTGATCGCCGGCCTGATCGGGCCGCTTCGCGGGACACTTCCCAACGCACCTCTGCCACCACAACTGTGAGGCACCCCTCGGTCATGATGGGCGTCGTGGCCTCGAAGTCGTCGAAGATCAAGACCCTGTACGCCTGCTCGGAATGCGGCGCACAGAGCCCAAAGTGGGCCGGGCGCTGCACGGAGTGCGGCGATTGGAACACCTTGGTCGAGGAGCTGGTCGGTGGAGCCGGCGTCTCGACTGACGCGCCGCTGGCCCCAACCAACCGGTCGGGTCCCACACGCATCGGCGAAGTACGCACCGACACCGCTCGCCCCATCTCGACCGGGATCGAAGAGCTGGACATGGTGCTCGGCGGCGGGCTCGTCGCCGGGTCGGTCACACTGCTCGGCGGCGAACCGGGTATCGGCAAGAGCACGTTGCTCCTGCAGCTGCTCGCTGCCCGCTCCGACACGACGCTGTACGTGAGTGCCGAGGAGAGCGCCACTCAGGTGCGCCTCCGCGCGGAGCGGCTCGATGCCATCCGACCCGATCTGTGGCTCCACGCAGAGACATCGCTCCCCCACGTCATCCGAGCGATCGACGAAACCGAACCCGAGCTGGTGGTGATCGACTCGATCCAGACCATGAACGACCCCGAGCTCTCCTCTGCGCCCGGGTCCGTCGGCCAGGTTCGCGGGTGTGCGCATCGCCTCGTCAACGAAGCCAAGGAGCGCAACATCGCGGTGGTGCTCGTGGGTCATGTCACCAAAGACGGCAACCTCGCCGGCCCGCGTGTGCTCGAGCACGTCGTCGACACGGTGCTCCAGTTCGAGGGTGATCGCCATCACGCGCTGCGGCTGCTGCGCGCCGTCAAGCACCGGTTCGGCCCCACGAACGAGCTCGGTCTGTTCGAGATGGTGGGCCTCGGACTTCAGGCCGTCCCCGATCCCTCGACGATGTTCCTCGCCGATCGGCGCACGGGCGTCGCTGGCTCGGCCGTGGTCCCGACGATGGAAGGCCGCCGCCCGATCGTGGTCGAACTGCAGGCCCTCACTTCGCCCGGGCTCGAGAACGTCCCGAAGCGGCGGAGTGCACAGGGCATCGACGGCGGGCGCCTGTCGATGTTGATGGCGGTGCTCGGCCAGCGCGGCCGAGTCAAGGTGGGCGACCAAGACGTCTACGCATCGGCAGCCGGTGGCGCCAAGCTCACCGAACCGGGGCTCGATCTCGGTATCTGTCTCGCCGTTGCGAGCGCCATGTACGACCGCCCGCTGCCCGCCGACCTCGCAGTCTTCGGCGAAGTCGCCCGAGCCTGATGCCGAAGTCGCCGACAAGGTGCGACTCGTGCGTGTCGCAACGATCGTCGATGCGCTGCGTGAAGCCGGCGTCGACGCCGCGCACGATGGCTTCTGACGATCTGTACCGCTGCGCTCCTGAGCCACCGACCGACGCTGGCTACGGTCGAGCGATGCCTGACGTTTCCGCTCGCCCATCGACACCTCGCATCGAACCGATCGCTGAACCAACCGGCGAGCTCGCCGAGCTCCTCGAGAACGCACTCACTCACGACGGCACCCCGCTCAACATCTTCGGGGTACTCGGTCAGCATCCGAAGCTGCTCAAGCGCTTCAACCTGCTCGGAGGTTTCCTGCTGAACAAGGGTCTCCTGCCGCCACGAGAGCGCGAACTCGTGATCCTTCGAGGCGGCGCCAACGCCCGCGGACAGTACGAATTCGGCCAGCACAGGATGATCGGTGGTCACTGTGGACTCACCGATGAAGAGATCGCAGCGCTCACTCGCGATCCTGGTGCCCACCCGTGGAGCGATGATGATCGGGCCCTGATCGCGCTCGCCGACGAGCTCCACGCCGACGACTGCGTTTCGGACAGCACATGGGCGACGCTGTCAACACGCTGGTCCGATGCCGAACTCGTGGAGTGGCTCGTGGTCGCCGGCTTCTACCGATTGGTCTCGGGGTTCTTGAACAGCGCCGGTGTGCCGCTCGACGACGGCGTTCCCGGATTCCCCGACTGATCGTCGGGCCCCGACCCAGCAGCCCAGCACCGACGCAGCAGCCCGCAACGGACAGGAAGTGACCTTCTGCGGCCGGATGAGCCGGGAGGGTGGTGACGATCTAGGATCAACCCATGCAGGTCCGGTACGGGAGCGCCAACGAGCAGATGCGCCATGCGCTCGCTCGCGTCGCCCCTGGCACACCGCTGCGTGACGGCATCGAGCGTGTCGTGCGTGCACAGGCTGGAGCACTGTTGGTCCTCGACGATGGCCCTGACGTGTTGTCGATCTGCTCCGGCGGTTTCCTCGTCGACGCGCCGTACAGCCCGCAACGCCTGTCCGAGCTCGCCAAGATGGACGGCGCGATCATCATCTCCGGCGACGGGGGTCGGATCGCCCGGGCCAACGTGCACCTCGTGCCCGACCCGACCGTGCCGACCAGCGAGACCGGCACGCGTCACCGCACGGCTGAGCGCGTCGCTCGCAGCCTCGGCGTCCCCGTGGTGTCGGCGAGCGAAGAGATGGGTGTCATCAACGTCTACGCCGGCGGCGGCAAGCGTCAACTCCAAGAGATCGGGCGGCTGCTCGAACGCGCCAACCAGGCACTGCAGACGCTCGAGCGGTACAAGATCCGACTCGACGACGCGATCGCAAACCTCACCGCTGTCGAAGTCGAGGACATGGCGACGCTGCGCGACGTCGCCTCAGTGGTCCAGCGCGGCGAGATGGTCCACCGCATCGCTGACGAGATCGAGACGATGATCGTCGAGCTCGGCGTCGACGCGCGCCTGCTCCGGCTCCAACTCGATGAGCTGTACGGCGAAATCGATGATGAGTTGGAGTTGGTGGTCGCCGACTACGTCGCTGAGGGGTACACCGCCGCCGACAGCCTCGCGGAGATGTCACGGCTCACCGACGACGAGATCCACCACCTGCGTCACGCCGCGGGCGCGCTGCATCGCGCCGGCGAGGCATACGAACTCGGTCAGTCGGTGGCGCCTCGCGGATTGCGACTCCTCAACCGCACCAACAAGCTCACGAGTGAATCTGCCTCGAAGATCGCCAGCCATTTCGACGGGCTGGCCAAGCTGCAGCGAGCGTCGGTCGAAGACCTCGTCAAGGTCGATGGCGTCGACGAGCACACGGCTGAAGAGGTACGCGACACGCTGGCCCGCGTGACCGAGAGCGCGATCCTCGACCAGTACCAGTGACCTCGGCGAGCTTCGACGCGATTCCCGTGGTGGACCTCGCGGGTTCGCCCCACGAACTCCCACACCACCTCGTCGCCACATGCCATGACGTCGGGTTCGCCGTGTTGGCGAACCACGGCGTCGACCCAGTGGTGATCGACGACGTCTTCGCATTCATGGAGCGATTCTTCGCGCTTCCCGACGAGCACAAGGCCCGGATCGACAAGCGGCGATCACCACAGCTCCGTGGGTGGGAGTCGGTGGGGTCCGAGTTCACGAACAACCGGGTGGACGTTCGCGAGCAGATCGATGTGTGGAGCGAGTGGCCCCTCGCGACGGAGTCCCGCAAGCCGGCCTGGAACCGCCTGCTGGGACCCAATCAGTGGATGCCCGACGAGATTCTTCCAGCTCACCGCGACGTCACGCTGCGCTGGATGGACGCGTTGGGCGCGCTCGCCGAACGCGTCCTGTCGCTGCTCGCCATCGGGCTGGGGCTCGATGCGACGCACTTCTCGGACCGCTTCGGCCCCCAACCCATGTCGCTCACGAAGATGATCCACTACCCGCCGACACCGACCGGAGGTGCTGGCGTGAACGCTCACCACGACACCGGGTTCGTCACGCTCCTCGCACCCGGCCCCACAGCCGGGCTGCAGGTCCGCAACCCACTCGGCGAGTGGATCGACGTGCCGAGCATCCCGGACACGCTCGTCGTGAATCTCGGCGAGATGCTGCAAGCGATGACCGGGAACTATCTCGCCGCCACGGCACATCGTGTGATCGCCGAACACGAGCGGTTGTCGGCCGCCTTCTTCCACGGCCCGTCGCTCGACACGGCGTTGACCCCGATCGACCTCGCTCCGTCGTTTCGCGCCGCGGTCGAGGCCAGCGAGCGCCATCGCGATGCGGGGTTCATGGCGACTGCCGCCGAGGCCGATCTCGCCGCTGCCGACATGAGCGCGGAGCTGCGAGCAACCACGTACGGCGAGCAGCTGTGGAACTACTTCACCCGCAGCTACCCCGACAACATGGCAGCGCACCACAGCGACCTCGTCACATCCGACTGAACGTCGACGCACGGCATCAGAGGTCTGCTGCTGCACGTGATGCACTCTCGCCCAGCCGCGGGCGACGCCCACGACCTGATCGAGCGGCGGCCGGCCGATCAGGCGGCTGCGAGCGAGGCCACGTCGACTCCGGCCAAGGTCTCCCAGACCGTGAGACCCGGTCGCGGTTCGACATCGACCACGTGAGGCACCGCGATGGTGCGACAACCCGCAGCGAGCGCAGAGCGCACTCCCGTCGGCGAGTCCTCGATCGCCACGCACTCAGCGGGGTCGACCCCCAGCAGCGCAGCGGCCTGCAGATACGGATCGGGCGCCGGCTTGCCGTTGGCGACCTCGTCACCGGTGACCGAGCCGACGAACACGCCGTCCGGCGCCTCCAACAACACCGCCTCGGCGAAACGGCGCCACGACATCGTGACCAGCACGCACGGCACGCCGGCATCGCGCGCCTCGATCAACAACTCGCGCGCACCGGGTCGCCACGGAAGGTGCTCACGGCACTTCGCGATCACGGCGTCGAGCAATCGCTCGACGATCTGTGTCGGCTCGAGGTCGACCCCGCCACGGTCGCGCAACTCTCCCGCCGCGTCGAGGAGATCGAATCCGACGATGGAGTGGGCGTCCTCGGGAGTCCAGCTCCCTCCGAACTCCGCAACGAGCTCTCCCTCCGATGCGATCCAGTACGGCTCGGAGTCGACGATCGTCCCGTCCATGTCGATCAGCAACGCAGCAGGCAGTGGCACGCGGAGAGTGTGCCAGCACTTTTCATCGCAGCCGCTCCCGACCACGCACTACGGTGCGCGTCGACCCGCCGGCGCGCCCGTCTGCCTCGATCCTCGAACCACCGCCATGGAAAGCACCTTCATCCTGCTCAGCATCGGCAATGCCGTGTTCGTCGGCGCCGGGCTCGTGACCGACGCCGTACGGTTCCGCTTTGCCACGGTGATCGGCAGCTCCATCCTGGCGATCTGGGGCCTCGTGCGGGCCGATTGGGGCGTCGTCGGCTGGAACCTCGCGTTCGTGCTCGTGAACTCCGTCCAGACCGTACGAATCATGCGTGATCGGGCGATCAAACTCGATGACGACGACGAACGGATCCGGCAGGCGTACTTCCCCAGTCTTTCGCCGCGAGACTTCCTCACCCTCTGGACGGCCGGCCGAGCCGAGAGCATCGACGCGGATGTCGCGCTCTGCGTCGAGGGCCAACAGCAGGAGGACATTCTGCTCGTCCTCGAAGGAGCGTCCAGAGTCACCAACGAGTCCGGCCTCGACATCGAGTTGGCATCTCCGACGTTCGTCGGCGAGATCAGTTTCCTGACCGGAGAAGAGGCGAGCGCCAACGTCATCACCACCGAGCCCTCGCGGGTCCGGCGCTGGAACCAAGAAGACCTCCACAACCTCGCGACGCTGAATCCCACCTGCGCGCAGGCGTGGCAGCTCGCGCTCGGGGTCGACGTCGCGGCGAAGCTGCGCTCGTCTTGACCCGTACGCCGCTCAGCCGCGGAAGACGGTGATCTTGTCCTCGCCGATGGCCTCGCGACGCGCCGGGTCGTCGATGCCGAGCCCTTCCTCCGGCGACAAGCACAGCACGCCGAGCTTGCCCTCCGCCTCGTTGTGGTGCACCGCAAGCGACGCCGCTCCGACATCGTCGAGGGTGTAGGTGTCGGTGAGCAACGGCTGGATCTTGCCCTCGCAGAGCAGCTTGTTCGCCGCCCAGGACTCGGCGTAGTTGGCGAAGTGAGACGACACGAGCTGCTTGAGTTTCATCCAGAAGTGCCGGTTGTCGAACTCCACCATGTATCCCGACGTCGCAGCGCACGTGACGATCGTGCCGCCACGCTTGGCTGCGAACACCGAGGCGCCCATCGTGGAACGACCCGGATGCTCGAACACGATGTCGACGTCTTCGCCGTTGTTCACCGCACGGATGTCTTTGCCGAAACGACGCCATTCCGACTCGTCTTGCGTGTGCTCGTCGGACCAGAAGTTGTATCCCGCCGCCTTTCGATCGATCACGGCCTCGCAACCCATCCGATTGAGGATTTCGGCACGCTCGGGTGACGAGACCACCCCGATCGGCGTGCCGCCTCCGTTGAGGACGTACTGCACGGCGTAGCCACCGATGCCTCCGGTCGCGCCCCAGATCAGCACACTGTCACCCTGCTTCATGCGGGCACCGTTGTCGGACACGAGCATGCGGTACGACGTGGCGCTGCACAGCCCGTTCACGGCCGATTCCTCCCAGGTGAGGTGGGTCGGCTTCGGCATCAGCTGATTGGCCTTCACCACCGACAGGTCGGCGAGCGCACCGAAGTTCGTCTCGAATCCCCAGATCTTCTGGTTCGACGCGAGCATCGAGTCGTTGTGCGCCGACGGGTCCTGATCATCGACGTAGTTGCACTGCACGGTGACCTTGTCGCCCGGCTTCCAGTTGCGCACTGCCGAGCCGACGCGCAGAACGACACCCGAGGCGTCGGAGCCGACGATGTGCTCATCGCGCTGATGCCGCTTCGACCACTCGTTCTCGCGCCCGAGCCGGTCGAGGAAACCGAAGGTCGGCAAGGGCTCGAAGATCGACGT
>JBGCFW010000400.1:0-10824 GCA_045107155.1 Ilumatobacter sp. | reverse complement strand
TGAACGGAAGGATCTGCGACAGACCGAGATCCATCATGCCCCCGTCGCTCGAACCGCCGACGGTGCCGTCCTTGATGTCGTTGAAGACCGCTTCGAGCTGGTCGCCGAGGTACACCGACAAGATCGCCGGCGGCGCCTCGTTGGCGCCGAGCCGGTGGTCGTTGGCCGCTGAAGCGATGACCGCTCGCAAGAGCGGGCCGAAGAGATGGACCCCGCGGATGACCGCTCCGCAGAACAGCAGGAAGTTCAGGTTCTCATGGGGCGTGGAGCCGGGATCGAGCAGGTTGCCTTGCGTCGAGTTGCCGACCGACCAGTTCACGTGCTTGCCAGAACCGTTGACCCCGGCAAACGGCTTCTCGTGCAGCAGGCACACGAAGCCGTGTTGCTTCGCCGTGGCCTTCATGATCGTCATCATCAGTTGCTGATGATCGGCGGCGACGTTGGCAGCTTCGAAGTATGGGGCGAGCTCGAACTGACCGGGCGCGACTTCGTTGTGGTGGGTCTTCGCTGGGATGCCGAGCCGGTAGAGCTTGTCTTCGAAGTCCTGCATGAAGACCTGCACACGCTCGGGAATGGCCCCGAAGTAGTGATCGTCGAACTCCTGACCCTTGGGTGACGGTGCTCCGAAGAGCGTTCGGCCGGCCAACAACAGATCAGGTCGAGCGTTGGCGAAGTGCGCGTCGACGAGGAAGTACTCCTGCTCGGCTCCGCAGCTCGAGTTGAGCGTCTCGATCTCGGTCTCACCCATGAGCCGCAGCACTCGCTGGGCTGCCTTGTCCATCGCAGCGTTGGAACGCAGGAGTGGGATCTTCTTGTCGAGGGACTCGCCGGTCCAGGAGAAGAAGACGCTGGGCAGCATCAGGGTGGCCCCGTTGGCGGTCTGCATCACGTAGGCGGGGCTGGTCGGGTCCCATGCGGTGTACCCGCGGGCGGCGTTGGTCATCCGCAGGCTGCCGTTGGGAAACGAGGAACCGTCGGGTTCGCCCTTGATGAGCAGACTCCCGGTGAACTCGGTGATGGCATTGCCGTCGGAGTTCGTGACGATGAAGCCGTCGTGCTTCTCCGCGGTGACGTTCGTCATTGGGTAGAAGATGTGGGAGAAGAACTTCACGCCTTTCGACAACGCCCAGTCCTTCATCGCGGCAGCGACGATGTCTGCCGTCGCGGCGTCGAGCGGCGCACCGGTCTGGACGGTCTTCTTCATCGCCTTGAAGGCGTTCTTGGAGAGACACTCCTCCATCGTCGCCAAGCCGAAGACATCGGACGCCCAGATCTCATTCAACGGACCGCCCGCGGTCGTGGCCGCCGGCTCCCGATTCGTCACCTCGGTGATCGCTTGCTGACGGATCCCATTTGCGCTCACGACTGCTCCTCACGACTGTTGCCCACGGCGCGGTCGCACCGAGACGGGGCAACGTAGCGACGCGAGAACTCGGGGCTTCCACGGCTGCACTCCGTTCTCGCCCCATTCACGCGGCCGTGACATGGCGTCGGCCTCGGCCTCTACATCGGCCCCTACATCGTGGGGAGCGACGGCCACCATCTGCAGACACGCCACATCGCCCTCGGAACGATCCCGACCAAGTTGCTCGCAGTGCTCGGCGAGCCGATGCGCCGACAACCGGCGACCCGTTGCCGTCGGGCCAACGACCAGCAGAAAATCGAAACGACACGGCGGCGAGGCCGGTCGTTTGTGCCGATCACACACGTCGCACAGCTCAGTCAGAGCCACACGCTGGTGTCGTCTTGGAGCCGGGTGCGAGAGTCGAACTCGCGACCACATGATTACAAGTCAAGTGCTCTACCAACTGAGCTAACCCGGCGAAGCCGCACAGGTTAGCGACGCCACTCGTCAGCCGGCAGCGGCGCGCGCCTGCGTGACCTGATAGGTCGACAGCGCCGCGGCTGCGGACACGTTCAGCGAGCTGACGCCACCGAGCATCGGGATCGAGACGATCGCATCGCATCGGTCACGCACGAGTCGCGACAAGCCCGCACCCTCGGCGCCCAGAACCAGGCAGATCGGCTCCACGGCGAGATCGGCGATCTCGAAGATGCTGCGATCCGCCGCGTCGTCGAGACCGACGACCCAGATCCCGTGTTCCTTCATCTGTGCCAACGCCGTCGGCAGACCGGGCACCAGCGCCATCGGGACGAACTCGATCGCACCTGCGGCTGCCTTCGCAACCGTGGGCGTGACATGCACCGCTCGATGCCGAGGCAGCAACACCCCGGTGACTCCGGCGCCATCACAGCTACGGATGATCGCACCGAGGTTGCCCGGGTCGGTCACGCCGTCGACCGCGACCAGGAACGGCGCACCGCCGACCTCACCACGCAGCATCGGGCCGAGATCGGCTTCGGGGAGTTCGGCGGCGTGTGCGAGCACGCCCTGCGGCGCCTCGCTGCGCGCTTCTTTCTCCAGTCGGCTCTTGGCGATGTAGACCACGTTCACCCGTTGCGAACCGGCGATCGTGACGATGTCGTCGACGCCCGGATCGCCCTCGAGTTCCGCGCTGATCCAGATCTCGTGGACCTTGCGCCGCTGCCCGATGAGCATCTCGCGAACCGCCTGGCGCCCCTCGATCTGGCGTCCGCCCAGCCCCTTCGCCGGACCGCCTCCGCCTCCTGCTCGTCGATCGCCACCGCGCGAATCACCGCCCGCGCCGCGAGCGGAGCCAGCACCGCGTCCCGGTCCCCCGCGCTGACCACCCGGCCGACCAGCGCCCGCTCGGCCGCGACCGGCCTGTCCGCCTTTCGGGGCTCCTCCGCGCTTTCCACCTGATCGATTCGACCCGCCTCGTGGTCCTTGCTTCGCCATGGTCACTCCTCCTCGCCGGACGCGGCATCGCCGCGCACGATCAACGCAGTTGCGAAACACACGATGCCCTCGGTTCGCCCGATCGCACCGAGCTGCTCTGCCCGATTCCCCTTGATGCTCACCGGCGCTCCCACGATGTCGCTCACGACCGACTGCATCTCGTCACGGCGCGGCGCCAACTTCGGACGTTCACAGACCACGGCACAGTCGATGTTCGCGACCGTCCACCGGTCGCCGACCAACAACGTCATGACGTGTCGCAGCAGTGCGAGGGAGTCAGCCCCTCGCCACTTCGGATCGGTATCGGGGAAGTGCATCCCGATGTCACCGAGGCCCGCCGCGCCGAGGAGCGCATCGGCACACGCATGAGCGATCGCGTCGGCGTCGCTGTGACCCTCGAGTCCTCGCTCTCCGGGAAACTCGCAGCCTCCCAACACGAGCACACGAGCCGGATCGTCGGAGAAGCGATGCACGTCGAAGCCCTGTCCGACGCGGATGTCGGCCGGATTCACGACGCTCGCTCCGCAGCGAGGTGCGCTCGAGCCCACTCGAGATCGTCGGGTTCGGTGATCTTGCGATTCGAGACCTCACCGGCGACCACCACGACCGAGTGGCCGAGCGCCTCGACGAGTCGGGCATCGTCGGTGGCATCGCCACCCGATGCGTGTGCGGCGCGAAGCACATCGGCGCGAAACGCCTGCGGGGTTTGCACGGCGACCAACGAGGAACGCTCCGGGGTCGCCGACACGAGCCCGAGGATCTCGCCGGAGACTTCCGGTCTCGGACCGTCGCGCGGATCCGACCGCTCGATCACCTTGATCGTGTCGGTGACCGGCACGCCGGGAATCGCCGCGGCAGCACCCCTCGCCACCGCCGAGACGACACTGTCGTACAGCGACACCGACGCCAGCGGACGGGCGGCGTCGTGAACGACGATGACCTCGGCCTCGGGCGGCACCGCTGCGAGCCCCGCACGGACCGATTCACTCCGGGTCGCGCCGCCCGACACCGCACGTTCACGATCGGCATCGACCTCGGGAACCACGACGACCACGCCGTCCGAACACGCCTCGGCCACCTCGCGTGAGACGTCGATCACGCGCCGTGCGTCCAACGGCTCGAACTGTTTCGGCCGCCCAAACCGCTGCCCGGAGCCGCCGGCCACGACGATCGTCCACACCTTCGACTCGCCGTCGGGCGCGTCGCCGAGGTTCGACCCCGACCTTTTCGGCCGGCCACCTTCGAGTTCAGCACGCACCACTCCCGCGGAGGGTAGTACCGTGACCTGCGTCATGGCCCATGAAGACACTCTCGCCCGTACCGATTTCTTCGTCGACGCAAGCCCCGACGCGCTTCGCAGCGTTGCTGCCGCTGGCACCGAACGCCAGCTCATCCGCGGCGACGTGCTCTTCAACGAGGGCGACCCGCCCGAGTCTCTCTACCTCGTCCTGACCGGCCGCCTCGCCATTGCGATCGCCAACCCGATCGACCGCCGAGAGAGCGTCGTCGCACTGATGGAACCTGGCGATCTGTTCGGCGAGATGGGCATGCTCGATGACGGCCCCCGCTCTGCGATGGCCCGCTCCCTCGAGCCCACGACCGTGCTCGAGATCCCCTTCGGCCCCGTGCTGGAGATGTTCGATCAGTACCCGAAGCTGCTCTGGAACGTCACCCGGCTGCTCGCACAGCGGATCCGCGTCACCGACGAAGCGCTTGCCGATTCGGTGTTCCTCGACGTCACGGGTCGAACCGCCAAGCGACTCCTCGAGCTGGCTGACGGACACGACCACTTCACGCTGCCGGTGACCCAAGAAGAGCTCGCCGGAATGGTCGGTGCATCCAGAGAGCGTGTCAACAAGGCGATCGCGAGCTTCATCCGCCTCGGCTGGCTGGAGCAGCAGGACCGCACCTACAAGATCACCGAGCGCGATCGCCTCGAACTCCGCGCCCGCTGACCGCGCACACCGGTCTCGACGCGATCGCGTCTGCTCAGAGCTCGCGATCGAGCTCGAAGTCGTCGGACCGATTGAGTCCGAGACCCGGCTCTGACACGATGAGCGAGCCATGACTGCAGCGATCACGTCCCGCCAGCTCCGCCGAGCGTTCGGCGACAACGTCGCTGTCGACGGTGTCGACCTCGACGTCAACGTCGGAGAGATCTACGGCTTCCTCGGTCCGAACGGCGCCGGGAAGTCGACCACCGTGAAGATGCTCTGCACGCTGCTCACTCCCACGAGCGGTGAGGCGACGGTGGCCGGGTTCGACGTTGCACGACAACCGGGTGAGATCCGGCTCCGGATCGGCGTTGCGCTCCAGGAAGCATCGATCGACGGCAAGCAGACCGGACGCGAACTCCTCCAACTCCAGGGAATGCTCTACGGACTCTCGTCGGCGAACATCGCAAAACGGATGGACGACGTCATCGGGCTCGTGAACATCGGAAGCGCGATCGATGACCGGGTCGAGACCTATTCGGGCGGCATGAAACGCCGTCTCGACCTCGCGATGGCACTGATCCACAAGCCCCAGGTCCTGTTCCTCGACGAACCGACCACGGGCCTCGACCCGGTCAGCCGTACCGACGTCTGGAACGAGGTCCGGGCACTCAACGAGCAAGAAGGGGTGACGATCTTCTTGACGACGCAGTACCTGGAAGAGGCTGACGAGTTGGCCGACCGAGTCGGCATCATCAACAAGGGGGTGCTCGCCACCGAGGGGACGCCTGGCGAACTGAAGCGTTCGATCGGTACCGACCTCATCGTCGTTCGCGTCGACGGCGACACGGGCGTCGCCGCCGACGCCGTGCGGACGATCCCCGAGATCGGCAACGTGGACGTGCACGGGCAGGAGTTGTCGTTGTCGACGGCGGACGGCGCGGGTGCGGTGTCGAAGGTCGCTGTCGCACTGAACGACACGAACGTGTCGGTCACCTCACTCACGTTGCGCACGCCGACCCTCGACGACGTGTTCCTCGACGTCACGGGCGCGAAGTTGTCCGCCAGCCATCAGGGCGTCACCGACCCACAGGAGGGTTCATGACCGATACCGCCACCCGCCCCGACGGACTCGCGGGAAGCGCCGACGAACCACTCGCGCGCCGCGCCTCGGTCATCCACGACCTCCGAACCGTCGCGACACGCGCCTGTCGAAGCGTGTTCCGCGAACCCGAGTTCTTCATCCCCGCACTCATCGTCCCCCTGTTCTTCTTCGTCGTGAACATCGGCGCGCTCCAGGACGTCGCCGAACAGGGCGCCGCAGCCGCCGGCGGAGAACTCGACTTCAAAGCCTTCCAGCTCCCGGTTGCGATCATCTTCGCGGTGACCGGCGTCTCGCGGGCGAGCTCGCTCGTGCTCGACATCCAGGGTGGCTACTTCGACCGACTCCTGCTCACCCCCATCCGTCGTCCGGCGCTGCTCCTCGGCTTGATGGCCGCCGACTTGATGGCCGTGTTGATGCTGGCGATTCCGGTCACGGCACTCGGCCTGGTCCTCGGGGTGAGCTTCGAGTCGGGCATCCTCGGGATCCTGGTGTTCCTGATCTACGGCGGGCTGTGGGGGCTTGCGTTCGCCGGCTTCCCGTATGCCATCGCGTTGAAGACGGGCAATCCCGCCGCCGTGAACTCGAGCTTCATCCTCTTCTTTCCGTTCGCGTTCCTCACCACGAGCTTTCTCCCGAAAGAAGCGCTCACGGGATGGCTCGCCACCGTCGCCACGTACAACCCCGTGACCTATGTGTTGGCGGGCCTCCGCTCGCTGATCACCGAGGGCTGGGACTGGACCGCGCTGGCTCAGGGGCTCGGCTGCATCGCAGCGGTCGCGTGCGTGAGCTTCGGATTGGCCTCGGCGGCCATGCGAGGCCGCATCTCACAGAACTGAGACCCCCGACATCGAGCGGATCGCCTCACGCGGTCAGCATGCGACCTGACACGAGCGAAGCGGGCCGTCGTCGATGAGCCAGCCGAGTCCGACTCGCGGCGCGACGATCGAGCGGGTCGGTACTCGTACCCCGAGGAGGTCGCCGTCGTCATCTCCGGCCGATGACATCACGATGCCGCAACGGCTTCTCGCGACGTCTCGAGTCCAGTGGCCGTAGGCCGACCGGACCGCATCGGCGCGGGCTCCGGCGAGGAGTGTCACACCGGGCCGATCCCCCCGCGCGATCGACGCGAGCAGTCCAGGATCGTCGAGCCGGTGCGCGTCGTCGACGACCACGAGCGTCGGCGTCGTCTCGACCGCGGCGCCGATCGACACCGTCACATCGTCGCCGCGTGCCACTCGGATCACCCTTCCCGTCCCACGGTGCGCCTCGGCCCACGCAGCCGTGCAGCGTTCGACGGTCGAGCTCACTCCACTCCGCGGCGGACCGACGACGAGGACATGGTCGCCGTCGACCACACCGAGCGATGTCACGCTCAGGTCATCGGCGCCGACGCCGATGCACATCTCGACACGCGTGCGAACACGACGCGACCGACCGGCGACGAAGCTGCTCGACACCCGTTCGGGCAGCACGCCGATCGGGTCGACGACCGGTCGGCTCCGGTCGCGAGCGGCGACCTCCACGAGCCCTGGTGCGCCGTGCACCACCTGTGCTTCGAGTCCACAGCCAACGATCCGTAGTCGACCAGGCCGATGAGCTGCGACCGACGGCACGGCGCCGAGGTGCGCACGAGCAAGCGCGGGGTCGTCGACGGCGAAGACCCATCGCGCACCCGATTGCAGGAGCGGTGTGGAGGCCGCGTCCTCGGTGACGACGGTCGTGACACGACAGGCGGGTCCGTCGTCGATGACTCGACGGAGCCGGTCCATTCCATCCTGTCGGTCGAGCGGCGACAACGCGTTCCGGACCGAAGCGCCGCCGTCGATCATCAGCACGACGTCGGCACCGTCGGCGTCGGCACCGGCCACTCGCCGATCGATCGTCGCGACCAACCGCCGCAGCAGACGGTCGAGCCGCTCGGTCTCCGTGGCACGAAGTACTCCGCCACACTGAGCGATCGACGCCAGGCCGTCGAGGGCACCGTCACCGCGGGCGTCGATCACGAAGAGATGCAGTCGACTCGGTGGAAGTGAGCGGCACGTCGACGCAGCCACGGCGAGCAGCGTCGAGGTCCGCCCGGAGCCGGCCGACCCGACGAGGGTGAGCGGACCGTCGTCCGGCACCCATGTCAGAGGCCGCCGGTCCTGCTCGGTCGGCACGTCGATCACACCGAAGGGCGCCGGTGCTCCTTGCTGGTGTGGGCCGAGCATGTCGGCGGCGAGCGGGAACGGGAGCGGCTCCAGCCACGGGCGATGTCGAGCGGAGTGACCGCCAAGCGATGCAGCCTCGACCACTGCTTCGACGGCATCGACCAGTTCGGTACGGGTCGTTTCGTTCGTCGTCGGAACAGCGCTCGCCGACTCGGCGAATCGATGTCCGTGGGTAACGGTCGGGCCGTCGGTGGTCTCGGTCATCGGGGCGGTGCAGCGCGCTGCCTGGAACACCGTGAGGTCGTCAGGACCTCGCCGCAGGGCCACGCGACCCGGCGTCCGTCTCGAGAAGAGCGCAGGGGTCGGATCGTCGACGACGTCGGACGCATCGGAACGATCGTGGAGTCGCAACGCGATGCGCAGGTTCGTGTTGGCTCGGATGTCGTCGCTGACGACCCCCGCCGGTCGTTGCGTCGCGAGCAACAGGTGGACACCGAGACTTCGGCCGCGCTGTGCAACTCCCACCAGCGAGCGCAAGAAGTCGGGCAGCTCCTCGGCGAGGGCGGCGAACTCGTCGATCACGACGACGAGTCGAGCGATCGCGTGCGAGGCAGCGTCCCCGACTCGATTCCGATACTCGGTCAGATCGGATGCGCCGAGATCGCGGAGTAGGCGTTCGCGGCGATGGAGTTCGGCGTCGAGGCTTGCCAGTGCTCGGGCCGCGAGTCCATCGTCGAGGTCGGTCACGAGACCGACGGTGTGGGGCAGCCCGACGCAGGCATCGAAGGTCGCTCCGCCCTTGTAGTCGACCAGCACGAAATTGAGGTGCTCGGGCGCGACCTGCATCGCGAGGCCGATCACGAGCGTCCGCAACAACTCGCTCTTGCCGGCGCCGGTCGTCCCGGCCACGAGCGCATGCGGGCCGTCGCGCGCGAGATCGATCTCGACCTCGCCGTCACCCGACCGACCAATGGCTGTCCGCGGCGCCGGGTCAGCGCCTCCCGTGCGCCACCGACCGAGCACGGCCTCGGGCGTTCGTTCGCTGCGGGGGATCACGTCATCGAGCGATGCCGACATCGGCAGGACCCCAGAACCCTGCGTCGTGTCCTCGGGATCGACGAAGGCGGCAAGCCGGCGCGCAGCGAGCTCGGCGCCACTTCGTGAGAGCCCATCGAACTCGATCTCGACTGCGTCGTCCGCCTCGGGCAGGTCTCCGTTCCAGGAGGCCGAACCCGTCGCACCGATCTGGAGGATCCGCTCGCACACAACTGGCGCTGAACCCGAGTCATCGACGACCACGAGCCCCGACACCGGCGATGCGTCAGCGAGTCGGCGGCGCAGCGGCGTCGTGCAGGCGGCCAACGACTCCGCGACATCGGTGACCACGACGAGCAACCGATCGCGGTCGCAGGCATCGAGCGCAACACCCACTCCTGCGTCGCCTCCACCGACGTCGACGATCGCGTCACGGACGACCCCGGCGTGCGGCAACCACCGCACCCAGTTCCAACGCTCGACATCGTCGGTGATCACCACGATCGACCAGTCCGCGGGCCCGGTCCACGTGGCGAACTGAACGATGAGCGAACGGGCCACGGCCTCGCCATGGTGGCCGCATCCAGCCAGCGCGATCACCTCGCCAGGTTGGAGCGACAGCGGTGCGGGCACCGACGGGAGTCGAGACGCATCCGAGACGTGGCGGAGCACGACCGGCGAGATGGCATGGTCACCCAGACCACTCACCGGGGGACGCGTGCGGACCGTACCGGTGCCGATCGACGCCACGAGCGCACCCTCCACCGCATCGAGGCGCCGATGCCACAGCGCCGTCGCCGAAGCGTCGCCATCGGGGACACCGAGCGTGTCGACGAGTAGTGGATGACGGCGCCGATGCTCAGCGACGAGGCCGCGGCGACGCCCGCGCACGGCGTCGCCGAACTCGTCGGCACGGCGCTCCGCGTTCCGTCGATCGTTCACGGTGCGCCGTCGGGCGATGACCGCCCCGGCCGCCCACGTCGCGCACGCGGCCATCGCGCCGACCGCTGCGAAGAGCAAGAACATCCGATGCCCGGTGACCGTCGCGATCACGGCTGCGCCGACCGCCGTGGCTGTGACGCCGATCAGACCAGCAGCTCCGGCTCCGGAGGGCTCGTCGTGGTGGTCGACCGGCACCTCGAGATCGCACATCGACCGGCTGGGTCTGATCGACGGGCCCCGACGCACGACGCGCAGCCAGGGATCGCTCGGGTGCCGCGCGATCGACCCGCTCGAGATCCTGGAAGGAAGCAGTCCGGTCGGCGGGCGCCGCACCTCGACGGTGCTCGAACCGATCCTCACACGACTGGACCCGCTCGTCGGGTCGCGGGTCACCCGGACGGGGGCGACCCCGGCGAGCTGCACGACCTCGATGTCGGCATCACGCAGTGTCATCACCGCATGATGCGGCTCGACCATCGGATCGTCGACGTGAATCGAAGCCGTCCGGGACCGCCCGATCAGGTGGCGACCCGAGTCGATGGGACGCCACGGGGTGACCGCTGGACCACCCACGACGGCGACCTCCCAGCACGGCTCGTCGGTGGAGCGAGCAGCGCCGCCAGGGTCGACCGGCCGAGCCGCCGCTCGCCGTGGCGCCCCGATGCCCCGCGTGTCATTCGAGTCGGACGAACCATCCGTGAGCAGCACACCACGACGTACGACGTCGGGCGCGGCGAACACCGTCTCGCCATCGAGCTCGGTTCCGTCGGCCACAAGCCGGCCGATGCCGAGCGCGTTCGAGATCGTCTGCGCGGTGTGGTGAGCGCTCACGGCGTG
>JBGCFW010000040.1:0-22222 GCA_045107155.1 Ilumatobacter sp. | reverse complement strand
GGTGGAGGCGGAATCGGTGCGGCGCTGTGCGTTCTTCGGTGAGCTCGGGCTCGACGGGTCGATCCGGCCGGTGCCCGGGGCGGCTCCGATGGTCGGTGTGCTCGGCGACCACGATGTGATCGTCCCGATCGGGAATGCGACAGAGGCGGAGGTGATCGCGTCCGGTCGCGTGCATCCGGTGTGCCATCTCCGCGAGTTGATCGACGTGCTTGCGAACGGGGCGCCCTGGCCTGATCACGAACGTCCCGAGGCGTCAGAGCGGGCACGTCCCGAGCGCCCGCCTGGCGATCTGAGCGATGTCGTCGGTCAACCGATGGCGCGCCATGCGCTCGAGATCGCGGCCGCAGGTGGGCATCACCTGCTGATGGTCGGCCCGCCCGGCGCTGGCAAGACCATGCTCGCTGCTCGACTGCCCGGGCTGCTGCCCGAACTCGATCCGGAGGCCGCCTTGCAGGCCACGATGATCCACTCGGCCGCCGGTGTCGAGTTGCCGCCCCACGGGCTGGTTCGGCGGCCGCCGTTCCGAGCGCCGCATCACACGTGTTCCGAGGTCGCGATGGTGGGCGGAGGGTCGCACAGCCTCCGGCCCGGCGAAGCGAGTTTGGCGCATCGAGGCGTTCTCTTTCTCGACGAGCTGCCGGAGTTCGCTGCCAGAGCGCTCGACACCCTCAGACAGCCGCTCGAAGAAGGGTCCGTGCGGGTCAGCCGAGCTGCGATCCACACCACCATCCCCGCAGGATTCCAGTTGGTCGCGGCCATGAATCCGTGTCCATGCGGTGGCGGCAATGCTCCAGGGGAGTGCGAGTGCGGCGAAGCAAGGGTCCGCAAGTACGTCTCGCGAGTCTCGGGGCCTCTGCTCGATCGGTTCGATCTACGAGTCGGCGTCGAACCGCCCTCGATCGCGGAGCTGCTCGATGGCGGACGCGGTGAGGCGACGCGGGTCGTCGCGGCTCGCGTTGCTCGCGCCAGGGCGCGCGCCGTCGAACGCCAAGGCGTGCTCAACGCTGCGCTCGCCGCCGATGAACTCGACACGATCGCACCGCTCGGCGCCGAGGCGCTCGGGGTGTTGCGACACGAGCTCGAGCGGGGGCGTCTCAGTGCACGCGGGTTCCATCGCGTCCGCCGGGTGGCGCGCACGATTGCTGACCTCCACGACGACGCGAACGAAGTGATCGACGAGTCAGAGGTTGCACTCGCCCTCGAGATGCGCACCACCGTGCGTCGCTCCGGTTCGTTCGCGGGCAGGGCGGCGTGATCGTCGACGCACACGAACCGAGCGCGGCGGCTGTGGCCATCGCGACGCTCGCTGCATTCGATGGCATGACCTCTGCTCGTTTGCGAGCGCTGCGCTCCGGGCGCACCGCCTCCGAAGCGCTCGCGATCGCTGCTGGACACGAAGCTCCGCCCCCCGCGTTGCGATCGGAGTTCGCTCGCTACCCGAAGTTGCGGGCCCGCTGGCTCGACTCGGCTCGCAGGGTGACGTGCGAAGCGATGCGAGAACGGCTCGAGGTTGCCCGTGTCGCTGTGGTTCTGCCCGATCACGGCGAGTACCCGGCGTCGCTCGTGCACGACCCTCGCCGTCCGGAGGTTCTGTTCGTTCGAGGCCGCCTCGGGGCCCTCGATGGGCGTCGGGTGGGAATCGTCGGGACGCGCAATCCGACGCAGCGAGGGGTTCACACCGCCAAGCGCTTCGGGAGCGAGCTCGCCGAGGCCGGCGTGTGCGTCGTGTCGGGTCTCGCGCTCGGAATCGACGGTGCGGTCCACCGCGGCGCGCTCGAGGCCGACGGGGCTGCACCTGTCGCCGTCGTCGCGAGTGGGCTCGACGATCCATATCCCCGTCGGCACGCCGGGCTCTGGGCGGCAGTGGCCGAGCGCGGAGCAGTGATCTCCGAGTGGCCGCCGGGTACCCGGCCCGAGCCGTTCCGGTTTCCCCAGCGCAATCGAATCCTCGCAGCGCTGTCCGAGGTGGTGGTGGTCGTCGAGAGTCGAGAGCGAGGCGGCAGCCTCATCACGGCCCGCGAGGCGGCTGAGCGAGGAATCGATGTGTTTGCCGTACCCGGCTCGATCGATCAGCGGGCCTCCCGCGGGACCAATGCACTGCTGGAAGATGGCGCAGCGCCGGTCGTCGATGTCGGGACGCTGCTCACTGCGCTCGATCTCGATCATCGACGGTCCGGTCGCCGAGCGATCGACTTGCGGCCGACACCTGTGGGCATCGAGCACTCGGTGCACGCTCGGTGTGTGAACGCACCCCAGACGGTGGAGTCGATCGCCGTCCAACTGTCGCTCGACCTCGGACGGGCTGCCATGGCGCTCGCCCGGCTCGAGCGCGCCGGTTGGCTCGCTGAGTCAGGCGGGTGGTTCGAAGCCCTTGAGCGCCCGAACCGCCCGCAAGGTGCCAGATGATCCCTCGCAACCACGCCTCGCGGTCCTACGATCACATTTGTGGCGGCGTGGCGGTTCGAGCAATTCGGGAACTCGCTCACGTCGCTCGCCCCGGCCACCGTGGCGGCGTACGTGAGCGACGTGCGCGGTTTCGCGCAGTGGTCGCAGCGCAGCTCGATCACCGAGCCGGCGGCGGTCACGCGTCTCACGATTCGCCGGTACCTCGCATTTCTCACCACCAGAGGCATGGCCCGTCGGACCATCGCACGCAAGGTCGCCTCGCTTCGCCGGTACTTCGCGTGGGCCCGAGCGGATGGATTGGTCGTGACCGACCCGACGGCCTCGCTCTCGGTCCCAGCCGGCGACGGCCGATTGCCGCGTGTGCTCGATGCGTCGGAGTTGTCCAGCCTGCTCGACGGCGCCGCCGATGCATCCATCGAGGCGAGTGCGGATGATCAGCCCGAGTGGAAACGTCGTCGTGATGACGCGGTCTTGGAGGTGCTGTACGGCTCGGGTGTTCGAGTCGGTGAGTTGTGTGGTCTCACGGTGTCATCGCTCGATCTCGATCGGCGCGCCGCGACCGTGTGGGGCAAGGGCGCAAAGGAGCGAAGGGTTCCGCTCAGCGAACCTGCGGTCGTGGCGCTTCGCCGCTGGCTTGCCGTGCGTCGAGATGTCGTCACTGACGACCTCGGTGAATCCTTGTTCAGCAACGAACGCGGCCGCCCGCTCGGGCCACGCGATGTCCGCCGGATCCTCGACCGGCGATCTCCGGTTGCGACGCACCCCCATGCCCTCCGGCACAGCTTCGCCACGCACCTGCTGGACGGCGGTGCTGATCTGCGCGCCGTGCAGGAGCTCCTCGGTCATTCCGACGTTGCGACGACGCAGCGCTACACTCACGTCAGCCGGGAACGCCTCTCGGCTGCCTACCGCGAAGCGCACCCCAGAGCATGAGCATCGTCCCCGAAGACGCCGACCTGAAGATGCAATGGAACCGCTGGCTCAAGCGGCAGCAGCCAGCAGCTCGCGATCATCTGATCGTTCACTACTCCCCGCTCGTCAAGTTCGTGGCCGGTCGTGTCGGTGCGGGCCTGCCGTCGAATGTCGACTCGGGCGACCTGATCGGCTCCGGCGTGTTCGGCCTGATCGACGCGATCGAGCGCTTCGAGCCCGAGCGTGGGGTGAAATTCGAGACCTTCGCCGTCCCGCGTATCCGAGGCGCGATCTACGACGGCCTTCGGCAACTCGACTGGGTGCCTCGTTCCGTCCGCAACCGGGCTCGCCAGGTCGAGCGGGCATTCGCGGAGCTCGAGCACGAGCACGGGCGAGCACCCACCGACGAGGAGCTTGCGACGCAGCTCCACATCTCCGAAGACGAACTCACGAAATGGCTTGCGGCCATTGCGAGCACCACGGTCGGGCCGCTCGATCGTGCGATCGCAGCCGGTGCCGAACCGTCGGCGCCCGACACAGCGCTCTCCGGGTCGCCGTCGGCGGTGGTCGAAGACCGCGAGCTGAGCTCGATCATGCGCCAGGAGATCAGGAAGCTCCCCGAGCGAGAGAAGCTCGTGCTGTCGCTGTACTACGACGAGGGCCTCACCCTTGCCGAAATCGGTGGCGTCATCGGCGTCACCGAGTCCCGCGTGTCGCAGATCCACACCAAGTCGGTGCTGCACCTTCGCTCGCGCATGAGCGCAGCCGGCGTCGTCTGACGCCCCTTCGACGCGCGAACGCGTCCCTCCCACCGGATCCATCCCTCGGAGGTATCGATGTTGCGCCGCGCTGTCATCTCGTCGATCTGTATCTTGTTCGCTCTCGCCGATCCCGGTGTCGTCGCTGCGTCAACGTGCTGGCTCCCGCCGGTTTCAGGCATCGTCATCGACCCGTTTCGAGCGCCCGAATGCCCGTACTGCGCAGGAAATCGAGGCATCGAGTACTCGACCGAACGTGGGCAGGTGGTGCGCGCGGTCGCTGCGGGCCAGGTCACCTGGTCGGGGTCCGTCGCCGGAGTCCGATACGTCGTGGTCACGCATGCGAACGGTTGGCGCGCCACCTACGGAGATCTGGCGTCCACGCGGCTGCGCACCGGTGACGCCGTCGTGGCGCGTCAGAGTGTCGGGCGATCGACGGATCGCCTTCACTTCGGACTCCGAGTCGGTCATCGATACCGCGATCCTTCGGCACATCTCGGTCGTCTCGTCGGGCGGCCGAGGCTCGTCCCGATCGACGGATCGATGGCGCGGACAGCGCCCGCGCCACGCCTGCGGTGTGGGCGCCAAACGCTCCCGATAGCGTGATCTGCCGCTGTGCCACCCGGCGCATCGACAACCCACACAGTCCCGTTTGCCCAGAGCGGTCGCCGAGAGGCGCCGGCAGGCGGGAGCAACCGCACCAAGGAGAACCCATGGCTGTCATCAGCATGCGTCAGATGTTGGACGCAGGAGCCCACTTCGGGCATCAGACCCGTCGTTGGAACCCGAAGATGAAGCGTTTCATCTTCGGTGAGCGCAACGGCATCTACATCATCGACCTGCAGCAGACGCTGCCCCGCGTCGAGACCGCCTACGGGTACGTCCGAGACCTGGTTGCCGGCGGCGGCACCATCTTGTTCGTCGGCACGAAGAAGCAGGCGCAGGATCCTGTCAAGAGCTACGCCGACAAGTGCGGCATGCCGTACGTGAACGAGCGCTGGCTCGGCGGAATGCTCACCAACTTCGAGACCATCTCGAAGCGCGTCGGCAAGATGCTCGAGTTCGAGCGCATGGTCGCCTCCGGTGAAACGGAAGTGATGATCAAGAAAGAAGCGCTCCTCCTGAACCGCGAGCTCACCAAGCTCCAGAAGAACCTCGGTGGCCTGCGCGACCTCAAGAAGGTCCCCGACGCGATCTTCGTGCTCGACACCGTCAAGGAGCACATCGCGGTTACGGAAGCACGGAAGCTCGGCATCCCCGTCGTCGCCGTCGTGGACACGAACGTCAACCCCGAAGTTGTCGACTACCCGATCCCGGGCAACGACGACGCGATCCGTTCGAACAGCCTCTTCGCCCGTGTCATCGCCGACGCCGTCGCCGAGGGCCGGTTCATCTCCCAGAAGCGCAACCCGGCGCCGACCCCGGCCGTCGAGAAGACACCCGAAGAGATCGCTGCGTTCGAGAACGCTCAGAAGGCCGCCCGCGACGCTGCCGCTCAGGCCCAAGCCGATCGCGATGCCCGTTTGAACGCTGCCAAGGACGCACCCGCCCCTGCAGACGACGACACCGCAGATGCCGCGGCCGCCGTACCGGCTGCACCCATGGCCGCAGAGGTCGACGGCGAGCCCGCCGCTCCCTCCGAAGACAAGGAAGACTGATCACCGATGGCATTCACCGCACAAGACGTCAAGGCGCTCCGCGATTCCAGCGGCGCCGGGATGATGGACTGCAAGAAGGCGCTCACCGAGAACGATGGTGACATGGAGGCCGCGAAGAAGTGGCTCCGTGAGAAGGGCCTCGCCGCAAGCGCGAAGCGCGAAGATCGCGATGCCACCCAGGGCGTCGTGGCGCTGCACCTCGATGGCAACACCGCCTCGATCGTCGAGATGAAGTGCGAGACCGACTTCACCGCCGGCTCCGATCTGTTCAAGGGTGAGGCCGAAGCACTGGCCACGCTCGTGGCAGCGAAGGGCACGGAAGCAATCGCCGAGCGAAACGGTCAGCTCGAAGAGCTGAAGGTGACGCTGAAGGAGAACATCTCCATCGGCGAGGTCGCTCGCATCGATGCCGCCGACGGCAACCACATCGGCTCATACAGCCACCAGCAGGGTGGTCGTGGCGTGAATGGCGTGCTCGTCGAGATCGAGGGCGGTTCGGCCGAACTCGCTCACGACATCGCCGTGCACATCGCGTTCGCTCGCCCGAAGTTCCTGAGCCGTGACGACGTCCCGGCTGAGACCGTGGCAGCCGAGCGTGAGACGCTCGAGACGATCACTCGCAACGAGGGCAAGCCCGAGCAAGCCATCGCGAAGATCGTCGACGGCCGCATCAACGGGTTCTTCAAAGATGTCGCGTTGCTGGATCAGCCGTACGCGAAGGACGACAAGCAGTCGGTCTCGCAGATCCTCGGCGGAGCGACGGTCAAGTCCTTCGCTCAGGTCGAGATCGGCTGACGCCACTCACTCAGTGCCCAGAGCGCGGGCTCGCCCGCCCTCGCATTCAGAGCCACTGACGGCCCGCGGTTCGTTCCGCGGGCCGTTTGGCGTTTTCGGTGACCCTTTCCGATCTTCCGGCGGCCGGGCGATCGGGGCCGGGTTACGATGTTCTTTTGTGACTTCAAGCGGATCGCGTCCTCGTCCATCCTTCAAGCGGATCTTGTTCAAGCCATCGGGGGAGGCCTTGGCGGGAGCGGCGGGCAAAGGCCTCGACGGGGACACACTCGACCACACGGCGGTCGAGATCATCGATCTGCGTCAGAACCTCGATGTCGACGTCGCGGTGGTCGTCGGCGGCGGCAACTTCTGGCGCGGTCGCCAGGGATCGATGGCCGGCATGGACGCGACGCAGTCCGACCACATCGGCATGCTCGGCACGGTGATGAACGCGCTCGCGCTGCAGGACGCGCTCGAACGACGTGGCCAGGAGACACGGGTGCAGTCCGCGATCGAGATGCCGCGGATCGCCGAGGCGTACATCCGTCGTCGCGCAGTGCGTCACCTCGAGAAAGGCCGCGTCGTGATCTTCGCCGCCGGCACGGGCAACCCGTTCTTCACCACCGACACGGCGGCAGCGCTGCGGGCGGCCGAGATCGAAGCAGACGTGGTCATCAAGGGGACCCACTCGGGCGTCGACGGCATCTACAGCGCTGACCCGCGCACCGACGAAAGCGCCACCAAATACGACGAGGTGTCGTACATGGAGGTGATGACCAAGGACCTCAAGGTGATGGACACCACGGCCATCGCGTTCTGCCGTGAGAACGAGATCCCGATCGTCGTGTTCGACATGTCGGTCGAGGGTTCGCTGCGCAGCATCGTCCGAGGTGGCCCCGAGGGCACCCTCGTGCGCGACTGACCAGCGGCTAGCCTGCGGATTCGTGATCGAAGACACCCTGCTCGAGACCATGGAGAAGATGGAGAAGGCGGTGGAACACACGCGTTCGCAGTTCTCCACCGTCCGAACCGGGCGGGCCTCTCCTGCGCTCGTCGATCGGATCACGATCGAGTACTACGGCGCTCAGGTTCCCTTGCAGCAGCTCGCGTCGATCTCGGTCCCCGAAGCCCGCCAGCTCCTCATCAAGCCGCACGATCGCAGTTCGCTCGAAGCGGTCGAGAAGGCGATTCGCGAGAGCGACCTCGGGGTGAACCCGAACAACGACGGCATCGCGATTCGCCTCTCGTTGCCTCAACTCACCGAGGAACGCCGCAGAGAGTACGTGAAGGTCGCCAAGAACATGGCCGAAGACGGTCGCATCGTGTTGCGCAATCTTCGCCGTGACGCTCGAAAGGCCATGGAGGCCGAAGAGAAGGATGGCGACGTCTCCGAAGACGATCTCGAGCGCGCCGAGAAGGAGCTCGACAAGACCACCGGCGAGTTCGTCGATCAGATCGACGAGGCGCTGAGTCGCAAGGAGCAGGAGCTGCTCGAGGTCTGAGACCGTCGAGGATCCGGGAGACATCATGAGTGACGACATCTGGCGCAATGACGACGAGGCCGATTCGAGTGCGGCCGGCCGACGACCCGGCCGGTACGAGTCCTCGATGGACGAGTTCGACAGTGACGAGTTCGGAGGGCCGCTCTTCGGCGACGACTCCGGTGGGGTGTCGGCGCCGTCGGCCGCGGTCGGCGAGGTCGTGACCGGCGAGCACACCGGGCTCAGCTTGGACGATGACTCGACCGGGCCGCTGCCGCACTGGACCGAGCCGGCCACCGGTGAGATGCCCAAGATCGAATCGGTCCCGGCATCCGGTGGAGACGACGACGATCTCGACGTGTGGAGCACCTTCACGTCCGAGTCGCCGGTGTGGAAAGAGGGCGACAGTGTCGATGAACCGTCGGGCACGCTGTCCGATTCGGCCACGATCGACGAGGTCGCACCGCCGTCTGACCCGACCGGCGAACTCAGCTGGGAGAACGACCCGATCGAAGAGTCGGCGTTCGACGCAGTGAGCGATGAGCTGCTCGGGGCGACGGACCTGACCGATTCGATCGACGCTGATGTTCCGCCGCGAGATCCGCCGCGCATCACCATCGGTACCGATCCGTCTGGAATGCCGCGCCGGCCCGACCCCGCACGTCGTGGCTCCACGCCGCAGCGACCCCCGTCAGCCGCCGGTCAGGTCGGGGTCTCCGACAAGCGCAACCTGCCCGTGGCGATCGCCACTGGAGCCGGCCTTGCGATCGCGTTCCTCGGACTCACGATCTTCGTCGGCCCCCTCGGCGCCCTCGGTTTCGCCGTGTTGGTACTCGCGCTCGCCGGTGTCGAGTACTTCGGCAAGGTGTCCGAGAAGGGATACCGCCCATCGGTCGCGCCGGGTGTGGTGGCGATCGTGGCCGCCCCGCTCGCGGGCTACTGGGTCGGTGAGCGCGGCGTGCTGCTGGTCGTGGTGTTCGCGTTCCTCGCTGCGGCCATCGGGTTCATCGGTGCGACGTCGATCGAGTCGGGTCCGATGCCGAACATGGCGATCACGATGCTCGGCATCATCTGGATCGGCGTGCTCGGTGCGTACGTCGGGATGCTGCTCGACGTGTCCAACATCTCGTCCAGTCTCTACGAGTCCGGCAACCCGTGGGGTACCGACACGCTCGTGTTGCTCGCCGTCGGCGTCGTCGCGAACGACGTCGGCGCGTACTTCGTCGGCTCCGCGTTCGGACGCACACCGCTTCGTGCGTGGATCAGCCCTGGAAAATCGGCCGAAGGCTGGCTCGGCGGCACGATTTTGACGCTGCTCGTGATGGTCATCGTGTACTTCCGCGAGTTTTCTGACACCTGGTCGCAGCTCAATCACCTGCTGATGCTCGGACTGGTGATCTCGTTCCTCGCGCCGCTCGGCGACCTCACCGAGTCGATGTTCAAGCGCAACCTCGACGTCAAGGACTTCGGGACCCTGATCCGTGGGCACGGGGGCGTGCTCGACCGATTCGACGGCTTCCTGTTCGCCCTGCCGGGCGTGTACTACCTGTTCGAAGTCGTCACGCCGTGGACGGCGTTTGTCCCGTCCACGTCGGGCGCGGCTGGCTGAGCGGTTTCCGATGACCACGCGCGTCGCGATCGCGGGGTGCACCGGGTCCATCGGCACGCAGACCGTCGACGTCGTGCGGGCCGAGAACGAACGTGCTCCGGGTTCGTATGCGGTGACCGCGCTGAGTGCCGGTTCGTCGATCGATCTGGTCGTCGATCAGATCACCGAGCTTCGTCCGGCCGTCGTCGCCATTGCGTCAGAGCGCGCGCGAGCGGAGCTCGCCCGTCGTTGTCGTGATGCTGCGATCGACGTCGAGGTGGTCGCCGACCCCCGAGCGCTCGTCGAGGGATCTGACGTGGTGGTGAACGGCGTGGTCGGATTCGCTGGCCTCGACGTGACCATCGAGACGCTTCGCGCTGGGAAGCGCCTCGCACTGGCCAACAAGGAGAGCCTCATCGCCGCGGGGCCGGTCGTGCAGCCGTTGCGTTCCATCCCAGGTGCCGAGCTGGTGCCGGTCGACAGCGAGCACTGCGCGCTGCACCAGTGCCTGCGGTCATCAGGCGCACCCAGCCGAGAGGTCAACCGTCTCGTGTTGACCGCGAGCGGCGGACCGTTTCGTGGCAAGTCGCCCGAGGAGCTCGCCGAGGTCACGGTCGAGTCGGCGCTCGCACATCCGACGTGGGCCATGGGGCCAAAGATCACGGTCGACTCCAGCACGCTCATGAACAAGGGCCTGGAGGTCATCGAGGCCCACGAGCTGTACGGCACGCCGTACGACCAGATCGATGTGGTGGTGCACCCGCAGTCCGTGGTCCATTCGATGGTGGAGTTCACCGACGGCTCGACGATCGCACAGTTGTCGATGCCGACCATGCATCTCCCGATCGGCTACGCGCTCGGCTATCCCAACCGCATCGCGACCCCGTTCGGAGCGATCGACTGGACCGCGCTGTCGCGCCTCGACTTCGAGCCGCCCGATCGTGGGACGTTCCGGTGTCTGGATCTCGCGTACGCGGCCGGGAGGGCTGGCGGCACCGCACCGGCATGGCTCAGCGCTGCCAACGAGGTGGCCGTCGAAGCTTTTCTTTCGGGAAACCTGCGATGGAATGCCATTCACGACGTCTGCGCGGCCGTGTTGGAGCGCCATGATGGGGGAACCCCCCATTCCGTCGAGGACGTGATCGAGGCCGATCAAGTCGCACGACGAATCGCCGAAGAAGTGATCGAGCAACGATGACCGACCAACTCCAAGAACTCCCGCCCCCGACACCCGACACCCATGCATCTCGCATGGACCGCTTCCGTGGTGAACTGGTCGCCGGCGGCTCCGCCGAGGAGATCGCCGACGACGAGCTCGCCGATGGTTGGCAGGGCAAGCTTGCGATGCTCGCGATCGCCGGCCTCTTCGTGTGGCTGCTCACGATCAACGTCTGGTGGTTCGTCTTCGCCGTCGGCCTGGTCATCTCGATCTTCCTGCACGAGGCCGGTCACTTCCTCACCGCCAAGGCCACGGGGATGAAGGTCACGCAGTTCTTCATGTTCATGGGCCCGCGGCTGTGGAGCTTCCGGCGCGGGGAGACCGAGTACGGCGTCCGACTGCTCCCGCTGGGCGCGTTCGTCCGCATCATCGGCATGCACGAGATGGACACCGAGGTGTCGCCCGAAGACGAGCCTCGGACCTATCGCCAGCAGAGTTTCCCGCGACGGCTCCTCGTCATCTCCGCCGGATCGCTGATGCACATGCTCATCGCGGTCACCTTGCTGTTCGTGTCGTACCTCGGGCAGGGAGAACGCACCGACCAGGCCGCACCCGAAGTGTTCGTCTCACAAGCCGCAGAGGGTTTTCCGGCCGAGCAGGCAGGTATCGAAGCGGGTGACCAGATCCTGTCGGTCGGTGGCGTCGCCGTCACCAGCAACGTCGAACTCGGCGCGGCTGTTCGCGCGAACGACCCGGGCGACGTCGTCGACATCGAGTTGATCCGGGACGGTCAGCAGCTCACGATCCCCGTCGGTCTCGGTGCCCGCACCGGTGTGCCGAGCGACGACCCGGCATTCGGCACTGCGTTCCTCGGTGTCAGCTCGGGAAGCCCGGCGCTGTACGAGCAGCACGGCGTGGCAGCGGCAGCTGGCAACGCTGTGGTCGACATCTTCCCCACTGCTTGGGAGTCCACGAAGGGCGTCGTGCGTGCCCTCAACCCGCTCAACATCATCGATCACCTCACTGATGATCCCGAAGCGTCGCTCGAGACTCGACCGGTCACATTGGTCGGGGTCACCGGACTCTCCGACGACGTCGGCGACAACGAAGGGATCTGGGGCGTCCTCTGGCTACTCGCCGTGCTCAATGTCTTCGTGGGCGTTTTCAACATGTTCCCGCTGCTTCCACTCGACGGTGGCCACGCTGCGATCGCGGTGTACGAGCGTGTGCGTGAGGCGGCCCGTGGTGGGCGCGAGCGGTACTTCGCCGATGTCGAGCGCCTGATGCCGTTCGCAGTGGGAGTGGTCGCATTCCTCGCGATGTTCATGTTCGCGGGCCTGTACCTCGACATCGCCCGACCTCTCTGAGTGACAGAGGCTCCGAGCGTCGCTGGCGCTCAGCGTCGACTTTCAGAGCCCCTGACGGCGATTGCCCACGCGCTCGAGGCTCGTTCGCTGTGGGCAGGCCGTTCGGCTTCGCCCTTGGGGGAGTCGTTGGGTCAGGCGGACACCACTCCCTCCTCGTTCTTGATTGACTGACGACCATGGATGTCGTCTCGGCTGCGGTACGGAAACCGACCAACAAGATCACGGTCGGAGACGTGGCGGTCGGGGGCGACGCACCGATCTCGGTTCAGTCGATGACGATTACGAAGACCGCCGATGTCGAGGGCACGATCCAGCAGATCTATGCCCTGGCGGCGGCCGGCGCCGACATCGTGCGCTGCACGTGCAACGAGATCGCGGCGGCGGAGGGTCTCGCCGAGATCGTGCCGCGGTCGCCGGTGCCGATCATCGCTGACATCCACCATCAGTACAAGATGGCGATGGCCGCCATGGAGGCCGGCGTCGACGGTCTGCGCCTGAATCCGGGCAACATCCGCAAGCCGGAGCACATCAAGACGGTCGCTCGCGAGGCGAAGGACCGCAACATCCCGATCCGTATCGGCGTGAACGCCGGATCGCTCGATCCGAAGCTGTACGAGAAGTACGGCAGCGCCACCCCCGAAGCGATGGTGGAGTCGGCACAGACCGAGATGGAGTACTTCGACGAGGTCGGGTTCGACTTGATCAAGATCTCGGTGAAGGCGTCGTCGGTGCCGTTGATGGTGGAGTCGTACCGTGCGCTCAGCGAGGTCACCGACCATCCGCTGCATCTGGGCGTCACCGAGGCCGGCCCGCCGCCGGCCGGGCTGATCAAGGCGACTGCCGGCATCGCCACGCTGCTGATGGAGGGCATCGGCGACACGATTCGCTACTCGCTCACCGCCGACCCGGTGGAGGAGGCCAAGGCCGGGCGTCAACTCCTCGAAGCGCTCGGACTGCGCGAACGCAAGAACGTCGATCTCATCGCCTGCCCGTCGTGCGGCCGCGCCGAGATCGACGTGATCAAGGTCGCGAACGACGCGATGGATGCCTTCGGGGAGCGGGAGCTCCCGCTCCAGGTCGCCGTGATGGGTTGTGTGGTCAACGGCCCGGGCGAAGCGCGCGACGCGGAGATCGGCATCGCGGCCGGCAACAAGCGTGGTCACCTCTTCATCAAGGGCCAAAACGTCGCGGTGGTTCCCGAAGACGAGATGGTCGATCAACTCGTCGAGTGGGCGGAGTTCATCAACGACAACGGCATCGACGCTGCGCTCGATCGAGCCGACCTGGAGAAGGCACGGCGCGAGGCCGAGAAGGACCGAGCCAAGCTGCTCGAGGAGCAGGGCGACGACGCGAACGAGTCCGAAGCCAAGAAGGTCGAGATCCGCAAGAAGTGAGGAGCCCTCGGCCCGTCACTTGAGGCGGTCGAGGATGTTGGTCGTGATCCGTTCGATCTGCTCGTCTCGCCCCGCGAGACCGTGCGCCCAGTCGGTGGATCCCGATGTGACGACGGTGCCACCTGCCGGTGAGGTGTAACTCCCGAGCATCGCGTGGCCGTGCGCGATGCGGGCGACGGCCTCTTCGCTGCGCTCCCCGAACACACGTGCCGACAGGAACTCGACCTCCGATGGTTCGTCGGGCTTGGGGGGTCGAGAAGCGGTGGTGCGGGTGAAGTGTGCGGCGGGAACCATGCCGAGAATCTCGAACGTGTCAGGTGTGCCGTCGCTGTGCGTGGGAACCGGCAGGCCGTGCTCCATCGTGAACTCGCATCCGTCGCACTCGTACCCGACGGTGGTCGTGGCGGCGCCGAGCACGTCGCCGTAGTCGATGCCTGTGCCCTCGAAAATCCAATGCTCGGGCCGATAGACGGTGTAGCCGCCGGCGCCCATCGACGCGCGTTTGCCGATGCGGTGATAGCCGCCTCGGGTGAAACTCACGCCGGTCATGTGGTTCTCGGGGCGCCCGATCAGGTGATCCGACCAGATGCTCGTGAGCTCACCGACCCGATCGGTGTCGAAGACCGGGTCACGCTTGAAGAATCCCTTGTAGCCGACCATCACCGACGCGGGCCCGGCGGCCGGTTCCTCGAGCCGGACCTGCCAGAGGGCTGTGTTCCCGGAGAAGAAGGCGACGTTGCCGCCCCGCCCGATGAATCCCTCGACCGTGTCACGCATCGGCCCCGACCAGTACTCGTCGTGCCCAACCGACAGGAGCAGCCGGTATCGGTCGATGACCTGGGGGTGCTCCTCCAGGTCGGCATTCGTGATCACATCGATGCCATAGCCGTTGCGTTCGGCCCACGCGAGGAACGGTTCCTCCCAGTCCGGCCAGCCGGCTGAACCGGCCCACGGCGACAGCCTGTTGCGTTGGATGTAGCCGACGTGGACGTTCGAATCGCGGTCGGGAGGGTGGATCGTCGTGACGCGCCGGCCGGCTCCGGGCGGCTTGTGGAGGTAGCCGCGAGCCATCGGTCGTTGCAGCGAGACCTGGGTGCCGCCGTTGTACAGGTTGGTTCCGCCGACGTCGTTGTAGGCGTGCCAAGTGTTCGTGGCGAGCTGCAACAGGATCGTGTTCGTCGAGCGCTTCGTCGGGCGGACCACGAAGAACGCATGGCTCGTCCGCCGCCTGCCATCGACGTCGATCGTCAGGACCACCTCGTGATATCCCGACCGCCAGTCCATGCCGGCCGTGAGCGTGTGCGCGGCCGGCCAGCCGCAACCATTCGCCGATGCGTCGAGCGGTATGGCGTGCTCGCCTGCCTCGATCGTCCCACGCCACACGACCGTGCGCTCGGCACCGATCCGGGCGACCTCCACGTCGACCGGGCGGCTGCCGGCCGACGACACGTGGAACCTCACGTCGTGACCGGGGTCGACGGATTGCGGCCAGCAGTATCCGGTCACGGTCTCGTACGCCACCGGCGCATCGTTGCACATGGCTGCGAACCCCGCCGAGGTCGGCGTGCACTCGACCTGGCACCCGTCGCAGCCGCTCCCAGGATGACCGCGATGCCGATCAATTGGAGGGTGCCGATCGAGCCGTCCATCAGCGCCCATGCCGCCGAGATCGCCACGATGAACTCGACGCTGCCGATCATCGCGGTCGCTCGATCGCCGGCGCGGGGAGCGCCCCACGTGACCAGCGACGCCGGGATCGCGAGCGTGCACACGGTGAGCAGCGCAATGGATTCGGCCGCATCGGCCGTGACCGGTACGAACCTGAAATCGGTTCGGATCGCGGCGAGTGGCAGGAGTGCGACGACGCCCCCGATCGATCCCGCGAACATCTTCGGTGCGGTCGGCATCGCTGCTGCCGGTCCGCTCAGGACGATCAGATAGATCGCCCATCCGATGGGCGCAGCGACGGCTGGTACGAGCGCGAGGAGCGAGCCGCCCGCGGGCGACGCCGGAGCAATGCACATCGCGACGCCCACCAGGATCGCGAGGCATGCGCCGATCTCGCGCGGACGGAGGCGCCGCTTCCACCAGAGCGCAGAGACAGCGAGTACCACGGCCGGGTACGTGTAGTAGACGACCGTCGCTGCGGCGACAGGGGCTCGCTGGAGTGCCACGAAGTAGCCGGCGAAGCCGAGCATGCTGATCGCTCCGCCGACTCCCACGATCCACGAGGTTCGCGGCCACTGCCGGAGCCGCCGCGCGCTCGGCGACAGCGCCAGCGAGAGCAGTGCGATTCGAGCAAACGACGCGGCCACCGGGTCCACTCCGGCGGCGAAGGCGCGACTCGCGAAGAACGGACTGAACCCGAACCCGATCGCCGACACCGCGACTGCGCACGAACCGAGTCGGCCGCACCGGATGGTCTCAGGGGTGGTGGGCCGGGCGGCCATCGTCGACGTCACGATTCCAGTGTCGAACCGGGTATCCGTTTCGTCCAGCGCGTCTTATATGGCTGAATGATGCAAACTGTGCAGGTGTCGCTCGACCGCTCGCATCTTCAACTCCTCGCCGAGATCCGGCGGATGGGACGCCTTGGCGACGCCGCTCGCTCGTTGCACATCAGCCCCTCGGCGGCGAGCCATCGACTCGCCGAGGCCGAGCGACGGGTCGGCACGCGCCTGACCGAGACGCACGGCCGAACGCTCCGGCTGACACCGGCGGGTGAACATCTCGCTCGGAGCGCGACCGAGATCGAGGAACAGATCGAGCGAGCGTTGCTCGCGGCTCGTTGGGCAGGCAGCGGCGAGTCGCGACGCGTTCGAGTCGCAGTGGGGTTCTACGACACCGCTGGGTGGCTGCTCGACACCTTCGCCCCACCCGCCGACCAGCCGCGGATCGAGCTCCTCCGGTTCGCCGATGAACGCCTGCTCGACGCCGTCAGGTCTGGCCTCGCCGACGTCGCGATCGCGCCGTGGCCGCGTCACCCGTCCGGGCTCGCCAATGTGGTGCTCGCCACGGACCATCTGGCCGCTGCTGTTCCGGCTGGCTCGTCTCACGACCGTGGCGCTCCGGTCGTCGCCGCCGACCTCTATGCCGAGACCTTTCTCACGTCCGACTACCGACCTTCACGCGGGTTCGAGTTCCACGAGTTCTTCCTCGCCGCCGATGTGGTCCCGACCACAGTCGTCCAGGTCCAGTCGCTCGAGATCATGCTCCGTCTCGTCGGTAGCGGCGACGGCGTCACGATCCAGCCATCGCTCGTGCTGACGTGGAATCGCTCACACCGCGACGTGAGCGTGGTGCCACTCGCCGGGCCTCGGATCGGCGTCGACTGGGTGGCGACGCATCGGATCGGTGCCGACGATGCCGTGGTGGCATCAATCGATCGCATCGCCGCGGCGTTCGCACGCCGGAATGATGCCGTCAGCCGGGGGTGACCACGTAGGCGGGAGAGTCTGCGTGGACCTCCGTGCCGGGGGAGAGGTACAGCGAGGTGCCGTCCACGGCGATGAGGAGCTCGTGACCGACCGCTCGGTGGGAATCGCCTGGCTCCAACCGCACGAGCACCACGCCCGCCTCGGGAAGCGGGTAGCGCCCGTCGACGACGTTCATGACGGGTTCGGCAAGCGGAGTCGGGTCGACCGTGTCGAGCAGGAGATCGATGTCGACCTCTTTCACCGTGAGACCTCCACGCACGACGTTGTCCGACGCCCGCATCAGCTCGATCCCGGCGCCGTTCAGGTAGCCGTGCAGGTTGCCGGCAGTGAGATGGATGGCCTCGCCAGGCTCGAGGACCACGTGATTCAACAACAGAGCGACCGCGACGCTCGCCTCACCGGGGTACCGGTCGTCGAGTGCTCGGACCCACGCCGCTTCTGCGCAATCGTCCGAGGAGTCAGCCACCGATCGGCAGGCGGCGATGGTGGTGGCCGGGGAGAGTTCAGCGCGGTACAGCTGACGCATCGCCTCGCCGGCGCCAGCGGTCTCCACGACATCTGCGAGCTCTGCGGCGCCCACCGAGCGCAAGAGCGCAACGGTGGCGGCTTCGGGCCGGACGCCGCAGAGTGCCTCGAACTCGGTGAGTGCGACGAGCAGCTCGGGCTTGGGATACGGGTCACCGAAGACCCCGCTCGCATGGCCTGCTTCAGCCTGCGCCGCGGTGGGGTGGGTCTGGAGTGACAACGGCTCGGCCGCTGCGAGGACCTTCAACAGATAGGGCAGCTCGCCGCTGAGGTCGCGTAGCGGTGCTCCGCCTTCGAGCGTGGTGGGCCCGTTGGGATGTGTGCCCAGCCACAGCTCGGCCCACGGCTCGCCGCGTCCGGCGACGCCCAGCATCTTCGGAATGAACGCTCGATCGCCCCACGCGTAGTGCTGCACGACACCTTCGACCACTCTGACCGCCATACCCCGATGCTACGGAACGCGGCCCCCTTGCGTTTGTGTCATCGAATCCGACCACGGGTGGGGCAGATTTCTGGACACAAACGTTGTGGGGGCCGGCGAGGGCGCGACGGTGTGCGGCAGCGCGGGAGGGGGACCGAGACGGCGGGGCGTCAGAGGCCGAGCTCGGCGGCCCGGTCGAGTACACCCTCGCGCTCGGCGCCGATGGTGGTGGTGTCACCGTGGCCGGTGTGCACGACCGTGTGATCGGGGAGCTCGAGCAACACGTCGCGCAGCGTCGCCAGGATCGTTGGCTCGTCGGAGTACACACGGCCGGTCGCTCCTGGGCCGCCGCAGAACAGCGTGTCGCCGCTCATCACCGCGCCCGTTGCGACGTCGTGGAAGCAGCAGCACCCGGGGGAGTGCCCCGGCGTGTGCAGGATTCCCAACTCGTGGCCGCCGGCCGAGAGCGTGCGGCCCGGTTCGAGGGGCCCGTCGAAGTCGGCGTCGGGGTACACGACGTCCCACAAGAAGCGGTCGAACTCGTGGAGCAGAATCGGCGCATCGACGGCATCGCGGAGCGCGACCGCCGCATTGATGTGATCGTTGTGGCCGTGGGTGAGGACGATGCCTCTCACCTTGCGCCCGTTGACGGCGTCGACGATCGGCTGGTGATCGTGCGCGGCATCGAAGATCAGCACCTCACGGTCGTCGCCGACCAGCCAGATGTTGTTCTCGACCTCCCACTCACCGCCGCCGAGCGCGAAGACACCTTCGGTCGTGACCAGCTCGATGCTCATGAGTCGAGGACCACCACCGAACGCAGCACTTCACCGCGCTCCATCTTGTGGAATGCCTCCTCGACATCGCCGAGGCCAATCGTCTCGGACACGAAGCCATCGAGGTCGAGGCGGCCCTGCAGGTACAGGTCGATCAGCATCGGGAAGTCCCGCTCCGGCAGGCAGTCGCCGTACCATGACGACTTGAGGGAGCCTCCACGCCCGAACACGTCGATGAAGGGCAGCTCGATCGTCATCTCGGGGTTCGGAACCCCGACGAGGACGACGGTGCCTGCGAGGTCTCGAGCATTGAAGCACTGCTTGTACACCTCAGGATGGCCGATCGCTTCGATGCACACGTCGGCACCGTTCCCGTCGGTGACCGAGCGGATGAACTCGACCGGATCCGTCGTCTTCGAGTTGCACGTATGGGTGGCGCCGAAGCCCTTGGCCCACTCGAGCTTCGTATCGTCGATGTCGACGGCGATGATCGTCGACGCGCCGGCCAGCAGGGCGCCGGCGATCGCGGCGTCGCCGACGCCACCGCACCCGAACACTGCGACACTCTGCCCACGGCTGACTTCACCCGTGTTCATGGCGGCGCCCAGACCGGCCATGACGCCGCAGCCCAGCAGACCGGCCGCAGCGGGGGGCGCTGACGGGTCGACCTTCGTGCACTGACCTTCGTGAACGAGCGTCTGTTCACAGAACGCCCCGATCCCGAGCGCAGGTGACAGCTCGGTGCCGTCGGTGAGAGTCATCGGCTTCGAGGCGTTGTGGGTCGCGAAGCAGTACTGGGCCTCGCCGCGCTTGCACGCCCGACACTCGCCGCACACGGCACGCCAATTGAGGATCACGTAGTCGCCGACGGCGACGTGGCTCACGTTGTCGCCGATTTCGGCCACCGTGCCGGCAGCTTCGTGTCCCAGGAGGAACGGGAACTCGTCATTGATGCCACCCTCGCGGTAGTGCAGATCCGTGTGGCACACCCCGCACGCCTGGATGGTCACCACGACGTCGTTCGATCCCGGATCGGGGATCACGATGGTCTCCATCGAGACCGGTTCGCCCTTGGCTTTTGCGATGATTCCTCGTACTTCTCGGCTCATGGCGCCGAAGGTAGCCGACCACCGTGGTCTGCGATCCCACCCCGGTCGAAGGAATTTCGATGTGACGCGACGATGCCGACCCGCCGGGGGGAGCGGGTCGGCATCATGATGGGCGGGTGGCATGGCTCGTCGCCCGTCTCGACGAGCCACACCACCGCCGACCTGCCACCGGGTTCCGGGCGGGCGAGACCTGTTCCGCCGAGGTCAGGTCTGCCCGGTGTGCCCGAACCAGATGGTCAGGATTCGATCAGCGAGCCGTCGGGGGCAGCGAGGAACCAGTTGCCGCCCGAGCCCTGGCCGGTGATGTCGCCGGCGGTGATGTCGCTGGCGAAGCGGTACAGCGGCCACTCACCGGCAACGAGCTGGAATGTGCCGTCGTCGCGCTCGGCGACCGAGAAGACCGATGCGTCGAGTCCGGCGGGCAGTTCTGCTCCGTCGACGAGGAGTGGCGGCCATGCGGCCGCGCAGCCGTCGTTGCACGTGGGGTTCGCGCCGGCGTCGGGTGTGAAGCCGTAGAGGCTGAGTCCGTTGGCGGTCGTGAGGATCTCGCCCGCCTCGGTCGTTGCCGTCGCGACGATCGCTGCAGCATCGGGTGCAGCATCGGCAGGCGCCTCGGTGGCGGCCGGGGTGTCCGATGCGTCGTCGGAGCCACCGCACGCTGCCAGGGTGATGACCGCGGCGACGGCGATCGCACAACGGCGGATTCGGGAGCCGGTGATTCGGGAGCCGGTGATTCGGGAGGTGGTGATGGATGTGTTCATGACGGGGTCTCCTGGTGTGGTGGTCGGTCTCGATCGTTCGTGTGCCAGTACGTGATGGATGCGGTTCCGGTTCGCGGAAAACCAGAATTTCTCTCGATCGCGTGAGACGATGGGGGGATGGAGCCCGATGCCGTGCGCCGATTCCGGGCCGGTGACGAAGCAGCGGTCCGAGAGCTGGTCCAACGCCACGCCGGCGCGATCGCCACGGTCGCCCGCTCGATCCTCGGTTCGTCCGACCTGGTGGCCGACGTGGTGCAGCAGACGTTCGTGAAGGCCTGGCGGGCCGCGGGCACCCTCGAGGAGGGTCGCCCCATCCAGCCCTGGTTGTATTCGATCGCCCGGCGAACGGCGATCGACATGGTCCGCACCGAGCGGCGTCCGACGATCGGCGGCCACGAGGCCGAGCAGGATGTTGCGGTCGAGGACATGACGTTCGAGCGCACCGTTCCGGTGCACGATGTACGTGTGGCGCTCGACTCGCTGCCCGACGAGGAACGGGCGGTCATGAAGATGTCGTACTTGTTGGGGATGTCACACCCGGAGATCGCCGATTCGCTCGGTATCCCGGTGGGCACGGTCAAGTCGAGGTCCGGGCGGGCTCGCACTCGACTCGCGTCAGCCTTGAGACAATATGACCCGTCCGCGAACCGAAACGACGAACAGTCCGTACAGGGAGTCGAGGACCCCCGATGAACGACCGACTCGAACCAGAAATCTCCGACGAGCTCGAAGCGCTGTTGCGCTCTGATGACGTGTGGGCGGAGGTCGACCCCTCCGTGATCGATGACACGGTGGCGGCAGTGCTCCGTGAGGCCGAGATCGAACGCTCCGAGCAGCCCGTCGACTCGCACCGACCGGAACTCCCCCCGCCGGTCGCACCCGTGGTCGACCTGTCCGCTCGGCGCGCCGCCCGTTTCCAAGGAATGCTCCTCGGTGCAGCGGCCGCCGCGATCCTCGTCGTCGGCGGGTTCGTCGTCTCGGGCGCTCTCGGCTCCGACGGTGAGCCCGCCGATGTGGTGCTCGCTCTGGCGGCTACTGATCGCGAACCACAGGCGACGGGTTCGGTGGAACTCACCGCGCTGCCCGACGGAACGCGAATCCTGATCGACACCGATGACCTTCCTCCCGCCCCCGAGGGGTTCTACTACGAGGCGTGGATGCGCACCGGCCCCGACTTCGGGGTGAGCGCCGGGACCTTCCATCTTCGTGGTGGGGGCGACGGATCGATCGTGCTGTGGTCGGGTGTGGCGGTCGAGGACTTCCCGCTGTTCACGGTGACGCTGCAGCCAGAGGGCATGGAGCAGTCTTCCGGCCAGGTCGTGCTGGCCGGTCGATTCGAGCCGTGACGACCGGCGGTCGGACCTGCGATCGGGAACTCGCAGCGAAGGGCGAGCGTCCAATCCGCATGCAACGACGATCCTTCATCGGTCTGCTCGCCGCCGCCCCCGCCGTCCTCACAGCATGTGGGTCCGACGGCACCACGCTTCCGCAAGCCGAGACCCCCGCCGAATCGAGCCCGGAAACGACTCCGGTCGCCGACGACGACACCGATGGTTCGACCACCGATCCGGTTGCCGATGCAGACCTCGATGGCGACACGGTGGTGCTCTCGCTCACGGCCGAAGGTGGTTTCACGACACGGGAGTTCGCATTCCAGAACCCGCCGACGCTGTTGGTGACCGACGACGGCCGAGCT
>JBGCFW010000004.1:0-4974 GCA_045107155.1 Ilumatobacter sp. | reverse complement strand
AGAGCCGCCAGATCGCCTGTCTCGAAGAGATCGCCTGGGACCAGGATTGGATCGACGACGACCAACTCAGGCGAGCAGGCGAGTCGATGAGCAAGAACACCTACGGCCAGTACCTGCTCGAACTCCTGGAAGGCGTCGATCGATGAAGATCCTCGTGACCGGCGGCAAAGGGTTCATCGGCTCAGCGGTGGTCCGACACCTGATCCGCGACACCGATCACCATGTGGTCAACGTCGACAAGATGACCTATGCGGCGACGGAAGGCAGCACGCAGGCGGTCGCCGACAGCCCGCGACTCGCGTTCGAACCGGGCGACATCTGCGACGTCGACCGCATGACCGAGATCTTCGTCGAGCACGCCCCAGACGCCGTGATGCATCTCGCGGCCGAGTCGCACGTCGACCGGTCGATCGACGGTCCCGCAGCATTCGTCCAGACGAACCTGGTCGGGACGTTCACCATGTTGGAGGCCGCACGAACCGCAGGCGTCGAGCGGTTCCACCACATCTCGACCGACGAGGTTTTCGGGTCCCTCGGCCCCGACGATCCGGCGTTCAGCGAGACCACCCCGTACGACCCGCGGTCGCCCTACTCCGCGAGCAAGGCGGGGTCCGATCACCTCGTCCGCGCCTGGGGTGAGACCTACGACCTTCCGGTGCTGATCACGAACTGCTCGAACAACTACGGGCCCTATCACTTCCCCGAGAAGCTGATCCCGCTCGTGACCATCCGAGCGCTCTTCGGTGAGCCGCTGCCTGTGTACGGCGACGGCCAGCAGATCCGGGACTGGCTCCACGTCGAAGATCACGCGACGGCGCTGGTGCGCGTCGTCGAGCAGGGCGTGCCCGGCGAGACCTACAACATCGGCGGCAAGTCGGAACGCACGAACCTCTCGGTCGTCGAGTCGATCTGCGACCTGGTCGACGACCTCGCTGATCCGCTGTCGACGGGCGACGCACGACGTTCACTGATCACGTTCGTCGCCGACCGGCCCGGTCACGACCAGCGGTATGCGATCGATCAGCGGAAGATCCAGAGCGAACTCGGCTGGGAACCGGCGCACACCTTCGAGACCGGTCTGCGCGCCACCGTCGCCTGGTACCTCGAGAACCGTGACTGGTGGGAGCCGCTGCGTGCCGACGGCGCCAACGACCGCCGGGGACTGAAGGGCTGATCGTGGAGCTCCGACCGACCGAGATCCCCGACGTGGTCGAGATCGTGCCGATTCGCCGCGGTGACACTCGCGGCTGGTTCAGCGAGGTGTTCAAGCGATCGGCGCTCGCCGAAGCGGGCATCGACATCGACTGGATCCAGGACAACGAGTCGTACTCGACCACGCTCGGGGTGATCCGCGGTCTGCACTATCAACTTGCCCCGTCTGCTCAGGACAAGCTCGTCAGAGTGCTCGCTGGGTCGATGCTCGACGTCGCGGTCGACATCCGCCGTTCGTCGCCGACCTTCGGACATCACGTGACCCGCACGCTCTCCGCCGAGGCCGGAAACCAGCTGCTCGTGCCGGCCGGCTTCGCCCACGGCTTCATGACGCTCGAGCCGATCGTCCACGTGGCCTACAAGGTCAGCGCGCCCTACGCCCCGGAGACCGAGCGAGCGATCCGCTGGGACGACCCGACGCTCGGCATCGACTGGCCTGACACGGGCGCCGCGCCGTTGCTGAGCGACAAGGACGCCGTGGCGCCACGTCTGGCCGACCAACCCGATCTGTTCTGACCCGGCCGGTTCGAGTTCGTCAACGCTGCTGCGCAGCGCCCGAGGATCAACCCGGGACCGTTGTCTCGGGGGCCGGGAGCGGCCCGACACCGCGGAAGTAGTTCAGGATCTCGTCGGTCTCGGGACCGTCGATCACGGTGAGAACGGCCTTGCCGTCGATCGTCTCTCCTCGAACCGGAAGCGTGTACGTGGTCAGCCCGCTCGAAAAGGCCTTGCGGAGCGTTCCCGCGGCACCGAGGGGGTCGAGCGCCGCGTCGAGTCGGAGCGAGCCCGATGTGGCGTCGAACAGATCGCGGACGAGTGCCGGATCGGCGGCGATGTCGAGCAGCGTCTCGTTCACCGCCGCAGCGAGGAACTGCTGCTGGCGCTGCACGCGGCCGAGGTCGGACGTGGGGTCCTCGCGCCACTGGCCATCGCGAAACTCCTGGTAGCGCCGGCTTCGTGCGTAAGCAAGCGCCTGGGTGCCGTCGAGCAGGTTGCACCCAGGAGGCTGAACGAGCCCGCTCGCCTGGTCGCGGGTCTCGAATTCGAAGCAGATCGTGACCCCGCCGATGGTGTCGACGAGGTCCCGGAAACCAACGAAGTCGATGTCGACGACGTGGTTGATCGGAATCCCGTACTCCTGCGTGATCGTCTGCGCCAGCACACCAACGCCGCGGTTGTACGCCGAGTTGATCCGATCCTGTTGGCCCGTGTCGGCCTGGGTGACCCAGAGGTCGCGGTTCAGGCTGAGCAGCGCGGCGCCTTCGCCGTTGCGTTCCTGACGGAGCACGATGATCGTGTCGCTACGTCGTCCGGTCACGTCGTTGACGTCTCCGACGGCGCCCGCATCCGCGGCATTGGGATCTGTGCCCTCCCGCGAGTCGGAGCCGATCAGCAGGTAGTTGACAGCCGGCCCGTCGACCGCGACAAGGACCTCTTCGAACTGCTCGGGCTGCTCGAAGCGCTGGAAGTTCTCGGTCAGCCGCTCAGACGCGGAAATGAGCCCGACGGAGCCAGCGAGTGCGACCACGAGCGCGAAGAGCAGCCCCAGCGGCGCGGACGAGCGTCGCCTGCGTCGCTTTCGCGGTGCATGGCCATCGTGGACGTCATTCATCTGCGTCGACGCTAGGCGCCACGACGCCGCTCGGTGCGGCACCGGGGCGTCTCGTCGTCACACGATCGATGTGCGTTGCGGGGCCCCGGATCAGGTCCGTAGATGCACGACGTCGCCGACGTCGAGCACATGTCGTTCGCCATCGGCTTCGACCACCAGTCGGCCGTCCTCCTCGACGTCGACGGCCCGGCCGCGCAGGATCCGATCGCCCGGCAACTCGACACGCACGTCGTGGCCGAGAGTGAGCAGTCGCTTGCGGTACTCGCCGGCCAGATCGTCCGGTCGCTCGTCGACGTACGTCAGGAGGCGGTCGAGCAGTTGGGCCGGGGTGACCTCGAGACCGAGGCTTCCCCGCAGCGTCGCCGCATCCGACGGCGCCCAGCCGACGTTGAGGCCGATTCCGACCACGACGGCGTCGGCCTGCGCGGATCGCTGCGCGAGCACGCCGGCCAGCTTGCGGCCGTCGAGGAGGAGATCGTTCGGCCACTTCAGTCCCAGCGCGTCGACCGTGATGCCGTCTTCGCGGGCGAGCGACTCGATCGCCGCGACCGCCGCCAGACCGACTCTCTGTACGAGGGCAGCGGGCGCGTCGGTGGAGCGTACGAACAGCAGCGAGACGAGCAGGTTGGAGCCCGGCGGCGCGTCCCAGCGACGGTCCAGCCGACCTCGCCCGGCGGACTGATGGTCGGCCCGCAGGGCGGTGCGGTCACCCGCTGAACCGGCTTCGACCTCCCTGATCAGATCGGTGTTCGTGCTCCCGGTTGAGGCGACCGTTCGCACGTCCCAGGTGACAGGCGTCCCGGCAATGCCGTCATCGATGCTCACGAGACCTACATTTGCATTCGTGCTGAAGAAGATCTTGATCGCCAACCGAGGCGAAATCGCCGTCCGCGTCATTCGAGCCGCCCGAGAGATGGGCATCGAGACCGTCGCGGTCTACTCCGACTTCGATCGCGACGCGCTGCACGTCCGAATCGCCGATGAGGCCTACGCACTCGGTGGCACGACAGCTGCCGAGAGCTACATCGACTCCGACAAGCTTCTCGACGCCATCCGAACCAGTGGCGCCGACGGTGTACACCCCGGCTACGGGTTCTTCAGCGAGAACCCTGACTTCGCGCGAGCCGTCGCAGCCCTGGGCGTCGAATTCATCGGGCCGCCGCCCGAGTCGATGGACGAGATGTCCGACAAGGTCTCGAGCCGTCAGGCCGCACTTCGCGGCGGCGCGCCGATCGTGCCCGGGATGACCGAGTTCGCCACCGGACCTGACGACGTCCGTTCCTTCGGTGAGGAGTTCGGTTGGCCAGCGGTGATCAAGGCGGCCTACGGCGGCGGCGGGCGAGGCATGAAGATCGTGCATTCGCCCGATGAGGTCGACAATGCGTTCGACTCGGCCCAGCGAGAGGCGAAGAGCTTCTTCGGACGCGACGAGGTGTACGTCGAGCGCTATCTCACGTGGCCTCGCCACGTGGAGATCCAGCTCGTCGGCGACAAGCACGGCAACTGCGTGTGGATCTCGTCGCGCGACTGCTCGGCACAGCGCCGGCACCAGAAGCTGGTCGAAGAGGCACCGGCGCCCGGTCTGGGCGAAGGCATCGAGGAGGCCATGGGCAAGGCAGCAGTCGACGCCGCCAAGGCCGTTGGCTACTACGGCGCCGGCACGGTCGAGTTCATCTATCAGGACGGCGAGTTCTTCTTCCTCGAGATGAACACGCGCCTGCAGGTCGAGCACTGCGTCAGCGAGATGATCACCGACATCGACCTGGTCGAGTGGCAGATCCGTGTCGCCGCCGGCGAAGAGCTGCCGATGACCCAGGAGGAAGTGAACGCCGCACGTCGCGGACACTCGATCGAGATCCGCATCAACGCTGAGGATCCGGCCGAGGGCAAGTTCCTCCCGTCGCCGGGTCCGATCACGAAGCTGGTGCCACCGGACGGGTTCGGCGTGCGCTTCGACACGGGCTACATGTCTGGCGACGAGATCAGCCAGTTCTACGACAACCTCGTCGGCAAGCTCGTCGTCTGGGGCCGGGACCGCGACGTTGCGATCGCGCGAACCATCCGGGCCCTCGACGAACTCGTCGTGGAAGGGGTGGCGACGACGATTCCCGCCGACCTCGCGATCCTGAAGCACCCTGATTTTCAAGCGA
>JBGCFW010000399.1:0-36797 GCA_045107155.1 Ilumatobacter sp. | reverse complement strand
TCGACGGTGATGACGCCGTCGAGCCTTTCCGGCGGCTCCACTGACTACAGCGCTGATGACGTCATCGGTGAGGCGTCAGCTCGGATGCGCTTCCTGGACGAACGGACGATCGAGATCACGCGCAGCGCGACGGGTGGCACTGCATCGTTCGCCTTCCAGGCGATCACGTGGAACGGACCCAACTGGGCCGATCTCGACTCGCGCTTCCGGCAACGCATCGACGTGTCGGCCGGCTCTGTCGTCACGCCGACCGGCTACACGACTCCGGTCACGTTCGACCACGCACAGCTCGTAGCCGACGGACTCTCGTTGGCTGATGGCAGCGACCTGCGCGTCTGGCGTCACAACGGCGCGGCCTGGTCGGAGCTGCATCGAGTTCTCGACGATGCGAGCCTGTTCGACGACGCTGCGACCACATTCTGGTTCCGCACGAGCGAGCCCATTGCCGCGGACGACTCGTCGACCTACTGGCTCTACTTCGGAGATGACACTCCCGATCCGGTCCTCGACGACCCGAGCCAGGTGTTCTTGGCGGTCGAGGACTTCGACGACGGCACGCTCGGCATCTTCGAAGATCGCACCGGCGGAACCGCCTGGTACGACGACCAACCGTGGACTCGACGGATCGTCGTCGACATCGACGGGAGCGGGCTCTCGGCGCCGGTCACCGATCACGCCGTACTGGTGCGGGTGATCGACGCCGATCTGGCTGCCCACCTCCAGACCGACGCCGACGACGTGAAGTTCACCGCCGGCGACGGGGCGACCGTGCTCCCGCACGCCATCGAGGACTGGGATCCGGGTACCGACGCCCTCACCGCGTGGGTTCGGGTCCCGTTGGTGGGGACCGGTGTCACGCAACTGCACCTCTACTACGGATCCGTCGACGCTCCGGCACAGGCGAACCCTCGTGCGGTGTGGGCCGGCCGAGAGGTCGCGTTCCCGTTGGCGTCAGATCCATCGATCGACCGCCCGAGCCTCGACGACCAGAGCCCGGCGCAGCGCGACGGCGTCGCGTTGTCGGACGTCGTCGCTGCGGTCACCCCCGCTGGGCCCGGCATGGCCTTCGATGGCAGCCTGGACCGACTCGAGAGTCAGCCGTTCGCACTGCCCGACGCATCATTCACGGCGAGCGCATGGTTCCGCGCCGACACCCTCGCGTCCGATGTGACACTGCTCGCTCAGGGCGACCCGGCGGCAGCTGGGGTGTTCGACCTCCGCGTCGACTCGGCGACCGGTGAACTCGTCGCGCGCGTCGCCACGACCGACGGCGGCGCATCGCCGGTCTCGGCGTCGGGCGGAGCGTTGTCCGCAGCCACCTGGCATCACGTGGGCCTCACCTGGGACGCGACGTCGCTCGACGTGTTCGTCGACGGCGTCGAAGTCGCATCGGTCGCCAGCAGCGGGCGACTCGCTCGCCCGGGCGAGGTTCCGCTCGTGATCGGTGCCGATCCGGGCGGCGCCGCGGCGCTCGACGGGACGATCGGCCACGTCGAGATCGATGCAGGGGCATGGACGGCCGACCGATTCGCTCTGGCCAGCGGACTCTTCGATGGCACTCGCTCCTCGGCGGCGCCCTCGACGGGAGGAGCATGGTTCGAGCAGGGCAGCTGGGCTGCTCGTTGGCCGCTCACGATCGACGCAGACTCGGTCGCCGGCCCGCTCACGGACTACCCGCTCCTGGTGTCGTTCGCCGAACCGGCGATCGCGGCTGAGGCGGCCGTCGACGGCTCGGACTTCGTGGTCACATCGGGCGACGGGGTCACTCGGCTCGACCACTGGATCGAGTCATGGGATGACTCCACCGGACAGCTCGTCGCGTGGGTCAGGATCCCGACGCTCGACGGCGTCACCGACGAGACCATCTACCTCTACGCGGGCAACGCGACCGCACTCGACCAGCAGGACCCGGAAGGCGTGTGGGGTGACGACGCCGACCTCGTGGTGACCGGCGGGCCCTGACGGCCCGGTTCCCGGCGCTCATCGTCAACTCTTGCTCAAGATGCTTCGAGACAGTGCCGATGACAAGACGCTGCGGAGAACGCCGGAGCGACGAAACGACCCTCCGATGACGAACACACTCTCCCCTCCCACCGTCGAGACGCACCACGACTTCGCGCAACCCCGGGTCGTGACACCGCTCCGGGTGCTTCTGTCCCTGGCCGTGTTCCTGCTTGCAGGCGGCACGCTCACGATCACCTCACTCGCCCTGTTCACCGATACCGCAAGTCTCGACAACAACACGTTCACCACCGGCGATGTCGACATCAGCGCAGCGCCCGCAAATGCCGTCGTGTCGGCTGACGCAATGGTGCCGGGTGACCAGGACACCGCTCCGCTCACCGTCTCCAACGACGGATCGCTCGACCTGCGCTATGCGATCGAGTCCACCACGACCGAGAACACCCTGGCCGCCGAGCTCGTCCTCACCATCAAGTCTGGTGTGAGTGTCTGCGACGACGCCAACTGGGGGGCGACGGGGAGCACGCTCTACAGCGGACCGCTCGGCTCGACGGCCGGCGATGCCATCGTCGGCTCGGCTGCGGCCGGAGACGACGCCGGCGATCGCTTCCTCGCGGCTGGTGCCGCCGAGGTGCTCTGCGTCAACGTCACCCTGCCGCTCGCGAGCAGCGTCGGTGAAGGCGAGAGCACCACCGCGAGTCTCGAGTTCCTCGCTGAACAGACGAGCAACAACCCGTGATGCGCGGACTGCACGACGACTGACTCGACGCAATCATGTCCAGCGAGCAATCCGCCTCTCGCTCGGTGACACCCGGCGACACGCCACCGGTTCGCCGGGAGCGATTCACCCCGGCGTCGACCGACTCGCCGACCTGGTCGGCGAAGCACCGCTCGGTCGTAGCGGCGGTGGTGCTGTCGATGATCTGCGCGACCCTCGTCTTCTTCTCGCAGTTCGAACGGCAGCGCGAGCGAGAGCTCGCAGCCGGCGCGAGCGGAAACCTGTTGCTCGTGACGGGCGACGGGACGACCGCCGATCCCGACGACGCTGCCCGCGAGACGTTCCTGCAGGGATTGGGCTGGACCGTCACGGTGGTCGACGACGACGCCGGGGCAGGTCCGCTCGCCACCGCTGCGGCTGCGAACGACGTGCTCTACCTCACGAACACCACGGGTGCGGGCAACTCCGATATCGCCAGTCTCGACATCGGGATCGTGTCGGAGGGCGTTGCTGCCTGGCAGGGCCTGACCTATGACGCCGGATCCGCGTTGACGTCATCGACGGCGACGGACGTGAACGTCGTCGACGACTCGCAGTACCCGGTCTCGACCTTCACGTCAGGGTCAGTGACCGTCCTCTCGAACGGAGAGAGCCTCGGGTTCTGGGACTCCACGGCTCAGCCACTCCCCGCCGGCGCGGTCGCCCCGATCGAGCAGGTGGGCGACTCGACGCACGAGTTCCTGGTGATGATCGAGGACGGCGGGGACCTGTACGCGGCCAACACCGCCGCGGGTCGTCGGCTGCTCGGCGGGTGGGGCGACACCGATGTCGCCTCGTGGACGGCGCAGATGGAGACGCTCGTTGAGCGAAGCGTCGACTGGGCGGCGGGCGATGCTCCACCGGCACCGTCGTACGGCGAACTGGTGATGGTCACCGGCGACGGCACCACCGCGGTCGGGGACGACCCGGCACGGCGAAGCTTCTTCGAAGGGCTCGGTTGGACGGTCACCGCCATCGATGACGATGCGTCGGGTGCAGCGTTCACAGCGGCAGCGTCGGCCAACGACGTGATGTACGTCAGCAACACGGTCGCCGCGGCGGCCGGATCGGCGGTCCGAGACCTCGATGTTCCGATGGTCGTCGAGAGCTCGGCGGCCTGGGCGCAGGTGGTGTACAGCGCGTCGAGTTCGCTCGCCGCCGCGACCGGGACCGCTGTGAACGTCGTCGACAACACCCTGTACCCAACCGATCAGTTCGCTTCGGGAAGTCTCACACTCGCGACGAGCGGCGTGCTCATGTCGTACTGGAACTCGGGCGCGCTCGCGCTGCCGGCAGCCGCGCGTGTGTTGGCCGAGCACGACAGCGATGCCGGCCGGGAGTACCTCATCACCTTCGACACCGGCGACGAGATGTACTCGTCGACGCCAGCGCCGAGTCGCCGCCTCCTCGGCGGATGGGGTCAGGCAGCGCGCAGCGAGTGGAACGCTGACTTCGAAACGATGGTCGAACGCTCGTTGGATTGGGCAGCAGGCTTCGAAGGCGGAGCGGTGACCGTGAACTCCACCGGCGACAGCGCCGACGCGACACCCGGTGACGGCCTGTGCGACACCGGTGGCACGAACAGCGACGGTTCGGACGAGTGCACGCTGAGAGCGGCCATCGAAGAGGTGAACGCCGACGCCGACTTGGGGCGCGTGAGGTTCGCCCTGCCGGACACCGAGGTGGGACACTCAGCGAGCACCTGGACGATCACACCTGCCTCGGTCCTGCCTGCGGTCAGCACGACCATGTCGATCGACGGTCGAAGCCAACCGGAGTGGACCTCGGACCCGATCGTGATGCTCGACGGCGCGAGTCTCGGTGCCGGCGCCGATGGGCTCACCCTGACCGGCTCCGGGTCGACGATCCGGGGACTGGTGGTCTCGAACTTCCCGGATCTCGGAATCGATGTCGATGGCGGCGGAGGCCACACCGTGGCCGGCAACTGGGTCGGACTCGGCCTCGATGGCTCGACGCCAGCAGGCAACGGAACGGAGGGCATCAACCTCGACTCGACGGGCAACACGGTCGGCGGCCCGAGCGTCGCAGCCCGCAACGTCGTATCGGCGAACGGCGGCGAAGGCATTCGCGACACGGACGGAAGCAACCTGATCGAAGGGAACTGGGTCGGGACCGATTCGACCGGTCTGCTCGATCGGGGCAACGTCGACGAAGGAGTCGATCTCAACGGTGCAACGGGCACGGTCGTACGCAACAACGTCATCTCCGGAAATGACGGGAACGGCTTGTTGTTCGTGAGCTCGAACGGAGCGACAGCGGTCGGCAACCTGATCGGGCTCGGCCAGGACGCCAGCACGCCTCTCGGGAACAGCGAAGACGGTGTGTCGATCAGCGTGGTTCCCTCGACCGATGTGACGATCGGCGGTCTCGGTGCCGAGGACGGCAACACGATCGCGCACAACGGCGACGAAGGCCTCACCGTCGACGGAGTCTCGTCCGATCGCAACACGATTCTGGGCAACTCGATGTACTCGAACGCGAGCCTCGGCATCGACCTCGACAGCGACGGCGTCACCGAGAACGACTCACCGGACAGCGACACGGGATCCAACGACGGCCTCAACTTCCCGGTGATCACTGCCGCCGATTCGACGTCGATCGACTTCTCGCTCGAAGTTCCGGCGGGCGACTATCTCATCGAGGCGTTCCGAAATCCGTCGGGCAACCACGCAACCGGGAACGGCGAGGGTGAGGTCAGCCTCGGCACCCACCAGATCAGCCACGCTGGCTCCGGACCTCAGACCTTCACCGGGACCTTCGGTGGCGTCGCCGATGGGGGAGACGTCACCCTCACGACCACGGCGTGTGACACCGGTGCGTGCGCGGCGTTCGGCGGTACGTCGGAGTTCTCCGACGCGTTCACGCCGACACCATCGGTCGGCGACCTGGCGATCGTCGTCAACTCGACCGGCGATGCCTCCGACGCGTCGCCGGGCGACGGTGTGTGTGACACCGGCGGGGCGAACAGCGAAGCGGCCGATGAGTGCACGCTGCGCGCCGGCATCGAAGAAGCGAACGCGTCGGCGTCGATCGACACCGTCCACTTCGACATACCGGCGAGCGACCCGAACGAATCGGGTGGGACCTGGACGCTCACACCGTCGAGTGCACTCCCTGCGCTCACCGATGCAGCGACGATCGACGCAACGACCCAGCTCGGCTGGGCGGATGACCCGGTCATCGGGCTCGACGGTGCCTCCGCGATCGGAGCCTCCGGGTTCGAGTTCGGGTTCGGCGCGGACGGGTCGAGTGTCTCCGGGCTCGCCGTCCACGGATTCGACGGTGACGGGATCGTGCTCGGCTCGAGCAACAACGTCGTGGCCGGGAACTGGATCGGACTCGATGTGTCGGGAACGAGAGACGGCAACGCGAACGCCGGCGTCTACTCGTGGGGCGGGAGCAACAACCGGGTCGGCGGGCCGTCGACGGCCGATGCCAACCGGATCGAAGCGAACGACAGTGGTGTCGTCCTCGGCAGCAGCGCGGGGTCGGGAACCAGCATCCAGGGCAACTCGATCTGGGGGAACACACTGCTCGGGATCGACCTCGACAACGACGGAGCCACCCTGAATGACGTCGAGGACGGCGACCCGGGTCCGAACGACCTGTTGAACTTTCCGTCGGTCACGCCTCCGTCGGGCGGTTCGACGACGCTCGACGTCGACCTCGATCTCCCGACGGGGGACTACAGGATCGAAGTGTTCATCAACCCGACCGACGGTGCGAGCGCGTCCGGATACGGCGAGGGTCAGACGCTGATCCACGCCGAAACGGTGACCGTGACCGGCGCGGCCGGCGATGAACCGTTCACCTTGACGGGCATCGATGCGTGGTCGGGCGGCGATGTGGTCGCGACGACGGCCACCCAGGATCTCGGTGGAGGCGCGTACGGCTCGACGTCGGAGTTCTCGCTCGCCGTGACCGCACTCGGCGGATGCAGCGACGCCGACAGCGATGGGCTCTGCGACGATGACGAGGACGCCGACCTCGACGGCGATGGCGTCCCATCGACGAGTCCGGGTCCCGACACCGACGGCGACACGACGCCGAACTATCTCGATGCCGACGACGACGGCGATGGGATCAACACCTCGGCCGAGAACGCTGATCCGAACGCTGATGGCGACCCGCTCGACGCGCTCGACACCGACTGGGACGGTCAGCCCGACTATCTCGACATCGAAGCCGGACCGAGCGTCGGCGCGCTCTCGACCGTTCAGAAGATCACCGAAGGTTCGGTCGGGTTCTCGGCCACGCTCGACGACGGCGACGACTTCGGGTACTCGGTGACCGCGATCGGCGACATCGACGGCGACGGTGTGAACGACGTGGCGATCGGCGCACCCGACGACGACGAGGGCGGCAGCAACCGCGGTGCGGTGTACGTGCTGCGCTTGAACGCCGACGGCACGGTCAAGAACGACGTGAAGATCGCGAGTTCGACGAACGGAGGCCCGGTGCTCGCGAACCAGGCGTCGTTCGGTGAGTCGGTCGCGTCCGTCGGGGACCTCGACGGAAACGGAGTCAACGAGCTCGTGGTCGGAGCATCCAGTCTGAGCACGCTCTACGTGCTGTTTCTCGACGACACCGGAGCGGCGACGGCGGTGCAGGAGATCTCGACCGGTGTCGGAGGTCTGACCGTCTCCACCACGGCCTACTCGGAGTTCGGGGCGTCGGTCACCAGCATCGGAGACCTCGACGACGACGGCGTTCCTGACATCGCGGTCGGGGACAACACTGCCGACCCCGTCTCGTTCGACGAGGGCGCCGTCCACATCCTGTTCTTGAACGACGACGGCACCGTCAAAGCTCAACAGGAGATCAGCGCCGGTCACGGTGGTCTCGGTCACGTCCCGTCCACCGACGAGGAATTCGGCTACTCGGTCGCCGGAATCGGTGACATCGACGGCGATGGCGTGGAAGATCTCGCCGTGGGCGCAGTGCGCGACGAAGGCGGCGGCTCACAACGCGGTGCGGTGTTCATTCTCTTCCTCAACACCAACGGAACGGTCAAGGGCGAGCAGCGCATCGCTGCTGACAGCGGCGACTTTCCGTTCCCGCTCGACGATTCCGGGTGGTTGGGCACGGCTGTTGCGGGTGTCGGAGACGTCGACGGCGACGGGCGCCCGGACCTCGCCATCGGCGCCGGCAATGACTTCACGTCCAACGTCAGCGAAGGATCGTTCTTCGTCGTCAGCCTCGCCGTCGACGGAACGGTCAGTTCGGGTCGGCGCATCGATGGCGCGAGCCCGGGCCTCTCCGGCAACGTCGATGACGGAGGCTGGCTGGGTGAGTCGCTCGCAAGCCTCGGTGACCTGGATGGCGACGGGCGACTCGACCTGATCGTCGGCATGCCGTTCGCCCTCGACGGTGGCTCCAGCGGCGACGCCGTCTTCGTGGTGGACCTCCACGAGCGGGTTGACTCCGACGCTGATGGGCTCTGGGACTTCGTCGAAGACGAGAACGTCGATGCCGACGACGATCCGTCGACGAACCCAGGCCCCGATGTCGACGGCGATGGCACGCCGAATCATCTCGATGCCGACGACGATGGCGACACGGTCCCGACCGTGTCGGAGAACGCCGACCCCGACGGCAACGGAGATGCACGCGATGCCGTCGACTCCGACCGAGACGGCCAGCCGGACTACCTCGACGCAGACGAAGTCGGACCGTCGGCGCCGCCGGTGGCAGCCGAGCAGAAGATCTCCGACACGACGGGTGGCCTCGCGGAAGTACTCGGTGACGACGACCGGTTCGGGAGCGCCGTCGCCGCCATCGGTGACGTCGACGGTGATGGCATCAACGACATGGCCGTGGGTGCTCCACTCGACGACGACGAAGGCGCGGATCGGGGCGCGGTCTACGTGTTGTTCTTGGACGCAGACGGCTCCGTGCGCGACGAGCAGAAGATCTCCGACGCCGTCGGCGGTCTCGACAGCGTCTTGGACGATGACGACCGGTTCGGCTCGTCGATCACCGCGCTCGGCGACGTCGACGGTGACGGCGTGCCCGACATGGCAGTCGGGGCCCCGTTCGACGACGATGGCGGTTTCAACGTCGGTGCGGTGTACGTGCTCTTCCTCGACGATGCCGGCACGGTCGCGGCCGAACAGAAGCTCAGCGCCACCGAGGGGGGTGTCTCGGGGACCTTCGATGCGTCGGACTTCTTCGGTACGTCTGTGGCCGGCATCGGTGACCTCGATGACGACGGCATCCCCGACCTCGCGATCGGTGTTCCCAACGATGACGACGGTGGCGGAGCAGGCGGCCGCGGCGCCGTGTACGTGATCGAGTTGAACGAGAACGGCACGGCGAAGTCGACCCAGAAGATCTCTGACACCGCCGGGACCTTCACGGCCACGCTCGACGACCTCGACGAGTTCGGTTGGGCGGTCGCCGGCCCGGGTGACATCGACGGTGACGGGATCGAGGACCTCGTCGTGACGGCCCCAGGCGACGACGATGTCGGCACCGATCGCGGTGCGGCCTACGTGTTGTTCATGAACTCCGATGGCACGGTGTCGTCGTTTCAGAAGATCTCCGACGCTGCTGGTGGCTTCGTCACCGCCCTCGACGATCAGGACTACTTCGGCTCGTCGGTGACAGGTGTGGGTGACATCAACGGCGACGGCGTTCCCGACGTTCTGGTCGGCGCCGAGGAGGACGATGACGGCGGGACGTGGGCGGGGGCCGTCTACCTGCTCACCATCGACAGATCGGGCATGGTGACCGACGAGTACAAGATCAGCGCGTCCGCGGGTGGACTCACCGGACCGGTCCAAGCGTTCGACTCGTTCGGCACGGCCGCCGCCGGACTCGGCGATCTCGACGGAGACGGCCTGCTCGACATCGCCGTCGGCGCACCGCAGGACGACGACGAAGGACCTGAGCGCGGCGCCGTGTACTTGCTGGACCTCGCGCAAGCCCCCGTCGCCGTCGTGAACTCGACCGGTGATTCGAGTGATGCCGTTCCCGGCGACGGAGCGTGCGACACGGCCGGAGTGAACTCGGCAGGCGCCGACGAGTGCACGCTCCGCGCAGCGATCGAGGAGACCAATGCGTCGGCGTCGATGAACACGATCCAGTTCGCGATTCCAAACAACGACCCGAACCACCGGTACCACCGGGACGACGCGACGGCGGACTCCCTCGGGACCCCGGTGGCGACCACGCTCGCCGATGCCGCGATCGCCGACTTCGACCTCGACTACCCGGTCAGCCCCTTCTCCTGGTGGTCGATCGAACCTGCCACGGACCTGCCCGCGATCAGCGGCCCGACGACGCTCGACGGCACGACGCAACCCGGTTGGGCACCCAACACGACGGTCGACGGCAGCCCGGTCGACGCGATCCTGCCGATCCGAATCGTCGGGCCGACGTCGAACGAGACGCTGGCGTTCACCGGCGACAGCGCCACAGTCCGCGGGCTCAACGTGGCGAGCACCGATTCGAGCGCCTCCATGATCGGCTTGTACGGCACCGGAAACCACACGATCGAAGGCTCCTGGCTCATGGTCGACGCGGTCGGTACGAGCAACAGCCCCGGCGACTACAACGTCTTCGTCACGATCGGCGCCGACGGCAACACGATCGGCGGCTCGGGCGCCGCCGATCTCGTGCTCGGTGGGAACGGTCTGGGCGGCTCGGGCATCGAGGTCCACGGTGATGGCAACACGCTGCAGAACGTGTGGATCGGCGTGTCGACGTACGGCGACGTCGCACTCGCCGACCACAATGACCTCGTCCTGGTCGTCGGCGGCGATGACAACATCGTCGGCACGCCAGGCGCCGCCGTCGTCGTCGGCGCGAGCCTCAACAACCAGCTGATCGTGAGCGGCAATCGCAACGTGATCGCGGGCAGCCGCTTCGGGGTTCTCGCCGACGGCTCGCTCGTTCCGGCGAGTCGGCGCGACCCGGTCGAGATCTCCGGCACGGACAATCGGTTCGGCGGCGTGAACGTCGGCGAGGGCAACGTCGTCGTCGGTGGCGACTCCTCCGACGGCGCTGCATTGCGGGTGCTGACCGGAGCGGGCAACAGCGTGCTCGGATCGCTGCTGTCCGACTCCGACAACGTCTTCATCGATCTGGGCGGAGACGGAGTCACGCCGAACGACCTTGGCGACGCCGATGTCGGGGCCAATGGCCTGCTCAACTTCCCGGTCGTCTCTGCGATCACTCCGTCGGGGGGCGACATCGACGTCGACTTCGACCTCGACGCCCCCGCTGCGACCTACCGCATCGAGTTCTTCGCGAACGACGCCTCCGGTGCTCCGCCGACCGGGTACGGCGCTGGCGACGCGCTGCTCGGCGCCATCTCGGTGGTGCACACCGGCTCCGGCACCGAGTCGTTCACGTTCACCGCGAGTGACCCCGGTGACGTCTACCTTTCAGCCACGGCGACCGAAGACCTCGGCGGCGGCGACTACGGCTCAACGTCCGAGTTCGGCCTGGCTCGCTGTCAGGGAGACAGCGACGGTGACGGTCTGTGTGACGACGAGGAAGACGCGAACGTCGACGACGACGGCGACCCCTCGACGAATCCTGGCCCCGACAGCGACGGCGATACCACGCCGAACTACCTCGATGACGATGACGACGATGATGGTGTCATCACCTCGGCCGAGAACGCCGACCCGAACGGTGACGGCGACCCGCGTGACGCACGCGACAGTGACCACAACGGCCGTCCGGATTACCTCGACGAGCCCGCCGAGCTGTCTGGTGGTCCGGTGCGAAACGTCAGTAAGGAGAGCGACGCAGCCGGTGACAACACGATTGCTCTGATCGACAACGACGCCTTCGGCTCGTCGGTCGCCGCGATCGGTGACTTGAACCTGGATGGCGTGAACGACGTCGTCGTCGGCGCGCCGTTCGACGACGACGGCGGTTCGGCCCGAGGCGCGGTCTACGTGCTGTTCATGGACAGCGACGGTTCGGTCGGAACCCACCAGAAGATCTCGCACACCGTCGGGGGAGGACCGGTGCTCGCCAACGACGGACGTTTCGGCAACGCGGTCGCACCCGTCGGTGACCTCGATGGTGATGGCATCGTCGATCTCGCGGTCGGCGCCTACTTCGCGGATGGTGGCGGCACCGATCTAGGTGAGGTCCACATCCTGTTCATGAATCGGGACGGCACCGCTCGGTCGACCCAGGAGATCAGCGACGGCACTGGCGGCTTCGCTGCGTCGTTTCCGGCCTACACCGCGTTCGGCAACTCGCTCACGGCGCTCGGCGATCTCGACGGCGATGGGATCGTCGACCTCGCGGTCGGCTCCGGCTACGCCGATGGCGGCGGGAACAATCGCGGTGAGGTGCACATCCTCTTCCTGGAGCCGAACGGTACGGTCGCCTCCAGCCAGGAGATCAGCAGAGGAACCGGCGGGCTGACAGCATTGCTGTCGAACAACGACCAGTTCGGAACCTCGATCACGTCACTGGGCGATGTCGATGGTGACGGCGTCACGGACATCGCCGTCGGAGCCATCCGCGACGACGCCGGTGGTGGCTTCAGCAGAGGTGCGGTGTACGTGCTGTTCCTCAACGCCGACGGCACGGTCAAGGACGAAACGCGGATCAATCAGATCTGGGGCGGCCTCCAGATCGACATCGATGACTTCGATCAGTGGGGTCGCTCCGTGGCGGGCGTCGGCGACGTCGACGGGGACGGCGTGCCCGACCTTCTGGTCGGCACCGGCCTCGATGACGACGGCGGCACGAGCCGAGGGGCGGTGTACCTCCTCACGTTGAACGACGACGGCACCGTGAAGTGGGAGCGCAAGTTCTCCTCGACACAAGGTCGGTTCACCGGGTCGCTCGATGACCGCGATGAGTTCGGCAATGCGGTGACGAATCTCGGCGACCTCGACGGCGACGGTCGGATGGAGATCCTGGTCGGGGCGCCCGAAGACGACGACAACGGCACCGATCGGGGTGCGATCTACCGCCTGGAGCTCGAGCTCCTCGCCGATGCCGACGGGGACGGTCTGTGGAACCACACCGAGTGGGATGACAGCGACGCCGACGGCGACTCCGACGACAATGACGCTGACGACGACGGTGACGGCAGTGCGACGATCGCTGAGCTCGCCGACCCCGATGGCGATGGTGAGCCCGCTGATGCCGTCGACTCGGACCGCGACGGCCAGCCCGACTACCTCGATGCCGGCTCAGGAACCGGCATCACGCCGGTCGTCGACGAAGTCCGCATCTCCGCCACGTCGGGCGGACTCACCAATGCGCCGGGGGCCGCCGACAACTTCGGAGGCGCTGTCGTCGGGATCGGCGACGTGGACGGCGACGGCATCAACGATGTCGCGGTCGGTGCGGAGGAGAACGATGACAACGGCGCATCGAGCGGCGCGGTGTGGATCCTGTTCATGAACGCTGACGGCAGCGTGGCATCAGATCGCAAGGTCAGCACCGGGGGCGATGGCCTCGCAGCAGCACCGGCGGCCGGCGACCGGTTCGGAAGCTCGATCACGTCCCTCGGCGACTTCGATGGCGACGGTGTACCAGACATCGCCGTCGGCGTGATCGGCGAGGACAACAGCGATGGCGACTTCGGTGGCGCCGTCCACGTGCTGCTCCTGAACAGTGACGGGTCGGTCAAGACCCAGCGCAAGATCTCCGAGACCGAGGGCGGCTTCGAGGGCCCCATTGGTGAAGACGGCTTCGGTTCAGGTCTCGCGAATCTCGGCGACCTCGACGGCGACGGCAACGTCGACCTGGCCGTCGGGGCGTACACCGACGACGATGGCGGTCTTGCACGAGGTGCAGTATGGATCCTGTTCCTGAACGGCGACGGCAGTGTGAAGTCGGAGCAGAAGATCTCGGCCACCTCCGGAGGTTTCGGGGGCGTGCCGGCCGACAGCGACTTCTTCGGCATCTCGGTTGCCGCGCTCGGCGACATCGATGCCGATTCCGTGACCGACATCGCAGTGGGCGCAACCTGGGACGGCAGCGGCTCCGAAGGCGCGGTCTACGTGCTTCGACTCAACGCCGACGGCACCGTCAAGGGTGAACAGAAGATCACCGAGGGCGACGTGGGCGGCTTCTCCGGCAGCTTCTCGAGTTTCGAGTTGTTCGGTGGCAGCGTCGCCGGGCCCGGTGACCTCGATGGCGACGGCGTGCCGGACCTCGTGGTCGGAGTGACCGGAGACGACGACGGAGGAAGCAACCGTGGCGCCGTCTACGTGCTGTATCTCGACAGCGGTGGTTCGGTGGCCCGACAGCGGAAGGTCAGCGATGTCGAAGGTGGGCTGACCGGCCCGTTCGCCGATGGCGACAGCTTCGGTTCGGCGCTCGGCGTACTGGGTGATCAGGACGAGGACGGCGAGATCTCGCTCCTCGTCGGCGCCAGCGGCACCAACGACGGAGGAGGCGTTGAGGGTGCGGTGTACGCGATCGAGCTGTCGGCGTTCAGTCCGCAGGTCGAAGGCTTGGTGCAGGAAGACGTCGACGGTGACGGACTGCTCTTTGACGACGGTGTGGACGTAGCCGGTGTGGACGTGTGGCTGTTCCACGACAGTGATGGCAACGGTGAGCCCTCGGCTGGCGACGTGGTCGTCGACACTGATGTCACCGACGACACCGGCACATACCGGCTGTCCGCGAGCGAAGGCGACAGCACCTATTGGGTCGCAGTCGACGGCCGAGACATCGAACCTGCGGCGGGCTACATCGGCGTGAGTGTGCTCGACGAGGTCTTCGCCGAGCAGACCCGCGGTCCGACCGGCACCGCGACGTTCGATGGGAGCTGGTCGTTCTCCGGCGCCACGCACACCGTTGCAGGCGGCGTCCGCCCGACCGCCTCCGACGGATTCCCGATGTTGCCTGCGGCTGAGCACGTCACCCGCGTCGTCGTTTCCGGTGCCGACATCCTCGGGCTGGAGCACGGCTTTTCGTTCGTTTCGATCACCAACACCGCCGACGAGGTCCTGCTCACCGGATTCACCGACGTCGCGGCATGGACCAGCTACGACCCCGGTGCCGATGGTGTCGGCGTCGGCGCCGACGCATTCGATCGAGCGATCTTCGACGGCCGCTACCTGTACTTCCCGCCCGGCGGTGCTGGCGGAACGAAGCGTGGCGAGGTGCTGCGCCTGGATACGACGTCGGACTTCGGCGCACCAGGCTCATGGACCGCGTACGACCCCGGCGCCAACGGCGTCGGCGTCGACCCGGACGGCTACCGCGGTGGTGCATTCGATGGTCGGTATGTGTACTTCGCCCCGGCCGACAATGGGGGCGGCGGGCACGGTGAGGTCTTGCGGCTGGACACGACGGCTGGGTTCTCGACGGTCGGCGCCTGGTCGACGTTCGATCCGGGCTCGAACGGCGTCGGAACGGAGCCCGACGGCTACGTCGGGGCAGCGTTCGATGGTCGGTACGTGTACTTCGCGCCGGCGAGCAACGGCAGCGGACAGCACGGTGAGGTGCTGCGTCTGGATACGACGGCTGGGTTCTCGACGGTGGGAGCGTGGTCGACGTTCGATCCGGGCGCGAGCGGAGTGGGGAACGACCCCGACGGCTACGAAGGGGTGGTCTTCGATGGTCGACACCTCTACTTCGTTCCGTGGAACAACGGCAGCAGCGCCCACGGCGAGGTCCTGCGCTTCGATACCACCGCGGCGTTCGACGCGACCACGTCTTGGTTGGCGTTCGACCCCGGGGCGAACGGAGTCGGTCTCGACGCCGACGGATACGCCGGTGCGGTGTTCGACGGTCGCCACGTCTACTTCACGCCAGCCAACAACGGTCCGGGATCCTTTGGCGAGATCCTGCGCCTCGACACCGCCGCGCAGTTCGACGACGCGACGTCGTGGACTGCGTTTGACCCGGGTGCGAATGCCGTGGGCACCGACCCCGACGGGTATGTGGGCGGCGCCTTCGATGGTCGGTACGTGTACTTCTCGCCCGGGAACAACGGCACCGACTTCCACGGTGAGGTGCTGCGCCTCGACACCACCGGCGACTTCGGGACCGCCGGTTCGTGGTCGACCTTCGATCCCGCAGGTGCCGGGGTCGGAGCAGACCCGGTCGGCTTCCGCGGTGCGGCATCCGATGGTCGTCACGTGTACTTCGTGCCGGCGGTGAACAGCGGTGGACAGCACGGCGAAGTGCTCCGATACGACACCGGGCGGGCGAACCAGGGCACCGTTCGCCAGTTCATCGAGAACTCCAACGCGATCGACGGAATCCAGACCAGCAGCTTCGAGCTCCCCATCTCCGACCCCGGCTACGCGGCCGGCACCTGGACGATCGCACCCCCGACCGACCCGCTCCCGACACTCAGCGACGCCGCCGTGTTCGACGCGACGACGCAGCCCGGTTGGGTCGATGACCCGGTCGTCGGACTCGACGGAGGCGCGCTGGGGTCGGGATCGGGTCTCGACATCGTGGCCGACGCCGTCACGATCCGAGGTCTCGCGATCTCTGGTTGGCCCGCCAACGGTCTCGTCTCCGGGTTTGCGGACACGACGGTGCAGGGTTCCTGGCTGGGCTTCGACGTCGACGGAGCGGTGGCTGCCAATGCAGCCGCCGACATCGTCATGTATTCGACGGCGTCGAACGCGCTCATCGGCGGAAGCGGTACTGGCGACGGCAACCGGTTCGCCGCCGCCGGGAGCAACGACGGTCTCATCCTCTACCAAAACGTGTCGGCCGCACGCGTCGAAGGAAACACGTTCGGCCTCGGAGTCGACGGTGCCTCATCGAGTGGCCCGCCCGCCGAAGCCCTGATCATCGCTGACGCGGCAAGCGGCACCGTCGTCGTCGACAACCGATTCGCGTTCACGCCGAACGCAGCACTGGTGCACACCTCGTCTGGCTCGGGCACCGTCATCACCGGCAACACGTTCGGGCTCGACGAAGCTGGAGGCGCGGCAGCGGTCGCCCAGGCCGTCTACTCCAACGGCACCGGTTCGCTCCGCTTCGGTGGCATCGTCCCGTCCGACTCGAACACGGTCCGCAACGCGTCCTTCGACGCGCTCGTCGTCGCCAACGCCACGGACGCGACGGTCCTCGGCAACTCGATTGCCGGGAGCGGTGTCCTCATGCTCGACCTCGGCGATGACGGTCGCACTCCGAACGACGATGACGACATCGACTCCGGGGCCAACGACCTGCTCAACTTCCCCGTCGCGACGAGAGCCACTGCGGTCACGATCGACTTCGAGCTCGACGTCCCTGCTGGGGACTACCTGATCGAGGCGTTCCGCAACCCCGCTGGAGACGACGAAGCGGAGGTCAGCCTCGGCTTCGCCCAGATCGTGCACACCGGCTCGGGTGTCGAGTCGTTCACTGGGTCGTTCGGTGATGTGTTCGGCGGCGGTGACGTCACGCTCACCACCACCGAATGCACCGACGCCGGCTGCACCAGCTTCGGACCGACCTCGGAGCTGTCCGACTCGGTCGACCCGCGACCCGATTCCGACGGTGACGGACTCTGGGACGACGTCGAGGACCTCGACAACGATGCTGACAACGATCCGTCAACCGATCCGACCGACCGTGACGGTGACGCCACTCCTGACTACCTCGACATCGACGACGACGGCGACGGCATCAACACGTCGTTGGAGAACGCCGACCCAAACGGTGACGGCGAACCGCGCGACGCTGTCGACTCCGACGGCGACGGTCAGCCCGACTACCTCGACGTCGCCGCCAACCGTTCGCAGACGCCGATCGTCGACGAGCAGAAGATCAGCGATGCCGAGGGCGACTTCGTCGCCGCACTCGACGATGACGACGAGTTCGGTCGCTCGATCGCGGGGATCGGCGACCTCGACGGCGACGGCGTCAACGACATCGTCGTCGGTGCCGATCGTGACGATGACGGCGGCACGGACGCCGGCGCCGTCTTCGTGCTCCTCCTCGATGCCGACGGGACCGTCGCGAGCGAGCAGAAGATCAGTGCGTCCTTCGGTGACCTCACGGCCACGCTGACCGCCGACGACCGGTTCGGTACCTCGGTTGCCTCGGTGGGTGATCTCGACGGTGACGGTCGCAACGAGATCGTCGTCGGCGCCCCCGGTGACGACGACGGTGGATCGGGCGCGGTCCATGTCCTGTTCCTCGACGCCGATGGCGCGGTGGAGCACGAGCAGAAGATCAGCTCCGTCAGCGGTGAGCTTCCCACGGCCCTCAGCGCCGGCGACCAGTTCGGGCGCTCGGTGGCGGGCATCGGCGACCTGGACGGTGATGGCATCCCTGACATCGCGGTGGGCGCCAACTTCGATGATGGGTTCGGGTCAGACCGCGGTGCCGTACACGTGCTGTTGATGCACGCGGACGGAACGGTCAAGGGCGGTCAGAAGATCGCTGACGCGACCGGAGGTTTCGCGGCGTCGCTCGACGACAACGATCAGTTCGCGACCTCGCTCGCCGGGCTCGGAGACCTCGACGGCGATGGCATCAACGACATCGCCGTCGGCGCCCGCAACGACGACGACGGAGTCGTCGACGCGGGTGCGGTCCACATCTTGTTCATGAACGCCGATGGCACGGTCGATCGAGAACAGAAGATCTCCGACGCCAGCGGAGAACTCACGGCGGCGCTCGACGGCAGCGACCGTTTCGGTTCCTCGGTCGCGATCGTCGGTGACCTCGATGGCAACGGCACCGTCGACATCGCCGTCGGTGCGATCAACGACGACGACGGTGGCGGCAGCGGCAACCAGGGCGCGGTCTACCTACTCATGCTGCACGAGGACGGCACGGTCGTCGACGAGCGCAAGGTCAGTGCCACCGAGGGCGGATTCACCGGGCCGCTCGACAGCAACGATCGCTTCGGCGAATCGGTCACCGGCCTGGGTGACCTCGACGGCGACGGCGGCGTGAACCTCGTCGTCGGCGCGAACCGCGACGACGACGAGGGCCTCGACCGCGGCGCCGTCTGGATCCTCGAGCTCGAGGTGAACGCGACGGTCGTCGTGAACTCGTCCGGCGACGCCGGGGACGACGCTCCCGGCGACGGCATCTGCCGGACCGGCGGCAACAACTCAGAGGGTGCCGCCGAATGCACCCTTCGCGCCGCCATCGAAGAAGCCAACGCGACTGCTTCGGTCGACGTCATCGAGTTCGGCATCCCGAGCTCGGACGGCGGACACGTCTACTACCAGGATGACGCCACGACGGACTCTCTCGGGACGCCAGTCGTCACAGCACTGGATGATGCGTCGATCGCCGATTTCGACGCCGACTATCCCAACGGTGGGCACTCGTGGTGGCGGATCACACCGAGCTCGGCCTTGCCGACCATCTCGTCGGGTGTGCGCATCGATGCATCGACCCAACCCGGCTACATCCCGAACACGGTTGCTGCGCCCGGGGCACTGGACGGTCGGATCACCATCGAGTTGGACGCCACAGGTGCTCCGTCGGGCAACGCGTTTCTGTTGCTGCCCGAGACCGCGGATGCCACGACGCTGCGCGGATTCGCGATCACCGGAACGCCCGGCGGCGCGTCCGAAGCGATCGCGCTCGATGGCGCCGACAACGTCAGGATCGAAGGGCTGCACCTCGGATGGGACGTGACCGGCATCGTCGAGGACCAGGTCAACTACGGGGTCTTCAGCACGGGCGGCGAGTCGACCGATCTCGTGATCGGCGGGGTGACACCAGCGGCGCGAAACCTGCTGCACAGCAACGACAACTACGGCGTGGCGCTGTACGAGGCGACCGGCGCACAGGTGCTCGGCAACCTGATCGGGGTCAACGGGCAGTTGACGGCGAAGGCCGGAGGTTTCGGGGTCGGTGCCGATGTCATCGACGTGACGATCGGGTCGACAGCCGCACCGAACGTCATCGGTGGTCTCGATGGGATCTACGCGGTGGATGCCGTGATCGAAGGCAACTTCATCGGGACCGACCCGAGCTTCGCGCTCGACATCGGCGGTTCTGGCCAGGGGGTGGTGTCGTTCGGGAACACCACCGTCGCCGACAACGTGATCGGGTTCTACGACTCGGGCATCCGCGTCGACGATGACGACATCGTGCAGGGCAACGCAATCGGCTCGGACCCGAGCGGAACGGTGTCGATCCCGAATCAGACCGGGGTGTACGCGGCCGCCGGCGTCGAGAACGTGCTGATCGGTGGCACAGGAGTCGACGATGGGAACCTGATCGGCGGCAACGTCGGAGCCGGCGTCTCGACGGCGGCGGTCGCGACGGTCGACGACATCGCGATCCTGGGGAATCTGATTTCGGGGAACGGAGCGCTCGGTATCGACCTCGCCGCCGACGGCGTGACCGACAACGACGGCAGCGACCTCGATCCCGGCGCGAACGAACTGCTGAACTATCCGGTGCTCGGGGTCTCCTCCGCCGGCGAAACCGATGTCCGCTTCGACCTCGACGTTCCGCTCGGCGACTACCGGATCGAACTCTTCGCGAACCCGACCGAGGGGGCCGACGCCTCCGGCAACGGCGAAGGCGAACTCTTCATCATCGGCAACACGATCACGCACGGTGGCACCGGTGTCGAGTCGTTCACGATCACGGGGGTTCCGGCGTTGTCGAGTGGCGACGTCATCTCCGCGACCGCCACGGAGGATCTCGGTGGCGGCACGTTCGGTTCGACCTCCGAGTTCTCCGATGTCATGACGGTCGCCGCCGGCGCGACGGCGCTCGACCGAAGTCAGGCGCGTCACGACCTGGCGGCGGCGGGCGGCTTCGATGTGAGTACCCCGGGCAGCGGCGTGGCGGCTGACGGCTTCGATTTGAGCGGCGGCGGCGAGCGCCTCGTCGGCCCGGCGGGGCAGGCTGCGCAAGGCGCGCTCACGCTGTCGGGTTGGGTCAACGCCTCGGCCCTCACCGGAGACTCCACGATCGTCGCTCAGTCTGCGCCGGGTTCCGACATCGTCCACGACCTCGCCATCGACGGTGCGACCGGCGAGGCGGTCGCCTCGCTCCGAGTCGGCGGCTCGACGGTCGAGGCGCGCGGCGGGTCGATCAGCACCGGTTCCTGGCAGCAGGTCGCAGCGACCTATGACGGGGCGGACCTCGTGCTCTACGTCGACGGCGTCGAAGTCGACCGAACGGCAGCGGTCGGGACCATCACCGGTGACATCACGATCCCGGTCACCATCGGCGACACGAGCACCGGATCCGCACCGTTCGTCGGTTCGCTCGACCATGTGAGCGTCGCTGCTGTCGCGCGTTCAGCCGAGTGGCTCGCGACCAGCCACCTGAACGTCACCGACCCGTCCGGCATGGTCGTCGTGGGCGCTGGCCAGCGCGCCGCAGCGGGCTCGTGGGCAGCAACCACCGACGCGTCTCGGAGTGGCGCTCACGCACTCGAGGCGCCGCCGAGCAACGGCGACACGAGTCCGTGGGCGGTCATCTCCGGGATCGACGAGCCGGGAGTCGCGTTCGAGTCATGGTGGTTCCTCACCGATCCGTCAGCCTCATCGGTCGCATCGGGCACCAACACCGGCATCACGCCGACCGACCAGCGCGAGACCCGTGCCGACTCCGCCGGGTTCGACCTCGCCGCGGTCGACGGCGCCACCCGCATCGTCGACGACACCGATTCGACCACCGTGTCGGTTGGTGCTTGGACGAAGGTCGACCTGCGCACCGACGAGACCGGTACCAGCTCGGTGACGGTGAATGGCGCCGAGATCATCCCGCCGACGGCGCACTCGGCTGGCACTTCGGCGGGTTCGGCCGGCCTGCGCGTGATCGATCTGCCCGGCGGTTCGCGGTGGTTCGTCGACGACGTCCGAGTGCGCCGCCTCGTCAGCGATGAGCCGACGACGACGCTTGGCCCGTTCCATCGCCTCTGATCAGCGGAGAACGGCACCGGCGACCTGAACGGCACCCGGAATCAGTTCGAGGCGCACGGGCAGTGGGCCGAGCAATTCGCCATCCGCCCACAGTTCGATCTCGCTCGGTCCGTCGATCGTCGCGACGGTCCCGCTGGCCGTCGTGACGTCGTCGCGTCTGACGTGGCGGCCGGAGAACACGGTGGGGAACACGCGAACGAAACGTCGGCGCGAGACGGCTGCGATGTTCACCACGTGCAGGAGACCATCGTCGGGCCGGGCGTCGGGGCAGATCTTCATACCGCCGCCGAACCAGCTCGTGTTTCCGACCGAGAGCAGTGACGTGTCGGCACCGACGTTCATCCCGTCGACCTTCACGGTGGCATCGATCGCTCGGAGGCGCGGGAGCTGCAGCAGCGTGGCGACGGTGTAGCGCTGGCTCCCGGTGGGCCAGCGGAGCGAGTTGGCCCGAGCGGTCACGTCACCACTGAAGCCGAGTGTGGCGACGGTGGCGACCCAGCCGTGATCGGTCCGGATCCCGTCGACCGGAACACCGTCGCTGAGTGCTCGGTCGACGTGCGTGTCGACGTCGCCGTCGCCGTCGAGGAGCCCGAGGGCACGAGCGAAATCGTTGCCCGTCCCGATCGGCACCAGGCCGAGGACCGTGGCGGTCGTTGCGACCGCGTTGATCGCGAGGTGGACCACGCCATCTCCGCCCACAGCGATGAGGCGATCGCAGCCGTCTGCCACGGCCGCTTCAGCTGCGGCGCGAGCGTCCTCGGGTGATGTTCCTCCGCTGCTCGAGGCATCTGCGCCACGTGCGCGTACGGCGTGTGCGACTGCGTCGAGCTGGGCGCGGCGAACGTCGTCGGTCAGGTCGCCCAACACTCGTACTGATCGCATCGTCGAACCGTAGGCGACGTCGTTCGCGCGCCGGACGCTCACATCATTCGTCGCGGGAGTCGACGCCGTGGACGATCCTGTGGAGGTCTCGGAGGTGACCGTGGATCACGTTCGAGTCGCCGCCGATTCGCTGCTCGACGCGGGCGAGAATCGGCGCGAAGAGTTCGCCCGCTCTTCGGTGCACTCGTCGCCCGGACGCAGTGAGCCGGAGACGCCGCGAGCGGCCGTCGTCGGGGTTGGGGACGCGTTCGACGTGGCCTCGCTGTTCGAACCTCTTGACAGAGCTCGACACCGTCGTCGCAGGCGCCGACATCCAGCGAGCCAGTTCACTCGGTGTGATCGACTCGCTCGACGCCAGCACCGAGTAGATCGCGGACGCGTCGGCGTCGAGTCCACCCGGGCGGATCGCTTCGTCGATCAAGGCGTTCACCGCCCGCGAGAGCAGCCAGACGTCGAACAAGACGTTGACGGGTCCAGCGTCGAGTGGTCGCGGGTGCTCCTCGTGCGGCATACGACTCTGATCATTCCAGCATCGAGGCCGAATCCGGCGGCCGCGTCCCATCGCGCAACCGTCGGACGATGGCCACGATGCCCATCCGAACCAGGCCGGCGATGAGCGCGAGCCCCGCCACCCAGAACGTCGCGGTCTTCATCACCGACGCGATGCCGAGGAGTTCGTCTGTCGCTGATTGGGAGGGGTACGCGGCCAGCGCCTGCCACACCGCAACGTTCTCCAGATAGTCGAAGGCCGCCCCGGCCAGCGGGATGGCGACGAGAAGACGACGGAAGGGACGGCGCGGGTCCAGGTGCTTCCACGTTCGAGCGAGCGCCGATGCGAAGAACAGCCCGGACACGGCTGGGTAGAGGAGATCAGCGACCTGGAGGCGCAGATAGGCCGAGCGTCCGGACGTTCCGCAGTCGTCGAGGAAGGTGGCGACGTCGTCTGCCGTCGAGAACGCTCGTACGTCGAGTGGTGGCGCACCACAGGCCTGCTCGACCGTCGGAATCGAGAACGGTGCCGAGGTCGCGAAGAAGACGACGGCGAAGATCGCGAAGGCGATCGCGGTGGTCGCCACGACGGGTGACGAGGCGAGGAACTCGACCGCTCGCCCCGACCAGGGGGTTTCGGGGTCTGGCGTGCGTTGGTCAGGGTTCCTTGATTGTCGAATGGCTGCGGCAGGGATCATCCCGGGTCTCCTCGTCGGTGGGTTAGTACGAGATCGCACTATATTCGAAATAGTGCGATCTCGCAATAAATTTCCCAGTGATCGACGGGTGATCTGCCGTCAACGGCTGAACACGCCGAGGCCGATGATGTCGGCGAGTCCCGCAGCGAGTTCGTGTCGTCCTTGGTCGGTCGTGAGGTCGAACCCGAACGCTCGATGCGTCGCTTCGGCTGACCCAGCGATCGACCCGACGCCGATGGTGATCAATGCGAAGAGCGCACGCTCGTCGATCGGGCGGATTGCGCCAGCCGTGTTCAGTTCGCGCATGCGGGCCAGCGGATCGGCGCTCGCGTCGGCGAGGCGTGATGCGACGTACGCAATGCGTTCCGAGCCGCCCGGCGAGCGGTCCGCGAGGAGGGCCGCCACGAGCCCCGGTCGGGCACCATCTTGTTCGAGGAACGTGGCGAGCCGGCCGGCGAGGTCGGTCAGTTCCAGGTGGCTTCGTCGCTCGATGGCCTCGTCGGTGAGGTGGTCGACCGCAGCCCGCCACAACGTGTCCTTGGTCGGGAAGTGGTGTTGCAGCGTCGCCAGCGACACCCCGAGGCTTCGAGCGACGCCCCGCATCGTCAGTGCTCGGTACCCGCCGTCGGCCAGCGTGTCGAGCGCCGCATCGACGATCGCCGCGGGGTCGACCTTCCCCGTTCCTTTCGGACGGCCGCGCCCTCTGCGCGGCGTCGAAGCAATGGCAGCCTGCGATGTTCGTGGAGTCATGGTCGCGAGACTAGAACGAATTTCCCGGTCATTTGACACAGAAAATCGACGCCGTCAGAATCAGACCAGCACTGGCTTCACGAGGGGGAGACATCGACGATGGCTGACGACGGCACGAGGCGGGGAGCCTTCACCGGCACGATCGGGCGCACGCTGGCCGAATCCGAGCCCGACTTCCCGGTGCCACCACATCCCGGCACCGATGCGCCGAACGTCGTGTTGGTGTTGCTCGACGACACCGGATTCGCCCAGTTCGGTTGCTACGGCTCTGACATCGACACCCCGAACGTCGATGCGCTTGCCGCGAACGGGCTCCAGTTCACGAACTTCCACGTGACGCCGCTGTGCTCGCCGACGCGCGCATCGCTGCTCACGGGACGCTCTCAGCACGCGGTGGGGATGCGCGCCGTGTCGAACTTCCAAACCGGGTTCCCGCACCAGCTGGGCCACATCAGCAACCACGCCGCCACCGTGGCCGAGGTGCTCAAGGCCGAGGGGTACGGCACGTTCTGCGTCGGCAAATGGCACCTCGCCCCGATGGAGCAGTGCTCGGCGGCTGGGCCGTTCGACCAATGGCCGCTCGCACGCGGGTTCGACCGGTTCTACGGCTTCCTCGAAGGTGAGACCGACCAATTCCACCCCGAACTCGTCGCCGACAACCATCCGATCGAGCCGCCCGCCGGTCCCGATGACGGCTACCACGTGAGCGAAGACCTGGTCGACCAGCTCCTGAAGATGCTCAGTGACTCGAAGGGTGTGCGACGCGACCGACCCTTCTTCGCGTATGTGCCGTTCGGCGCGACGCACGCGCCGCACCAGGCGCCGCAGGACTACCTCGACAAGTATCGGGGCCGCTACGACGAGGGTTGGGACGTTCATCGACAGCGCTGGTTCGAGCGCCAGCTCGAACTCGGCGTGATCCCTCAGGGCACCCAGCTCGCGCCGCGCAACCCCGGGGTGGAGGCGTGGGATGACCTGCCCGAGAATCAGCAGAAGGTCGGCGCCCGACTTCAGGAAGCCTTCGCTGCGTTCCTCGACCACACCGACGACCAGATCGGACGCCTCGTCGAGGGGATCCGTGCGATGGGCGAACTCGAGAACACGATCTTCGTCGTGCTCGCCGACAACGGCGCCTCGCAGGAAGGTGGCCCGTTCGGCGTCACCCACGAGATGAAGTTCTTCAACGGCATCTTCGACGACGGCGACGCGATGATCGATCAACTCGATGACATCGGCGGCCCCCACAGCCACACGAATTACCCGTGGGGGTGGGCACAGTGCGGCAACAGTCCGTTCAAGTGGTACAAGCAGAACACCCACGAAGGCGGCGTCCACGTTCCGCTCGTGGTGCATGCGCCCAGCCGAATCCCACCGCAGGAGCACGGAACGCTGCGCGATCAGTTCGTCAACGTGGCCGACATCGTTCCGACGATCTACGACCTGGTCGGTGTCACCCCGCCGGAGTCCTACCGGGGGCTCGACCAGTTGCCCGTCACCGGTCACTCCTTCGCATCGGTTCTCGACGACGCGTCGGCGCCTGCCACGAACCGGCTGCAGTACTTCGAGATGGCCGGGAGCCGTGCGCTCGTGGCCGAGGGCGACGGCGTGTGGTGGAAGGCGGTGTGCAAGCATGACAAGGGCGCGGACTACGACGCCGAGCCGTGGGAGCTGTACCGGATCTCGGACGACTGGTCCGAGTGCAACGAGCTGTCGGAACAGATGCCCGACAAGCTCGCCGAACTGGTCGAGCTCTGGTGGGTCGAGGCGGAACGTCACGGTGTGCTGCCGCTCGACGACCGGATGATCGAGCTGTTCGGAGCCCGCTACCGCGACAACTCGCCGCACCCCGCCGACATGCGCTACGTGTACCGACCACCGATGTCGCCGATGCCCGGCCAGGCGTCGGCCTCGATCGGCGGCCGGTCCTTCGACCTCACTGCGCACATCACCCGGTCGACCGGCGAAGGTGGAGTCATCTACGCGACCGGCACCGAGAACTCGGGGCTGTCCGTCTTCGTTCAGAACGACCGTCTGGTCGTCGACTACAACGCCTTCGACGCGCACACGGTCCTGGAGTCCGACGTCGACCTGCCAGGAGGCGATACCGAAGTCACGGTCAAGCTCCGTCGTCGGGGCGGGATGACGGGCGAGATGGCCGTCGTCGTCGACGGTGCGCCGGCCGGCTCAGCCGAGTTGCCACTGTTCATGCGGATGATGTCATCGGTCGGCCCGAGCGTCGCCTTCGACCACGGATCGGCCGTGTCCACCCGCTACGCCGCGCCGTTCCCGTTCGAAGGAACGCTGCACGAGGTGGAGATCCAGGTGCTGACCCGACAAGACGCCGAGGCCCGAGACGCCGAGGCCGCCGCAGAGATGAGCCGCCAGTGAGCTTGATCGTCACGCTGTTGGGAACCGGTTCGCCGATGCCCGCACCCGACCGGGCGGGACCCTCCACCCTGATCTCGGCGGGCGACGGGCCCGATGCCGAGCACTACCTCGTCGACACCGGCCGCGGGGTGTTGATGCGATTGGCTGCCGCCGGGCTCGGTGCGCCGCACCTCACCGCAGTGCTGCTCACACACCTGCACAGCGATCACATCACCGATCTCAACGACGTGATCACCACCCGTTGGGTCATGACCTTCGAAGAGACCCCGCTGACGATCGTCGGCCCGGTCGGCACACAACACGTCGTCGATCACCTGCTCGCATCGCTCGAACCCGACATCGGCTATCGCATCGCGCACCACGAAGACCTCGATCATCGACCGCCGGTCACCGTGATCGAGGTGACCGACGGCGCCGTCGAACTCCCCGATGGGCAGGGTGGCTCCGTGACCGTGACCTGTGCGCAGACCGATCACAAGCCCGTCGAGCCGAGCATCGGCTACCGCTTCGACCACGGCGGTGCATCCGTCGTGACCGCTGGCGACACGGTGCCGTGCGAGGGCCTCGATCGTCTGTGTGAGGGCGCCGACGCGCTGGTCCACACCGTGATCCGCAAGGACATCATGGCCAACGTCCCGATGCAGCGCATGCACGACACGGGGAACTACCACTCGTCCCCCGAGGAGGCGGCACAGACAGCGGCCACCGCCGATCTCGACACGCTGATCCTCACCCACTACGTCCCGCCGATGCCGATGAGCGGGACGCATGACGACTGGCGGGCGCTGTCGGCCGCGCACTTCGGCGGGACCATCGAGGTCGGCGACGATCTCCACCGAGTGGTCATCGACCCGTCCTGAACCATCCATCCTCGAACCCGAAGGAGCGTGCGATGCACGAGATGAAGATCGTCAATGAGGTCAATCCGAGCACACCGGCGCAGGCGACAGAGCTCTTCGAGGCGGGCCCCGACGGCCCGATCTTCATGGTCAACCTGCTCAAGTTCCGAGAGCGCGCCGAGTACGAGGACGGCCGTGAGACGGCGCTCTCCGGGCCCGAGGCCTATGCGCTGTACGGCACCGCAGTCGTCCCGCTGGTGGTGCAACACGGTGGCCGCCTGGTGTTCTCGGGAGCCGTGAGCTGGTTGATGTTGGGTCAGGCCGACGACATGTGGGACCAGGTCGCGATCGTGGAGTATCCGAGCCGCTCGGCGCTGGTCGACATGGCCACGTCGGATGCGTACGCCGAGATCGCCGTGCACCGAACAGCGGGGCTCGCCGGCCAGCTCAACATCGAAACCACCGGCCTCGTGGTCCCGAACTGACGACGCGCAGGTCGACGCGGTCGTCGTGAGTCGACGCTCACCGCATGTGTAGGCCGGGGTAGCCCGTCGCCGCCAGCTCGGTGATGCGCTTCTTGTAGCGGGGTGCCCCACCGAAATAGGCGTGATAGCGGACGGTTCCCTCGCCGCGCCCGGCGAGGTTCGGGTTGTAGCCCGTGAACCAGCCCTTGCTGCGGCGGAAGAGGAGCCGTTCGTGGGCGTTGGTCACCTCGGTGAGCCAATCCTGCTCGGCATCGGGATCGGCCTCCACTCGCTCGATGTCGTTCGATCGCGTGTGTTCGAGCAAGTCGGTGATCCAGTCGACGCCGGTCTCGATCGCACGTGGGAAGTTCGTCGACCCGGACACGCTCTGGGGGCCGGCCACCATCATCATGTTGGGGAAACCGGCGGTCAGCAATCCGAGATAGGTGGTCGTCACGTGCCGCCACTTCTCGCGCAGCGGGAGGTCGTCGACCCCGCGAATGTCGATCCGATCGAAGGAACCGGTCATCACGTCGAATCCGGTCGCGTACACGATCACGTCGAGCTCGTGGTGGCCCTCGGTGGTCCGGATTCCGGTTGCCGTGACGCACTCGGTCGGGGCGTTCGACAGGTCGACGAGCTCGACGTTGTCGCGGTTGTAGGCCTCGAAGTAGTTCGTCTCGAGTGGGAGGCGCTGGAGTCCGAACCCGTGGTCGGTCGGGATCAGTTTCTCGGCGACCTCGGGGTCGTCGACGCGTTGTCGGATCCGATCGGCGATGTACTCCGAGATCTCCTGGTTGGCGTCCTCGTCGAGGAAGATCTCGGCGAAGTTCGCGGCGATCATCGCGAAGCCGGGCTGCGTGTAGAGCTCGTCCCAGATCGCACGTCGCTCCTCGGGCGTGCGTTCCCAGAAACCCCATATCGGCCGATGCTCGAATCCGCCGTTCGACTCGGCGCAGTTCTCGAAGATCTCTTCGTAGCGATCGCGGATGTCGGCCATCTCGTCGTCAGAGATCTCACTGTTGTTGAGCGGTGAGCTCCAGTTCGGGCGTCGTTGGAACACCTTCAGTTGTCCGACCTCGGGCGCGATCGCTGCGATCACCTGGATGCCGGTTGCGCCGGTCCCGATCACGCCGACGCGCTTTCCGGCAAGGTCGACGGGTTCCTCCGGCCAGCGGTACGTGTGGAACGAGTCGCCCTCGAAGTCTTCGCGTCCTGGGAGATCGGGAACGATCGGCGCCGAGATCGGACCGACGCTCGTGACCACGAAGCGGGCGGAGAGGTCGTCGCCGTTCTGCAGCGTGATGTGCCAGCGGCATCCGGCCTCGTCCCACGCCATGCGCTCGACGCGCGCTCCGAATCGCATGTGCCGCCGCAGGTCGAACTTTTCGACCACATGGCGGAGGTAACGCAGGTTCTCGGGCTGCGACGAGAATCGCTCCTTCCAGTGCCATTCATCGAGCAACTCCTTCGAGAACGAGTAGCCGTACGTGTAGCTCTCGGAGTCGAAGCGGCAACCGGGATACCGATTGCGATACCAGGTGCCGCCCACGTCATCGTCGGCTTCGAGCACGATGGCGTCGAAGCCGCGATCCACGAGTTGCTTGATCTGGTAGATCCCCGAGACGCCCGCCCCGATCACCGCAACGTCTCGATGCTCCATCAGCGTCATCTTGGACGATGGAGGCTGTCCGGCTCGCTTTGGGCCTGTGATTGCCGCCGTGTCAGCGCGAGCCGGTGGCCGTCAGCGTCTCCTCGACGACGAGGCTGACCGTGACGGTGATGGTCGTGTCGAACTCATCGCTCAGGGCATCGGCCAGGTCGGCGACGTCGGGCAGACCCTCCGACGGGCCGATCACGACGGCGACGAGGTCGTCGCCATCGAGGTCTGCCCGGACCACTCGGTAGCCGCTGTCGGCGGGAATCCAGTCGGCGATCACCTCGTCGATGGTGTCCTGACGCAATGCATCGGATGCGAGCTGCGCGCCGTTGAGAAGGAGCCCACCAAGCACGATCACCGCTGCGGTCAAGGTGACTCCGAGGCCGACCCGAACTCGGTCGCCGCTATGCGCCGCATGGTCGAGCGGCGTGACGCCGGTGAGCACGAAGGTGATGCCACCCACGATCAGGATGGCGAGCATGTTCGTGGAGAAGAGCAACAGTGCGCCGCTCCCTGCCGTGGTGTCGCCTTGGGAGTACGCGATCCCGACGACCGACAGTGGCGGCACGAGCGAGATCGCGATCGCGACACCGGGCAGCGAGTCGGAGACATCGGGGCGAGACAGCCCGTATGCGCCCGCCCCGCCGGCCGCGATCGCGGTCAGGAGGTCGAGCGTCGTCGGCGTGGCCCGCGCGAGGATCTGTGCGTTGGCTGCCGTGTCGATGTCGGTCGGGACAACGAGCCCGAGCAGGATGCCGATCGCAATCGAGAACGCGATGCCGCCGAACGCGATGCTCGCCGAGCGCAGGAGGCGATTCGGCCAACCCATCACGAGCGAGATCGCCATGCCCATCAGCGGCGTCATCAGCGGCGCGACCAGCATGGCGCCGATGACCACGGCGGTGGAGTCGGTGATGACGCCCATCGATGCAATGCACGATGCGAAGCCCATCAGCGCGAAGAACCGGAGCACTCGCGTGCGAGCTGCGGGACCCTCGTAGAGGATCTTGGCGTACAGGTCCTCTCGTGCCTCCAGCGACTTCGGTCGGTCGCGCAGCCACTGAAAGACCATCTCGCTCGTGTCTCGGTAGTTCGCAGCTCCCTCGGTACGACCATCGAGCGAGATCACGAGCACCAAGACGCACAGCGCCACGAGGATCATGGCGCCGACTGCGAACACCATCGCGAACAGCTCACCGGTCAGCGCGATCAGCAGCACGCCGATCGCGGCGACCACGCCCAGGAACGGCAATCGGGTCCGGTCGCGGTCGCTGTCTCGCCAGAGCGTGACCAGCTCGCGAGCGACGTACGCCAACGCGACGATGCCGAGCAGTCGACCAGCGAACAGCGCCGAGCGATCCGGGTTCATCACGATGACCACGCCGACGCCGAACGCGACCCCGGGCCCGAGCAGTGCGATGAGATCGAGGCGCCAATTGCTCGTGAATGCGGCTCGCACGCCGGTGAGCGCCAGCCAGATCAGTCCGATGCCGACGAGCCGGATGAGCGCCTGGTCGGTACGCGCCGGCCAGACGAGGAGTGCGATGCCGACGGCCAGACCGCCGAGCGCCATGAGGACGACAGGGTTCGTGAGGAGTCGGAGGTCGATCGGCACCATGCGAAACGGCGTCTCGGCACTGTCGCTGAAGTGATCGTCATCGGTGAGCTCATCGGACGGCGCGCTCGGGTCGTATCTGGTGGTCGGCCTCGTCGATTCGCCCGCGCGCCTGTCGGGCTGCTCCTCGCGTTCGCCGGCCGTGTCGCCTTCGCTCATCTCGATGGATCTCGTGCGTCTCAGCCGCGATCGGCGAGGTCGTACTCGGCGACCACGTACGGGTGCTCGGGGTCGTACTCGGTGAGGGGAGCGGCGTCGTCGACCTGGCCGATCGGGCGAACGTCGTCGCCGGTGCGGTCGAGTCGGGCGTCTCCCATCGAGCGTCGCGCACCCTCGGCGAGGGTCTCGAGGCGGGCGGCCACATCGAGGTGTTCCGCGAGGACATCGGTGGTCTCGCCGACATCGGCCTCGAGGTCGTACAGCTCGCGTCGTTCGTCGCCGCGTTTCGAGAAGTGGAGTTTCCAGCGCCCCGCGCGCACGGCCTCGAGGTCGTTCATCCAGTAGTAGAAGAACGCCTCATGCGGCGAGGCGGCATCGTCGTCGAACCAGAGCGGGCTGATGTCTCGCCCGTCGATGGTGCGGTCGGTGGGCGCGGTTGCACCGCACACCTCGGCCAGGGTCGGTACGAGGTCCATGGCGGTCACGATCTCGTCACTCACCCGACCGGGCGCGATCTTGGCGGGCCAACGCACGATTCCTGGCACTCGCTGGCCGCCTTCCCACGTGGTGCCCTTCGTCCCGCGCAGTGGATCGTTGCTGCCGCCGAGAGGTTCAGATGAACCCCATGGCGGCGGGTTGTCGCCGAGTGAGCCGTTGTCGCTGGTGAAGATGACGATGGTGTTCTCGCTGATGCCCTGTGCGTCGAGCTCGTCCAGGAGCACTTGTGTCGCCCAGTCGATCGACGCGACCGCTGCGCCGTACGCCCCGTTCTTCGAGGCCTTCGCGAAGCGTTCCTGCACGTAGATCGGTACGTGGACGTACATGTGGGCGAGGTACAAGAAGAACGGTCGCCCGTCGTCGCGGCGCATGAAGTCGAGCGCATGTGCGACGTACCGCTCGGTGAGCGATGCTTGGTCGGGCTGCTGCTCGACCACTTCGCCGTCGACGATCAACGGGAGTGGCGGCATCTCGGGCAGGATCGGCGGCCGATTGGCCTGGCGACCCATGTCGTTGCTGTACGGGAGGCCGAGGTAGTGATCGAATCCGTGGTTCGTCGGCTGAAAGTGCGCCTGGTCGCCGCAGTGCCACTTGCCGATCGCCTGGGTGGCGTAGCCGGCGTCGGAGAGCACGCGAGCGAGGCTGATCTCGGTCGGGGGGAGTCCGATGTCCATGCCCGGGAACAACACCGGCAGGCCGTGGAAGGAGCCGAACCCGAGTCGCGGCGGGTAACAGCCGGTGAGGAGCGCGGCGCGCGCTGGCGAGCACACGGGAGATGCCGTGTAGAAGGAGTCGAATCGGATGCCCTCAGCGGCGAGTCGATCGAGTGCCGGTGTCGTGTTGCGGGTCGAGCCGTAGCAACCGAGGTCGCCGAAGCCGAGGTCGTCGCAGTTGATCAGGACGACGTTGGGCTGCTCGCTCATGGCTGAATCATCGCAGCGTCGGGCGAAGCGCGGCGACACGACTCGACAGTCGGAGCGGGGCTCAGGCTGCGGCCCGATCGCGGATCGGCCGCCGTCCGAAGCGTTCAGGGGAGGCGGTCGCCGAGGAAGTCACTTATCACGCCGATCGCCTCGCGCATGTGGGCCTTGCCGCCAGGGCCCGTGTAGTAGTGCGTGGCACCGCGCACCTCGTGCATGTGCTTGCGGTCGTGGGTGACGGCGTCGAAAAGGCGCTGTGTGTGGCTCGGGGTGCAGGCGTCGTCGGCAGTGTTTCCGACCACGAGCAGCGGCACGCTGATCTTCGGGCCCGAAGCGACGGCATCGCAGCGAGCGTCGTCATAGCTCCACTGGCTCAGCCAGCTGCGGAGCGTGCAGAAGCGCGCGAGACCGACCGGCCCGTCGTTCACGACTTTCGGGTCGCCGAGATAGCAGGTTCCGGGGACACGATCGCTCGGCTCGATCGCGGGGTCGAGCCAACGAGGATCGGCCATGGTTCCGTGCACCGTGAAGGCGTGCTCGCCGTAGGGCGCATCAGACGCTCGAATCGTCGCGAGCTGCTCCTTGACCCACGCCGTGATCCGTCGATTCCGCGCGATCTGAGCGGCTCGGAAGGTCTCGACGAAGTCTGCCGAGTACGGCACCTGGTTGGGGTTGGTCGGGTCGTACAGATTGAGGTCGCGATCACGGACACTCGGCTGCGACTCATCGAGGATCGAGGGGTCGATCCACTCGGTGAAGATCTGATGCCGGCTCACGTGGGCCGCAAGCATCATCACTGCGTCTGCCGCGGGCATCTTCGCCGGATCGACCTCGTACGGATCGCCGGCGGCGGTGTCGGAGATGCCCACACCCGCTTCGGCAAGCGCCTGGTACCACATGGACAGTGAACCGCCGCCCGACCAGCCGGCGAGCACGATGCGTGAGTACCCCAGTCGCTGCTTCGCGTCGTCGATGGCCTGACCGAGGTCGCACGCGACCTTCTCCATGATCAATGCGAAGTCGGCGCCGCGGTAGCGCGAGTTGGCCCACAGCACGTGGTGTCCGGCGGCGGCGAGCCCTCGAACCATCGGCAGGTACATGCCGCCGCCGACGGGATGCATGAACACGATGAGGGTGTCCGATGGCTGGTCGATCGGGCGGATCAGATGGCAGTCGAGTCCGACGATCGCGCCGCCGCCGCCGTACACGTCGCTGTAGGTCGAATTCTCCATGAAGCCGACGGCATAGGCGATGCGTTCACAACCCGTCGGTGTGCCGGGGTGCGAGATGGTTGGGTCGGACACGGTGTCTCCCAGAGTCGAGGTGCGGCCACCGTAGGTCGGCGGTGGACCCGCTCCGGAAGACGGAGCTCGTCAGACGGCGTACGTCGCGACGGTGCAGCTGACCGCGAAGATCGGGATCGGCTCGCAGAAGTGCACCGTCCCCGTCGCCCCGCCTGCAGCCGCAGCGGCCGCGATGAACGTCCGGATCTCGAAGCCGCCCTGACCGGCGTCGGCGTACACGGTGAGGTCGTCGTAGTCGAGCAAGGCGTCGCGATCGTTGCGGCACCACCGATCCATGAAGTCGAGATCCCACTCGACGTTGATCTTCCCGGAGTCCGGGGTTGCCGGCCAGTGCGAGATGCCGCCCGTGCCGATCACGGCGATTCGCTCCGGGAGCGCGTCGCATGCGGCGCGAATCGACGCTCCGAAGGCCCACGCTCGGTGCAGCGGTGCGAGTGGAGGGCCCTGACAGTTGATGTTGACCGGGATGATCGGGACGTCGAAGCGTGGGGTCAGGAAGTGCAGCGGAACCATGATCCCGTGGTCGAACTTCCACTCCTCCGCGTAGCTCACGTCGGAGCTCTGCATCACCTGCTCGATGAGCCGCTTGGAGATGTCGGCGCTTCCGGGCACCTCGGTTCGATCGATTCCGAGCCAGCCCGGGTCCTCGATCGGGCCGTGGTAGGAGTCCGCCATACCGATCGCGAACGACGGCATGTTGTCCATGAAGAAGTTCGCGAAGTGCTCGGCAGCCATGATCACGACGGCGTCGGGCCGTGCGGCCTCGAGGTCGAGCCGCATCTGGTCGAGTGCCGCGTAGAAGCGATCGCGCACGTCGGGCGCTGCTTGATCGGAGCGCCCGGTGATCCCTGGAGCGTGCGAACACACGCCGGCGAACACGAGGCTCACGATTCGATCACCCGTTCGTCGAGGTCGGTGGTCAACGCGTACACCCCTTCTCGCACGGGTCCGTGCTCGGCGATGCCGTCGCGCATGCGTTGCAGGTAGTCCTGCCACTCGATCTGGTGGAACGCGGCGAAGTGCATCAGGATCTGGCCATTGACGCCGAGGTGGAAGAGCTTGCCGATGTCGGGAGCCGTGAGCGCTTCGACCTCTTCGTCGGTCAGGTCGAACGGCGCGAGCTCGGCGCGCGGGTCGACGGTGTAGCGCTGCTGCATCGGCTCGGAGCGGTTCAGCTCGTACAGGAACTTCTGAACTGCGTAGAGCGTCATCGATCCCACTCCAGATGGAGGGCATCAGGCCCCCGGAACGTGATGTTGGGAAAGAAGTCGAAGCGCTGCTCTGCGCCGTCGGGAGCAGTGGCGAGGCGCAGTGACGGGAGACGCTGCGACAACAGCTCGAGCGCGATTCGAGCCTCCATCCGAGCGAGGCCTGCACCGAGGCAGAAGTGAATGCCCTTCCCGAAGCTGATGTGGCGGTTCGCGCCGCCGCCCTTGAGGCCGCGTGTGACGTCGAAGGTGTCCGGTTCGGGGAACAGGTCTGGCTGGTGGTTCGCCGAGGCGAAGTTCAGCATCAACTTCGTCCCGGCGGGCAGCTCGACGCCGCCCAGTGTGGTGTCTCGGGTGGTGATGCGTCGCCAGGAGATCTGGCTGGACTCGAAGCGGAGTGTCTCCTCGACGGCGGCCGCGGCGAGCGACGGATCGCCACAGAGCGCTTCCCACTGTTCGCGCCGTGGGAGCAGGCAGCGCAAGGTGTTGCAGAGCAGTGCGGTGACGGGGTCGTGTCCGGCGAACGAGATCCCGTACACGACCGACTCGACCTCGCGGTACGAGATGCCCGTGCCGTTGGTGGGGTCGGGGTCGGTGTCGTGGGCATCCAGCAACTCGGAGGCGAAGTCGTCGCGGCGTTCGTCGCGGCGCTGTGCGACGAAGTCGCGGCAGTATCGCCAGTACTCGAGCATTCCCTCGGCGATCTCGGTTTGCTCGGCCGCCGTCGGCTGTCCCCACGAGAACGCTTTGCGGTTCCCGCACCACGACTTGATCATCTGGTCGTCGGAGGCCGGGAACCCGATGAACCGGAACACGATCTCGGCGGGCAGCGGGAACGCGAGCGCGGGGACGTAGTCGGCAGGGCTTCCGGTCTCGACCATCTGGTCGAGGAGCTCGGTGGCGCGTGTGCGCATGTACTGCTCGAGGGTGGCGAGCCGTCGATTCGAGAAGCCGCGTCTGGTGTAGTTCCGGATTCGAGCGTGGTCTGGTTCCGGGCGATTCGACATCACCGCGACCGGGGCGAAATCTGGCGCGCCCAGCACGGCCGCAGCCTCGTCGGCGAGCGGGTAGATCGGGTCCTGGACGTTGGTCGATGCGAACACGTCGGGGTTCATGAACACGTGCTCGATGTCGTGCATCTCCGTGACCACCACGTGACCGAGCCGCTCGGCGTAGAAGATGGGAGAGTCGTCGCGGAGCGCTGACGCGATCGGGTACGGGTCTGCGAGGTAGTCGTCGTCGAGCGGCGACCACGACGCGTGCATCGGACAGCCCGGAGGTGCCGTGGCGATCGCATCAGGGGCCTGGTGGTAGGTGTTGGAACTCACGTGGTCCTCCCGCGTCGTTCGGTGGTCGCCAGTTTCTCGAGAAGTCGATAGAGCTCGT
>JBGCFW010000398.1:0-4601 GCA_045107155.1 Ilumatobacter sp. | reverse complement strand
GCGCTGTGGGGCGAGGCCGTGAAAGCGTCCCGGCAACGACGAACGGGGTTGGTGAACGACCAGGTTCGTCCAAGCATCGAACGGCTGGTCTCCCTGCATCACTCGTGACGCGGCTCGGTCGTGGCGACGGTCGCCCTGGTGGATTCTCGGTCGCTATGCAGTCAATTCGACGGCGAGGCGTGAGGGTGGCCATCGCTCGGTGAGCGCGAGGCGGACGATGTCGGCGTCGCTCGGCGGGACCAGCGCATCGACGGGCTGGTCGACGTCGAGGTCGCACGGGAACGGGTAGCCCTCGGCCGAAGCAGCGACGACGCGATCGAGTGCGGCCCGATCGCCGCCGGCCTCGGCTCGCGCCAGCAGTGTCGGGTAGAGCAGCTCGACCATCTCTCGCCGGTCGACGGCTTCGAGCGTGCGACCCATCGCCGAGCCGACCTGCAGCAGGTTGGCGACCCGACTGATGTCGGTCGTTCGGTTCGTGCCGGCGCCGTGGAACATCGCCGGGTTGAAGAACACCGCGTCTCCCTTCGTCAACGCCAGTTGCACGTGGTGTTCGGCGAAGTACGCCTTGATGTCGTCGCGACGTGCTGCGACGTATCCGGCTTCGAACTTGTGTGAGTGGGGGAGGTACATCGTCGGCCCGCTCTCGACGGGCATGTCGCAATGAGCGATCGCCCCCTGGAGCGTGAGAGCGGGCGACAACCGGTGGACGTGCGCCGGGAAGCGTTCGGCCTGGTCGTCGTTCATGAAGCCGAGGTGGTAGTCGCGGTGCGGAACCTGGGCCTGCCCGCCCGGGTTGACGACGTTCACCTGCGAGGTCACCTGATAGCCCGGGCCGAGCCAGGCGGCTGATGCAGCAGCGATCACGTCGTTCGCGTAGTAGTCGGCGAACACCTCCGGTGAACGCCGAGCGAGCTTCTGGAGCGCATTCCAGACCCGGTCGTTCACGCCGTTCGCGGCGAAGTGGTCGCCCGACGCGATCCCGGAACTGCGTTCGTGTTCGATGATCGCCCGGAACTCGATCGTCGCAGCGTCGACGATGGCGGGGGCGACGGCTCCCTCGAACACGACGATGCCGGGACCGTCGGAGAAGGCATGTGCGAGCTCCGCGGCGAGTTCGTGGTGAAAGCGGTCGCCGGATCGCAGAGCATGAGCGTCGTACACGACTGCTCCGTGGTCGACGCGCGCAGCGAACGCGTAGTCCGCAGGATCGACCGTCTGCTCGACGACGGCAACGAATTCGTCGAACGAACTGTCGTCAGCGGAGAGCCAAGCCATGACCGAAATCGTAGGCGTTCTACTGCTCTGGCCGAGGCTCGGGGTCGCTCAGCTGTCGTCGGCGATGGCAACACGCGAACGACCGGATCGCTTTGCGAGCAACATCGCCTGATCGGCGGCCTCGAATGCGTTGCCCGAGTCGAGGCTGGCCTGTCCGACGCTGACGGTCACCCGCTCCGGGCCGTTATCGATCTGGAGCGGAAGCGCGACGGTCTCGATGATGCGCTCGCCGATTTCCGTGGCCGTGTCCGGGGTGACACCCTCGAGCAGGATGGCGAATTCGTCACCCCCGACGCGGGCGACGAAGTCGCCGTCTCGACACGACTCGACGATGCGGGCCGCGACGAGCTCGAGCACTCGGTCACCGACGGCGTGTCCGTAGGTGTCGTTCACCGGCTTGAAGTGATCGACATCGACGAAGAGCATCGAGCCCGAAGCGCGTCGGGACTCGAGTTCTCGTCGGAGCGACCGCGCATTGTGCAGGCCGGTCAGTGCGTCGTAGGTGGCGTCCCGGCGGAGCTGTTCCTGGTCGTTCCATCGTCGCATCAACAGCGTGGTGGCGCTGACGAGCCGGCCGATTCGCTCTGCGACATTCGACTTCAACGGTGTCGACACGTACGACTCGGGGACGCGCCCGACCTGGAGGAACGCCGCGACGAGTTGATTCTCGAGGTGGATGGGAGCGACGATCACGCGTTGCCAGCCCCGAGCGCCCAGCGTGTCGAGCGTGGCCGGGCCGGTCTGGGCCGGTGGCACGAGTCGGACCTCGCCGACGTCGAGGCCGCGCCAGGGTGCCCACCCGGCGACGACGTCGGCGTGGACGGCCTCGGCCACATCGCGGTCGTCGTCGCGCGAGGTGATGCAGTCGTTGTCTGACCCGGAACGAAGGTCGACGAGCACCCAGCGAGTGGTGTAGCCCACATCGTCGATCGCGAGTTCCTCGCACAGCATTCGAGAGACTTCACCCCGGTCGGCACCCGACATTTCCAGGTCGAGGGATCTCGTGATCGATCCGAAGAGCGCGACCGGGACGAGCACGATCACCCAGATGGTTCGGCTCCCGTCCGGGCTCGGGACGCCCGTCGGGATCACATCGACCGCGTGAGACAGCCCGACGGGGTCGAGGATCGAGACGCGGAACGGCGCGGTCAGGGCGATTGCCTCGGCGGCCACGCCGTCGTTCTCGATGAAGTACGTGATGAGCCGTTCGACCTCACCGGATGGCACGAAGTCGAAGACGGGCCGACCGATGAAGTCGTCGACCTCCCATCCGAGGAATCGTCCGAAGCCGCCACGGGCGTCGAGGACGAGGCCCTCGTCATCGATCACCGCGGTGAGCGCCCGGCTGAGTTCGAGGATCCGCTCAGCGCTGAACGGGCTGGCCGAGCGGGTGGGAATCGGGTCGTGCGCTTCAGGGCTGGTCAGCACAACGACGATCTAATCACGTGCGGCCCGGTCTCGCGTCCGCGTGGGGCTGGTCGCCGACCGCGGTCTGGAGGCGCGTCAGCTCGGCGAACAGCTCAGTCGTGATCTCCTCGGTGCCGGCTCGACCGTAGAGGTTGTCGACCTCGAGCGGGTCGGCGACGAGATCGAACAGCTCCCACTCGATCGGGTCGGCCGGACCGATCGCTCCAGGTTGGTCGAGCGGATCGTTGTAGTAGCAGATGAGTTTGTGAGTGCGCGTGCGGACGCCGTAGTGCGCCGGACACGCGTGGGCACCGTCGTCGTGCATCCAGTACCGGTAGTACATCGACGTCGGCCAGTCGTCTGGGCATTCGCCCCGCAAGATCGGCGCGAACGATCGACCCTGCACCGGGTCGGGAAGATCGGTGGGAACCTCGACGCCCAGCATGTCGAGCAGGGTCGGTCCGAAGTCGACGTTGACGACGACATCGTCGCTCACCGACCCAGCGGGGACCGATGCGGGGTGACTGATGAGCAGCGGCATCGCGAGCGACTCCTCGTACATCAGGCGCTTGTCGAACCAGCCGTGGTCGCCCAGGAAGAAACCCTGGTCGGAGGTGTACACGACGATCGTGTTCTCCGCGAGCCCGCGGGCATCGAGAAAGTCGAGCATTCGACCCACGTTGTCGTCGATCGAAGCGACCACGCGCAGGTAATCCTTGATGTACCGCTGGTACCGCCACTCGATCTCCTGGTCGAGGGTGAGCCCTGGTGGAACCGTCGCCTTCAGGTCGGTGATCGGGTCGAGGTCGAGCATCCGCATGCGCACGGCCTGAATCACCTCGGCACGCCCGGTCAGGTCGTCGCGGAACGTGTCGGGAAACGGAATCTCGACGTCGTCATACATCGTGAAGTGTGCGGCGTCGGGTTCCCAGGTGCGGTGGGGCGCCTTGTGGTGGCAGAACAGTGCGAACGGCCGATCGGGATCTCGTCGGTCGATCCAGTCGAGGCAGTCGTCGGTGATCAGGTCGGTCACATAGCCACCGCGCTCGTCGATGCCAGTCTCGGAGTCGATGAACACGGGGTTGTGATAGTGGCCCTGTCCGGGCAGCACGCGCCAGTGGTCGAAGCCGGTCGGGTCGTGCGCCGGGCCGTGGCCGAGATGCCACTTGCCGAATATCGCGGTCTGCCATCCCTTCGACTGAAGTGCCTTCGGGAACGTCCACAACGTGTTGTCCAAGTGCGTGTCCAGTGTCGTCACGCCGTTGATGTGGTTGTACGTGCCGGTGAGAATCGCCGCGCGACTGGGGGCGCAGATCGAGTTGGTGCAGAACGCTGCATCGAAACGCATCCCGTTCGAGGCGATCCGGTCAAGGTGGGGCGTCGCGTTGATTCGGCTGCCGTACGCCGAGATCGCGTGCGCTGCGTGGTCGTCGCTCATGATGAACAGCAGGTTGGGAGGGGCCGAGGACATGACCCGTGTCTACATCGGTGTCGACTGCGGTGCCGTTTCGGAGCGGCCCGGTCCGGTCATCATGGGTGCATGTCGAACGTGCCCCCGCCGCCACCTCCGCCCCCGCCGCCGCCTGCCAGCGTGCCGCCGCCTCCGCCGCCGGGATTCTCGTACAGCAGTGCAGCCGGACCACCCAGGAACGGGCTGGGCACCGCCTCGCTCGTGTTGGGAGTGCTGTCGCTCATCGGGTCGGTGCTGCTCCTGCCGATCGTGCTCGGTGTGATCGGGCTGATCCTCGGGATCATGGGCCGCGTCAGGGCGAGTCGCGGCGAGGCGACCAATGGCGGGATCGCGATCGCCGGCATCATCACGAGCGTGCTCGGGATCGCCGCCGCGATCGCACTGATCGTCTTCGTTTTCGTCGCGACCGACATCGGGTCGCTCGTCGAATGCCTCGACGATGCCGGCG
>JBGCFW010000397.1:0-5475 GCA_045107155.1 Ilumatobacter sp. | reverse complement strand
GGACGGTGTCGGTGCCAGTGGTGTCGGTCATGTCGTTGGAGTCCTCGCGGGTCGGGAGAGTCGGACGGGCAGATCGGGTGCGCGACGGGTGGCGATAGACGATCGTGGTCGATGGGGAAGTGCGCGGTGCAGAGGCGCATGGTGGAGAACGCTCGAGGTGCGCTGGGCATTCCCGGACCGGGCATGCCGACCTCAGGCGGGGTCCGTGTCGGGCTCAGGCGGCGTTGGTGCCGGCGTTGCGCTTGCGGAAGAGCACCAGACCGACGATCGACAACAGTCCACCCACGATGAAGTAGCTGATGTACACCGCTCGCGCCTGCTCGGTGAACGGTTCGATCGCGGCCTGCAAGCCGCGGGTGAGGCCGATGAGCAGCAGCACCAGTGCAAAGAGGCCGAGGAAGAACGCGAGCAGACCGAACACGAGTCCGCGAGCAGCCATCACCGCCGGCTTGGTGGTCTTCGTCTTGACGTTGTCGACCAGCTTCACGACCTGATCGGTGGTGTCGGCAGCCCAGTTGGGGTCCTTCAGGGGGTTTCCGGCCATGGGCCGCGAGGGTAGCCGCGTCGAGCGCACGCGCACCACAGAGCGCGTCGCGATGCGTGGTGAAAACTGCACACGGGTGTGCGCCGGGTGTCGCCGTGGGCGGGCGACGACCTCCAGGGAGACGTCAACCGTCAGCGGCGGACAACGGGACCGAGTCGATGAGCTCGCACCCGCCGAGGCGATCGTCGGTGTACGCCAGCGCCTGGCCGAGGTCGAGGTCGAGCCCGACGGTGACCGGGACTGCCTCGTACACGGCGAAGCCGGCCCTGACCTCGACGCCGAACTGCGCCTCGCACGAATCGAGTGGCGGTTCGGAGTCGACGTCGTTCGTGACGAGCGGCGCGTCGTCGAGCGCGGGGATCGCCAGGCTCGCGAACGTGGCGAGGTCCTCGGGGGTGAGGAGCACGGTGAGCTCGTCCTCCGAGCCCGGGGGCGCTGCGGTGGTGAGGTCGCCGATGTCGTCGTCGCCCTCATCGACTGCCGCGATGTCCTCCATCGCCTCGTCCTCCATCGCCTCGTCCTCCTCGGCCTCCTCGAAGAGTCCCGAAGAGCTCGCCGCGTCGCGAGAGTCGTCACTCGCGACGTCGTCTTCGAACTGCTCGGTCGGTGGGATGGCGTCAGCGCCGACGTTCCCGCCGGCGACTTCGAGAGCTTCGAGCTCGTCGTTGTCAGGCACGCCGCTGGCGATGTCGGCCTCGGCCTCGACCGCCACGATGTCGGACGTGTCGTCGGTGTCGTCGAGTACACCGCGCACGACCGCGAGGCCTCCCGCCACCACCACGAGCACCGCAGCGGCCGACATCAGCCACTGAGACGCTCCGAAGCTGCTGCCCGACCGACTCTTTCGACGCCGCGAGCGTCCCGAGCGTGCGGCGCCGGCCACACCGGCGGTGGGCGTCGCTTCGCCGCTGAGTTCGAGATCCGACATCCGGTCCCAGACGTCGAGCGCCGCGGCGAGGTGGCCTTCGCGCTCTGAAAGCGCGGCGACTGGCGCGGTTGCGGCGAGGACGGTTCGAACGTCGCCGAGCTGACGGGACTCGTCGATCAGGTCGGGGTTCGACTCGACGAGCGCGCGCTCGTCAGGCGTGACCTCGCCGTCGAGGTACGCGCTGGCCAGCAGGCCCTCGTGCGGGTCGCCGTCCGGGCCCGCTGTGTCGAAGTCGTCGTCGCTCATGTCAGATCCGTTGGACGTTCGAAGTCGCTGGTCCGGTTCCCGGCTGATCGAGAAGTTTCCGAAGCGAGCGTGTCGACGTCGTCGTGATGGTCGTCGAGGCTGAGTTGGGCGGCGAGCTGCTTGCGGCCGCGGGCGATACGTGACTTCACGGTGCCGATGGCGATGTCGAGCACCTCGGCGATCTCTGCGTAGTCGAGGTCCCCCACGTCTCGCAGGACCACCGCAGCGCGAAAGTCCTCCGGGAGCGACTCGAGTGCTTCGTCGATCGCGAGCCGATCGGCGATCGAATCCACGGTGCGCTCGGCGAGGTCGTCGACGGGCTGGAGCTGGATCTCTCCCGAGTCGTCGTCGCGGATGGCGTGAAGTGCGGGGCGTCGCTTGCGTTTGCGGAGCTCGTCCAGCGCAGCGTTGGTGGCGATGCGGTATGCCCAGGTTCCGAACGACGAACGACCGTCGAAGGTCGGCAGCGCCCGGACGATCTTGATGAGTGCTTCTTGGGTGGCGTCGTCGGCGTCGCGTGTCGCGCCGGCGATCCGCCGGGTGACGGCATGAATTCGGTCGTAGTGACGCCGCAGCAGCTGATCGAGCGCGAAGCGGTCACCGTTCCGCGCAGCTTCGATGAGCTCGAGATCGTCCGTCTGCAGCGCGATGGCGCCACCGTAACGAACCAGGTGGGTGCGGGACCGGCACCGTTCGCTCGGGAGGCGCCGCCGTTCCGACGGTCGGTGGTTCAGCCCGCCAGAACGATCTCAGAGATCGCGGCGCTGAACGGATTCGTGTCGTTGCAGAGGCCGTTCGGTCCGAGTTCTTCGAGGTACACGAGCAGGTGCCGTGCGCCGCGACCGCTCGCATCGACGGTCACCGCGGCGGCATCAGGGCCGAAGGAACGGTCGAAGGCTTCACCCCAACCGGACAGTGATGCCGGAACGTCATCGGCGCTGGCGAAGAATCTCAGCTGGTAGGGACCGTTCGCGATGTTCACGGTGACCGGGGTGTCGACGACACCGTCGAAGCTCACGACGAGTCCGACGCCCGGCTTGCCGCCCATGAACTGGTTCGAATAGCACTCGGTGCGCCACCGGGTGCTCGGATCGCCGTCGATGACCGCGCCGGTGAGTTCGTCGAACTCTGCGAAGTTGCCGTCGGGGTCGAAGGTGGTGATCGACACGATCGATGACGCGATCGGTACACCCGTCTCCTCGAGCGGCGCGAGGTCGGCGGCATCGGTGTCGGCACCGCCGTCGGTGTCGGTGTCGACCTCGGTCGCGTCTGGGTCCGGGTCGCTCGTCGACTCGTCGATGACCGCGACGGTGTCGATCGGGGCGAGGACGGGTTCGGTGTCATCGGCGCCGTACAGCTCGACGAGTAGGAGGATCGCTGCGACGGCGAGAGCGATCACCACGAGCGACACCACGACGACCAGCGACGGCGTCGAGCGCTGTCCGAGTCCGCGTGCAGGCACTCCGCGCTGCAGTCCGGCGGTCGGCGTGTGGTCGCGATCGATGGCGGCAGACCGGATTGGTGGGGGAGCGTCGTCGCGTTCGACGGAGAGCCGAGTCGAGGGCGTGGGCACCTCGCCGCCGATCACCGCAACCGAACCGGTGACGTGGGGAGGCTCGCCGGGGATGTTGAGCGGGCCGCTCGGGCGCGGATCGTCGCCGCGGCGCTCGACCGGGTGCGACCCCGTCGAGCGGCGTTTCGCATCTGGTCGGTTCTCCTTGCCACGCGGCGGGGTCGGTTGACGGCCGCCGCGATGACGGTCGAGCGCACGACCACGGGCGTCCGACGGAGCACGGACGAGCTTGGTGCGTGAGAACGGGGCCACCGGTGATCGCTCGGCACCCGTGTCGTCGAACTCGGGCGGCCCTTCGGCCTTGGCGGCCTCGAGTTCGACGATGAGTGACGCGCCGTCGGCGGGTCGTTCTTCCGGGCGGCGGGCGAGGAGTCCGTGAATGACGGCCACGAGCCGTGTCGGGAGCGTGGCGCGCAACCGTGCCAGGTCAGTCGGATCGCGTTGAAGGCGAGCGAGGGCGGTGTCGGCGTCGGTTTCACCCAGAAAGGGAACGCGCCCGGCGATGCACTCGTAGAGCACGAGGCCGAGCGAGTAGAGGTCGGCACGGCCGTCGAGCTTCTTGCCACGCACTTGCTCAGGTGACAGGTACTTCGCCGTGCCCATCATGATGTTGTCGCTGGTGAGGTCGTCGCTGCCGTCGCCGTGGAGCCCCTTCGCGATGCCGAAGTCGGTGAGCAGGACGCGCCCGTCGGGCGTGATCATGATGTTGCCGGGCTTGACGTGGCGGTGCACGAAGCCCGCCGCGTGCGCGTGATCGAGCGCCGGCGCCACCGAGGTACCGATGAGGATGGTCAGCTCGGGGCTGAGGCGACTCTGCGAATCGAGCAGCTGGCGAAGGCTCTTGCCCTCGACGAGTTGCATCACCACGGCCTGGCGGTCGTCCTGTTCGAACACGTCGTGGACGGCGACGATGTTCGGGTGGTTCAGGCTCGCGGCGGCGATCGCTTCGCGGCGGAAACGCTCGGCGACGATCGGGTCGGTGGCGAGGTGCGGCTTCAGCCACTTCACCGCGACCTTACGATCGAGGGTCAGATCGATGGCCAGCCAGACCTCGGCCATGCCGCCCTGCGCGAGACGGCGCTGCAGCTCGTACCGGCCGGCGATGATCGTGGGAGTCGACGAAGACATGGACGTCAACCGACGCTAGTTGGGGCCGACCCGGCGGTGCGGTCAATGATCTCGGTACGTCGAAGAGCGTCCGACCGCGGCGGCGGCCGGACGCTCCGTCGGAGTGTGGTGACGAACCGGTCGGGTCAGCCGCCGGCGTCGACCAGGGTGAAGGAGTACTCGCTCGCCGTCCGGTCGGTGTCGCTGGGGTAGAGGACCTCCACCGTGTACCTACCCGTTTCGTCGATGGTGATCGGATCGGTGTCTCCACCGCAGTTGCCGATGAGGTCGATCAGCGGGTTCAGGCGGAAGAACTGATCGCCATCGGGGACGACGAGGCGCCAGGTGAGGCTGTCGTCGCCTTCGCAACTGTCGCCGGCGTCGAAGAAGACACGCTGCCCCTCGACGAGGTCGATCCGGTAGGCGTCGACGCTGCCCGGAAACTCGATCTGACCGGCACCGGGACCAGGGTCGCCGACGCGGACTTCCTGGCCGAGCTCGATGTCGAACACGTCCGGCGGTGCGACGTTGAGGACTTCGAACTTGTACTCGGCTTCGCGTTCGTTGTACCCGGAGTAGAACACCTCGATCGTCCAGGTGCCCGTCTCGTCGATCTCGATCGGCCCGGTGTCACCCGAGCAGTTGCCGATCAGATCGATGAGCGCGGTGAGCGAGAAGAACCGGTCGCCGTCGGGGACGATCAGTCGCCAGCCGAGCGAGTCCGCACCGCGACACTGCAGCAGGCTGTCGAGGAAGATCACCTGGCCCTCGCACAGGTCGATTCGCCAGACGTCGGCGGTGAATTCCTCGATCTGTCCGGACACGATCTGATTCGTCTGGATCGCCTCGTCGTCGAACGGGGCGGGAGGTGTGTACTGCGAAGGTGATCCGGGCGCACAGTTCGGTGGACTCGGGGCGTCGGGCCGAGAACTCGGAGCACCGTCGGAGGCGGCGTCGTCGGTCGCGCGCTCCTGGTCGTTCTCGGGCTGTGCCTCGCGCGTGGCGTCGTCGGCGGGGTCGGGTGCACCACTGCCGTCCGGCGGATCCGTGGCGACCTCGGTGTCCTCGACCGTGGCG
>JBGCFW010000396.1:0-5132 GCA_045107155.1 Ilumatobacter sp. | reverse complement strand
CTTCCATGAAGGCGCGTGCGTAGACGCCGGGTGCTGCGTGACCCTGGAAGTAGATGTGATCGCCGGGCGTCCCGTCGTCTTTCCCGCGGAAGAAGTGGTTGAACCCGATCTCGTAGAGCGCTGCGGACGACGCGAACGTCGAGAGGTGGCCGCCGATGCCATCAGCGGTCTTGTTCGCCTTCACGACCATCCTCGCCGCGTTCCAGCGGATGAACGCACGGATGCGGCGCTCGATGTGCTCATCGCCCGGGAACCACGGCTCCTCCTCGCGCGGAATCGAGTTGACGTACGGGGTCGAGACCGTCGACGGGAACGACACCTGCGACTCGTTCGCCCGCTCCATCAGCCTGCTGAGCAGGTAGCGGGCACGGCTCTTGCCGTGGGTGTCGACGACTGCATCGAGGCTGTCCAACCACTCCGAGGTCTCGATCGGGTCGATGTCGGGTAGCTGGTGCGCGTATCCGTCGAAGATCATGGGCTTCATCATGGCACCGTTCCCCACGGTGACCGTTCGGTAACTTCTCTCTTCCATGGCGATCTACATCACGGGGGACGAGCAGGCCGACGGATTGTTGAACAGCAACGCGAACGCTCTGCTGATCGGGATGCTGCTCGACCAGCAGGTGCCGATGGAGTGGGCGTTCGCGGGTCCGCAGACGCTGTTGGACCGGCTCGGCCATCTCGACCCGCGTCGAATCGCCGCGATGGACGTCGACGACCTGGTCGCCGTCTGCTGTGAGAAGCCGGCGATCCACCGTTTCCCGGCATCGATGGGCAAGCGGATCCATCAGCTGTGCGATGCGCTCGTGGTCGACCACGAAGGTGACGCGGCGGCGATCTGGCGCGACGTGGGCGATGCCGCGACCGTGAAGAAGCGGCTCAAGGCGCTTCCGGGGTACGGCGACGAGAAGACGAAGATCTTCGTGGCGATCCTGGCCAAGACCCAGGGGATCGAACTCGACGGATGGCAGAAGGCCGCCGGTGCGTTCGGCGACGACCAACCCCGTTCCGTCGCCGACATCCACGACGAGGCGTCACTCGCCCAAGTCCGCGAGTGGAAGCGGGCGCAGAAGGCGGCGAAGAAGGACAAGCAGGACCGCCCGCTCGACTGATCGTCGCCGATCAGCCGATGAGGTCGGGCGCGCGATGAATTCCTCGTCGCCGATCGAACCACCTCGGCACGGCGCCGGCGACTCCAGCGGCCAGCCCCGAGAGGTGAACTCGCCGCGGCCGGTGACGCACTCGGCGGACAGACAGCCAGAGGGCGCGACGCATCTGATCCGCTGAACCGGTCATCGCCGAGCACCACAGCCGGTTGCGTTCGCGCAGCCGCACCACAGTGACGCCCAACGAGTCGGTGGTGGCACTTCCGTGGTGGCGGACGCGCACACTCGGCGCCAACCGGAACCGCCATCCCGCTGCTGCACCGCGCAGCGCCAATTCGACGTCTTCGTAGTAGAGGAAGAATCGTTCGTCGAATCCGCCGACGTCGCGGACGAACGCCGACCGAAGGAGCACGGCGCCACCGGTGAACACGTCGATCTCGGTCGCAGCCGCGTCGACGGCCTCGACCGGCTCGTCGCGCAGCCGGTCCGACCCAGCGCCGTACCGATCGAGCTCCACGCCAGCGCTGTTGACGAGATCCCCCGCCGTCGACACGAGGAGCGGCTGCACGGCTCCGATCGCCGGATCAACGAGCTCCGCCATCAATGCCTCGATCCAGCCGGGAGCGACCTCGACATCGTCGTTCAACACCGCGACGGCCTCGTGTCCGTCGGCGATCGCTCGGGCGATCCCGAGGTTCGCAGCGGCTCCGAATCCGTCGTTGTCCGACACCGAGACCTCGACCTGATCGATCAGCGAGCGACCTGCAGCTCGCTCGACGCCCAGTCGATACGTCGCCTCGCCACCGTTGTCGATGACGAGGATCCGCGCGTCACCGCCTGCCTCGATGACCGACGCAACGGTGCGTTCGAGGAGACCCGGTGGCGAGCGGAACGTCACGATCACCACGGTCACCGCTGCCACGGGGGCGAGCCTACGAGTCGCCGGAGCGACCGAGCAGCGCGGTCACACGGCGACGGGCGCCACCGAGGACTCGACGCGAGAGCGCGTTTGCGTCCTGTCGAACCGACGTCGGCGGTGGCGGGGGCGCATCAGCGACGGCGAGCAGGTCGCCCACGCCCGCGATGGCGTGGCGATCGACGTCTTCGTCCGGCCAGATCGGCTCGTCGACGAATTCGCTGCGACGGCATGTGACGACCCACTGGTACGTGGTCGCATCGGGATCGTTTGCGAGGACGCGTCGCCCGAGCTCCACGAGGACGTCATCGACGGGCACTTCAGACTCGCCGATGGGTCGGTCGGCGCGCCGGAACGACGTCGGCGCGAGACCGACATCCCGAATCATCCGAGTGAGACTCGCGACCGTGAACATCTGGATGTGTGTGCGATCCATCAGACCGCTCTCCACGTAGTCGAATTCCCCACCGAGCAACGCGAGTCGGATGTCGGCGTGCGCCACGTTCGGAATCGACAGGTGGACCTCGGCATCGGGGCGGAGACACGCCATGGCCTGGCGGAGCACCTCACTCGGACGACGGGTGTGTTCGAGCACGTCCGCGGCGATCAGCGCATCGAAGTCGGCGCCGGCGAACCCGTCGAGCAACGTGTTCCCGCGGTCGTCGACCGCATCGAGGTCGCCGACCACCATCTGCTCGGCATGAGGCGCGGCGATCGCGGCCGCCTCGGGGTCGATCTCGATGCACGTCACCCGGTGACCCCATTCGCTGAGAATCGCCGTCATCTGGCCTGCCGACGGCCCAAGCTCGAGGATCCGTTGTGGTCGATCAGCACCCACGGCATCGAGCACCATCACATGCGATGTCCAGGTCTCGGACAGATCGATCGGTCGCCCGTAGCGGGCCCAGTCCGGCGCGGACGCCTCGTCGGTGGCCATTGCGCCAGTATGGCCCGGCAGGCCCATCCCGACTCCTCGGCCCCGGTTAGCCTCGCTGCGTGCTCGACCGACTGCCGCGGCCCACCTTCCGGCGAGCGCCGAGCGCACCGTCGATGTCGCTCGTGCTGGCGGTGTACGACCCGCCGATCGATGCGTTGCAGGAGCAACTCGACGCCGTCGCGGCGCAGTCGTCGAGCGACTGGGAGTGCATCGCCGTCGATGATGCCTCGACCGATCCGAATGTCGCGGCCGTCTTGGCGCGTTGGGCCTCGATCGACCCCGATCGTCGACGCGTGATCACTCGCGAGAAGAACGGCGGCATCGCGGCAGCGTCGAACGACGGGCTGGACGCCGCGCACGGCGAGTTCGTCGGATTCATCGACCACGACGACGTCCTCCACGAGGAGGCGGTCGCAGCGGTGATCGCGCACTTCGCACAGCATCGCGAACACGGCGTCGTTCACACCGACGAACAGACCGTCGATGCGCGAGGCGCGGTGATCGCTGCGTACCACAAGCCCGACTGGAGCCCTCGTCGACATCTCGGACATCACTACCTCGCACACTTCGTGGCGGCGCGGCGCTCCGCCATCGGCGGTCTCCGGGTCCTGGCCGAGTTCGAGCCATCACAGGACTACGACTTCTACCTCCGCGTCATCGAGGCCGCCGAGCGCATGGGCCTCACGGTCGGGCACATCCCACGGATCCTGTACTCGTGGCGTGCGATCGCCGGATCGAGCGCACGAGATGCATCGGAGAAACCGGAGATGGTCGAGGCGGTTCGACGCTGCGTCGCTGCCGCGCTCGAGCGTCGAGGCGACGAGGCCCGCGCCGAGCTCGTCGAGTACCGCGGCGCGCCGACCACCTCGTGCCGACTCGTGCGATCCGTTCCCGACGTGTCGTTCGCCGCGGTCCCGATCTCGACCGGCACCTTGCCAGCCGAGGTCAACACTGCGATCGCCGAAAGCGATGCCGAGGTGATCTGCCTCGTCGACGACCCCGGGGTCCAGGACGCCGACTGGGCCGGCCAACTCATCGCGCTCTCGAGCGTGGCCGGGGTCGGCGTCGCCGGCCCGAAGATCGTCGACGCGGACACCGACACGCTGCTCAGCTCCGGGCGCGTGGTTCAACCACGGCTCGAGGATCAGTTCGTCGGCGAGCCTGCGGACTCCAGCGGCCCGTGGGGCTCGCTGTTCGTCGAACGCGAGGTCAGCGCGATCGCTCCACTCGGCCTCACGGTCAGGCGCGCGCTGTTCGAACAGGTGGGTCCACTCGCCGAGGACGTCGACCTCGATGCGGCGGTCGCCGAGTTCTGCGCACGCGTGATCGCATCCGACCACGACGTCGTGTGGACACCGCACGTGACCCTGTCGGTCAGCGCATCGTTCGGGCCCGGCGCAGGCCTGTTCGACCCCGACCGCGCTGACGAACGAGAACGGGACGACGCGATCGTCGCTGCCCGCTCCCCCGAGCCACGTCGCGAACGCTTCGACCCGTTCGGGGTCGGGCAGCACGACGGCCGCCACGAGAACGCGCACACGTACGCGCGCCGCCTGCTCCATGCTGGAGAGGTCGACCTCGTGACGTCGGATGTCTTCGACACCCTCGTGACCCGACCGGTTGCCACGCCCAGCGACCTGTTCCTCCGGCTTGCCGAATCGCCTGACGTGTCCGGCACCGTCTCGCCGAACGTGTTCGCTCACGCACGCCGCGACGCAGAGTTCCGAGCTCGGCGTGACCGCGCCGACGGACGTCGTCGTCAGATGCGCGCAGACGGCCACGACGACATCGCGATCGCCGAGGATCCCGACGTCGCCGCACCCGAAGTCGGCATGCACGAGATCTATGAACGCATGCCCGCATCATTCGGGAACCTCGAAGCGCTCCGGGAACGCGAGCTGGTGCTGGAAGGCCGGACCCTCGTTCCGATCCCCGAGACCGTGGCGGTGTTCGAGCTGGCGCACCAGCTCGGCATTCCGGTCGTGTTGGTGAGCGACATCTACCTCACGTCCGAGGAGCTCACCGCAGTGCTCTCGTCGGCGGGTCTCGACCTCTCGCTGGTCGACGAGGTGGTCACCTCGCTCGACCATCGATGCGGGAAAGCGCACGGGCTGCTCGACGAGACGATCGCTCGGCGCCGGGTTCAGCCGGAGCGGGTGGTGCACCTCGGGGA
>JBGCFW010000395.1:0-15754 GCA_045107155.1 Ilumatobacter sp. | reverse complement strand
CAACAACTACAGCGTGTTCGTCGACGGGAGCTGGCGCGCCGGTATCGCTCCGGACGCAACACTCACCTGGACCGGCCCTGCGGGGACTGATTCGATCATCGTGCTACGCACTCGCCCCGACTGGGTCGTGACCGACATCACCTGTGAGAACACCTTCGATCCGCCGCCGCCGCCGATCGCCTCCACGTGCATGATCACCGAGCGAATCGGCGACACCGCGACCGTGGTGTGGACCCCCGTTCCCGGCGAGCCCACGGACAGCACCGGCGCCTACCAGGTTCGGATCGACGAGCGCTGGCGCAAGACGGTCAAGGCGGATACCGAGCTCACATGGACCGGAGATGCACCCGTCGGGCTGTCGATCGTCATCCGTTCGCGCCAGGACGCAACCCTCACCGACGTCCCCTGCACCTGATCGCGCGCGAGGATTGTCCTCACCGCCTGCCGGCGCCACCCCGCGGCGAGTGTTCCGGAGTCCATCGCATCGCGGACGTCCCTTGACCGACATCACCTCTCCCCGACAGTCACCCCCATGACCCGTATCGCCTCCTCGTCGCATCGTCGCCGTTCCGCTGCGATCTGCTTCGCCGTGGCGGTCATCGCTGCCGGATGCTCGTCGGCCCCTGAGCCCGCCGCGGCGCCCACGCCGACCGTGATCGATGATGACGGCGATGCCGCGTTCACGGAGATCGATGTGAACGACGAACGGATCGGCGGCGCGAGCAGCGATCTCGAGGACACGGTCGACGAGACAGCGACTGCTGACAGCAGCGCCACCCCGAACAACGATGTCGCTGCGCAGCCCGACGGTGGTTCCAGCGACGGCGATTCCGACGCCGCCTCGGATTCGGGCGGGTCGTCGGGAAGCCAGTCCTCTGACGACGAGTCAGCCCCGACCCCAGATGTCGAGGATCTCACGCCGCAGGAGATCGAGGACGACGAGGACGTCTCGATCGACGACCCCGACGTCCGCGACGCCGTTGAAGAAGCCGAAGAAGAGTTTCGCAATCGACCCGACGCAGAACCCGGCGAGATCGACCTCGCCAACGCCGACATCACGTTCGAGACGCGGTACCTCGGCGGTCGCCTCACGGGAGCGACAGGCTCTGAAAGCGTGGAACGAGGTTCGATCGTCGCCTACAGCGTCGTGACCGACCTCGACGACATCCTCACCCTCGATGGCACGGAGTTGCGCGAACCCACTCGAGCCGACTCGGCCCAGTTGGTGCTCCGCGCTGACACTGCGGGAACGTTCACGTTTCTGCTCGAGGACTCGGGGATCGCGCTCTTCGAGATCGTCGTCTCCTGACCTCCTCACTGGTCGCTCTGAGTTCGTTCCGACATCCGTCCCGACCTAGCTTCGCGTCATGAAGATCGACGGCAACATCGGAATCGACCTGACCAGCGTCGCCCGGAACGCGAAGGAGGTCGAGGCGGCTGGCTACTCGGGGGCCTGGACCGCCGAGATGGCCCATGACCCGTTCCTGCCGCTCCTGCTCGCCGCGGAGCACACCGAGGAGATGGAGATCGGCACCTCGATCGCCGTGGCATTCGCCCGGTCACCGATGACGCTCGCCAACACCGCGTGGGACCTCCAGGCGTATTCGAAGGGGCGATTCGTGCTCGGGCTCGGCAGCCAGATCAAGCCGCACATCACCAAGCGCTTCTCGATGGAGTGGAGCAAGCCGGCAGCTCGCATGCGTGAGATGGCGCTCGCGATGCGCGCGATCTGGAACACGTGGCTGACCGGCGAGAAGCTCGAGTTCCGCGGCGAGTTCTACACCCACACGCTGATGACCCCGATGTTCTCGCCCGACCCCGCTGACCTCGACGGCTTCGGACCTCCGAAGATGTTCCTCGCGGGCGTGGGTCCGTTGATGACCGAAGTCGCCGGTGAGGCATTCGACGGGTTCATCTGCCATGGCTTCACCACCGAGAAGTACCTTCGCGAGGTCACGATCCCAGCCCTCGAACGCGGTCGAGCAAAGGTCGGAAAGACCCTCGAGGGCTTCGAGATCGTCGGACCGTCGTTCGTCGTCACCGGCAACACCGATGAGGAGATGGAGAAAGCAGCGGTCGCAACCCGCAAGCAGATCGCGTTCTACGGATCGACGCCTGCGTATCGGCCCGTGCTCGAGATGCACGGTTGGGGCGGGTTGCAGGACGAGCTCAACGCGTTGTCGAAGCAAGGCGAGTGGGACCAGATGGGCACCCGCATCGATGACGAGATCCTCAACACCTTTGCCGTGGTTGCGGAGCCCGAGGGCATCGCACCCGAGCTCTCGTCACGCTACGGCGACGTCATCCAGCGACTCAGCTTCTACGCCCCCTACCACGCCGATCCAGATCGCTGGCGAGGTGTCATGGAGGCGCTGAAGGCCGCCTGACCGAGCGACCTCGACGGCACGGAATCGTGTGCGGTCAGACGTCGATCGAGCCGTCGATGACCGTCGTCGATCGGCCACCGACCCACACGGTGTCACCGTCTGTGTCGACGAAGACTCGCCCTGCCCGCCCGATGACCTGCCCCTGTGCGGCGACGTAGGGCGCCGTCAGCTCCCCGGTGGTGAGCAGCCACTGCGCGACCGACGCATTGAGGCTTCCGGTGACCGGGTCCTCTCGCACACTGCCGCGGGCATCGGCGAACAGCGCTCGAACCTCGATCGCGCACTCGGACCCGGGCGGGTGGGCACCGACGAGACCGACGTCGAAACCCGGAAGCGAGGCTGCCGGAAGTGGCACGGCCAACACTTCGGCAGCGGAGGCGAGCCGCACGCCCATCCAACCCGGTCCATTGTCGATCCACGACACGTCCACGACCGCTGACGGGTCGATCGACAGGTGTTCGAGGCGTTGTGCGAGCAACTCGTCGTCGACCGGACCGAACCGGGTCATCGGCGGTGCCGCGAACGACAAGCGCTCGCCATCGCGACGCACCTCGACGAGCCCTGCGCCGCACTCCTGAATCACGCGATCCGTGGTGTGTGGGCGCCCCCCGGCGGACAGCCACGCGTGGCACGAACCAAGTGTCGGGTGTCCGGCGAACGGCAATTCCCGACCCGGACAGAAGATCCGAACGCGGTAGTCGGCGGATGGATCTGTGGGAGGGAGCAGGAACGTGGCCTCGGACAAGTTGGTCCAGTCGGTGAGCTGCTGCATCTGTTCCGTCGACAACCCGTCGCCGTCGAGCACGACCGCGAGCGGATTGCCCGACAGCGGCCCGGACTCGAACACGTCGACCTGGATGAAGCGCCGAGCACTCATCGGCCGCTCACCGTCAGTCCTCGAACCTGCGCGCCTCGACGTTGACGTCCCATCCGGTGAACATATCCCGTCGTGTTCTCGGACCTCGGGGCCTCAGTCCTGACAGTGTGTGCACACGCCTTCGAGGGCGAAGTGTCCGGGCTCGAGCTTGAACCCGAGCTCGGTCCGCATCGTGCCCACCAGCTCGTCGATCGGGGCGGTTGGCACCCGTTCGATGCGACCGCAGCGTGCGCACACTGCGACCAGGCGATCGTCTCCACCGAGGCGAACGAGCGACGGTCCGTGCCCAGCGTGGACGTGACTGGCGATTCCCGCCTCGATCAGCGTCGCGACGGTGCGGTACACCGTCGCTTCGTGAATGCCCGGAGCGAGGGCCGCAGCGCGCTTCGTCAGAGTCGGTGTGTCGACCGTGCCACCGAGTTGGAGCAGCGCCTGGAGCACGGCGATCCGAGGCTGGGTGACACGGCAGCCGTGTGCTCGAAGTGCCTCTTCGGCTTCTTCGGGCGGCCACGAACGCATGTCGAACGCGCTCGTCCCCTCTGGTCGCATGATCGGAAGCTACACGGCCGATTCAGTGCGCGTGTGCGACGGTGCCGGCGCGCCTGCGAAGGCGTCCGCCGCCGATGTAGGCGATCACGAAGAAGCCTGTGCCCACGAGCACGATCGTCGACCCGGACGGGAGATCGTGGTGATAGCTGAGGTTCATCCCGCCGAAGCCCGCCAGCCCTCCGATCACCGTCGCCAACGCCAGCATTCTGGAGAAGCTGTCGGTGAGCATTCGGGCAACCACCGCCGGCACCACGAGCGTGGCTGCGATCAACGTGACGCCCATGACGTTCATCGTGGCCAGCACCGTTGCGGCGAGCACGACCATCAGCAGCGTGTCGATCAAGGTGGTGCGCACGCCCGTCGCATTGGCGACCTCTTCGTCGAAGGTGGTGAACAACAGCGGGCGGTAGCCGACCAGGATGAACACGATGGCGACGAGTGAGACCCCGCCGACGATCCACACATCGCTCGACCGCACCCCGAGCACGTTGCCGAACAGCAGTGCGTCAGCGCTTCGATCCGGCGAGCCGTATCGTTCGACCAGCGCGATGCCCAGTGCGAACGATGCCGTCGTGACGACGCCGATCGCGGCATCGGAGCCGATCGGGCGCCGTCGAACGATGCCGCCGATAGCGAGCGCTGTGACGACACCCCAGAGCCCGGCGCCCAGGAACAAGTTCACTCCGATCAATCCGGCTGCCGCGTAGCCACCGAAGATGGCGTGGGAGAGCCCGTGCCCGATGTAGCTCATGTTCCGCAGCACGACGTAGCAGCCGACCAACCCGCAGAGTGCGCCCGCCATCGTCGCGACGTACACGCCGTTGCGGAAGAACTCGAAGGCGTACGGAGCGGTGAGTTCCGCCCAGCTCATCGCCAACGACCCATCACGATGATCCACCCGCGGCCGATCGCGACCGGAAGGGAATGACGCTGCCATCGGGACCGCCATCGACGACCACACGCATGCCGCCGTGCTCGAGGATCTGCATCGGTGACCCGTAGGTCGCCTCCAGCACCTCCGGCACGAGCACCTCGCTTGGGGCCCCCGCGCCGATCACACTGCGGTTGAGGCAGACGAGCTTGGGGAGGTGCGTGGCGATGCCGTTGAGGTCGTGCGTGGTCAACACGACGGTGACGCCGTCGTCGTTGAGGTCGCCGAGCAGGTGGAGCACCTCATGGCGTGTGCGGACGTCGAGGCCCGACGTCGGTTCATCGAGGAAGATCACGTCGGCCCCGGTGAAGAGCGCGCGGGCGAGGAACACTCGCTGTTGCTGGCCACCGGAGAGGTCGCGGATGTGTCGGGGCCCGAGGCCGTGCAGGCCCAGACGGTCGAGCACCTGCTCGATCTCGGCGCGCTCGCCGCGCGTGATCCAGGGCCAGCGCAGCCCCTTCGACCGAGCCATCGCCACGCATTCGGCGACGGTGACCGGGAAATTCCAATCGATCCGCTCGACCTGCGGCACGAAGCCCACCGAGACGCCCGGGGCACGAGACACCGTTCCGGTTCGGGGACGGACCGTCCCGAGCAGTGCCTTCATCAACGTCGTCTTGCCAGAGCCCGATGGGCCGACGATGCCGACGAGGTCGCCGGCTTCGACGACCAGGTCGACATCCACGACCACCGGGTCACCGCCGTAGTCGATCGTGACTCCGTCGGCCGCGATCAGCGGTTCGACGACGATGTCGATCACTGGGGGTACTCAGCCTCGTCGGGAGCCACGTTGCGGACCTCGAAGGGCTCGAGCGCCGACGCATCGCCTCCGAGCGCCTCGGTCATCGTGATGAAGTTGAACTTCATCAGGCCGAGCCACGAGTGCTCCTCGTCGCCCGGCTCGCCTGGCAGGTCGTCGTCACGAAGATCGTCGATGTACTCCGCACCGGTCTCTGCGGCCACCTGCTCGAGCACCGGCGACGGGAAGACCTCGGACCCGAAGACCGCTGGGACACCTTCGGCCTCGATCTGTTCGATCAGAGCCACCACCTCTGACGGCGTGGGCTCGCCGAAGTCCGACGGCTGGATCGCCCCGACAACGGTCCACCCGTAGGTGTCGGCGAAGTAGGCATACGCATCGTGGTAGGTGACGAGCTTGCGCATCTCCTCGGGCACGGTGTTCAAGGCCTCGGTCACCGCGGCGTCGAACTCGTCGACCAGATCGACGAACGCCGAGTGATTCGCGGTGTACTCGCTCTCACCGTCAGGGTCGACCTCGATCATCGTCTCGAGGATGATGTCGGCGTAGACCTTGACCAGCGTGGGGTCGGTCCACAGGTGCGGGTTCGGCTTGCCATCGGACTCGGGGAACGAGAAGTCGTACTTGTACTGCTCGGGGTCGATCGTTTCGTCGCCGAGTTCGACCAGCGGCACACCATCTGCGAGGTTGGCGTTGGCCAACTCCTTGGTCGGCTCCTCGAGTTGCAGACCGTTGATGAACACGACGTCAGCACCCGAGAGCACCTCGGCAGCCGAAGGCGGCGGTTCGAACGTGTGCGAATTGGTCCCCTCGGGCACGATTCCGACGATGTCAGCCCGATCACCGATGACATTCGCAGCGATCGACGTGATCGGCGCCACGGTGGTGACCACGGTCAATTCGACTGATCCTTCATCGGATCCTGCGCTCGGCTCGGCAGCACCGCCGTCGCTCGTGGAATCATCCGAACCTCCGCATGCAGCGACGACGAGAGCAAGAGCGAGAACCGGAACACCTTTCGAACGCATGCTGTGATCGTAGTTGCGTCCAGCTCGCAAACTCGGACTTCTTTCAAGATCTTCTCAAGACGCCCGTCACGCTGCGCTCGGCCGGCGCCTCGCGGCGAGCAGTACCCTCCGCCCCACACCACCTCCACTGCGAAGTGAGTATTTCACCACCATGACCTCTGCACCCATCACCCTTCGGGTCGTCACCGGGCGTCTCGACGCGAGCGCCGTCGACGAACTCGAAGCCCACGCTCGCTCCGGCGGCTCCGTCCTCGTGCTCCCGTCACCAGGCGACGAGAACGCCCAACGCCTTGCGGGAGCGACCTGGGAGACCCCCCTCCCCCGGACCGAGTGGTTCGTGACGCTCGCAGCTCGACCGGAGTCGGTTCGCCTCGATGGCGAAGTTCCGCTGATCACGGCCCTCACCACAGTCGCACCGTGCGACTCCACGGAGGTCGCTGCGACAACCAGCGTTCGGTTCGCTCACCAGCCCACGATGGTGGTGCGCACGATCGGCGCTGGCCGCGTGGTCACCGCAGGCGTGGACGATGCGGACGCGCTGCTCGCGCATTCGACACTCGGCCCCTTCGTCCGCCGCCTCCTCCGCTCCGACTTTCCCGCCGGCGCAACCGATGATCTCGGTGTCGCCGTCGTCGGCTACGGGCCTTTCGGCGGAATGGGGTACCTCCATGGCCTCGCTGCGACCGAGACCGCCGGGCTGTCGTTCGTCGCCGCAGCCGACAGCTCGGCCGACCGGCTCGACGCCGCCCGCGACGACTTCCCCGATCTGCGCGGGCACATCTCGGGCACATCGCTCGCCGCCGACGACGGCGTCGACATCGCGATCGTCGCCACTCCCCCGGTCCACCACGCCGAGCTCGCACTCGAGCTTCTACGCGCCGGCAAGCACGTGGTCGTCGAAAAGCCGATGTGCCTCACCGAGGCCGACGCCGACGAACTGATCCGAACCGCTCAGAGCGTCGACCGAACGATCACCGTCCACCAGAGCCGGCGCTGGGACACCGACTGGCTAGCGATCCGCCGATTGATGGATCGCGGCGACCTCGGGGAGGTGTTCAACATCGAGACGTTCGTCGGCGGGTTCGAGCATCCGTGCCGCGCATGGCACTCAGAGGACAGCGTGTCGGGCGGAGCCGTGTACGACTGGGGATCGCATCACATCGACTGGATCATCCAGCACTTCGGCGTCGCACCGCGCAAGGTTCTGTGCTCGGCACACACTCGGGTGTGGCACGACTCGTCGAACGTCGACCAGCTCTCGGTCTGGATGCAGTGGGAAGACGGCCGCGAAGCCACGTTCCGCCAGAGTGACGTGTGCGCGGTACGCCGCCCCAAGTTCCACATCGAAGGAACCGCCGGCACGCTCGAGGGGCACTACGAGCCGGTCCGTCAGGATTCGGTCACGCCAGGACGCGGTTTCCAGGCACACGTCTCACACCATGCCGAGCGCCCGGTCGATCTCACCCTCGCGCGCTACGACGGCGACCACGGCATCATCACCTCACAGGTCTCTCCGGCGCCCCACCCTGGCTGGGGCTTCCACCGCAACCTCGCCGACCACCTGTTGCTCGGCGAAGCACTGGCGGTTCGACCCGAGCAATCACGCGACGTCGTTCGGGTCCTCGAGGCCGCTCATCGATCTGGAGCGAACGGCGGGGAGCTGATCGAACTCTCGTGACGGAACCGTCCGTCGGCTTCGGCGTCATCGGCGCCAACTCGTTCGTCGCCAACGCGGCGGTACTCCCCGGCATCGCGCAGTCCCGCAACGCGCATCTCGCGGCAGCGGCATCACGGAGTCGGGCCGTTCCACAACGTTGGGCGTCGAGCGATGTTGCGTCGTATGAGGCGGTGCTCGAACACCCCGACGTCACGGCGGTCTACATCCCGCTGCCGAACGGTATGCATCGAGAGTGGACCGAGAAGGCGGCCGCCGCCGGCAAGCACGTGCTGTGCGAAAAGCCGCTCGCCGCTGATGCAGATACCGCTCGGGCGATGGCTGAGGCCTGTGCCGCTGCCGGCGTGATCCTTGCCGAGGCCTGGATGTCGCCCTTCTCTCGTCGGTACCAGCGTGTCATGACCGTTGCTCGGTCCGCCGACCTGGGGACCGTCGGGAACATCGATGCCCGCTTCACGTTCACGATCGGCCCCGGCGAGTCGTCGAACTATCGCTGGGACCCTGCACAGGGTGGCGGCGCGCTGCTCGACGTGGGGATCTACTGCCTGGGCCCCGCGGTCGCTCTCTTCGGTGCGGCGCCGGACACCGTCGAAGCGACGTCGACGTTCACCGACCGAGGCGTCGACGCAACCACCGAGGCGACACTGAGCTGGAACGACGGTCGTCGTGCGACGGTCACCTGCTCATTCGTTGACGACGAGGCACAGATCCTGAGCGTCTCGGGAACGGCCGGGACCCTCAGCGTCCGTTCCGAAGCATTCACCGGCGGCGCCGACCAACGCGAGCTCGACCTCGAGGTGGACCATGTGAAGAAGGTCGTGTCGATCGCTGATGCCAACGATCCGTATCGCGCGATGATCGAGGCGTTCGCCGACGCTGTGACCGGCGCTGCGGAATGGCCGCGCCCACCCGAGCGTTCCATCGAGATGCTCGAACTCATCGAACGGATCCGTGATGCCGCCTCCACCTGACCACGAAGTCACCGCGACCATCGAACCGGTGCACGAGATGCGCGCCCTCGCTTCGGGGGTCGAGCTCCACGTCCTGCGCTGGGAGCGGCCGAACGGAACCGACCCGACACGTCCCGATTGGATGCTCACCCACGGCCTCGCGTCGAATGCTCGGCTCTGGGACGGTGTGGCCCGCCGGCTCGCCGCGCTCGGACATCGTGTGGTCACCGTCGATCAACGCGGCCATGGACGGTCCTCCAAGCCCGATCACGGCTACGACGTCGCCGCGTGCGCAGACGACCTCGCGCTGCTCATCGGCGACCTCGACCTCCAGACCCCGGCAGTCGCCGGTCAATCATGGGGCGGGAACGTCGTCCTGGAACTCGGCCACCGCCACCCTGAACTCGTCCGACAGGTCGTCCCGGTCGATGGTGGGTTCATCGACCTCCAATCGGCCTTCCCGGAGTGGGAGGACTGCGCTCGAGCACTCGCTCCGCCGCAACTCGCGGGCACCCGACTCGAGATCATGGAAGGTTGGCTGAGCCGGTCCGCCGCCGATTGGCCCGCCGAAGGACGCGCCGGAACGATGGCGAACTTCGAAGTGCGCACGGACGGGACCATCGCTCCCTGGCTCACCGCCGAACGCCATCTGACCGTGCTGCGGGGGCTGTGGGAACACCGACCGAGCGAGGTCTACCCGAACGTCGCCACCAACGTGTTGCTCGTCCCTGCCGACACCGGGGATGTCAACTGGACCTCCTCGAAGTCGGACGCCGTCGAACACGCAGTCGCCGCGCTCCCCCATGGCCGTGCACACTGGTTCCGGCCCGCACACCACGATGTCCATGCTCAGCATCCTGAACTCGTGACCGATCTGTTGCACGCGTCGTCCACGGAGCCGGACTTCTTCGCCCGTTCGGCGATCGACACCACGCTCACACACCCCGACACGGAGATCCTTCGATGACCCTTCCCCGCCTCCTCGTGATCATGGGATCCGGCGAGACCGCCCCCACGATGAAGACTCCCCACCGGAGCGTGTTCGAGCGGCTACAGGCCGCTGGCGAGCCCGCGCGGCCCGTGATGCTCGACACCCCGTTCGGCTTCCAGGAGAACGCGCCGATCCTGGCTGCGGCCACCACGAAGTACTTCAGTGACGGCATGGGCCAAGACGTGGCCGTCGCCGGGCTCACCCGCACCGATACGGGCGACACCGCAGCGATCGAAACCGCGATGACCAAGATTCGCGATGCCAACTGGGTGTTCGCCGGGCCGGGGAGCCCGACCTTCGCGCTGCGCCAGTGGCGACGCACCGGCTTACGCGAGATCCTGGCCGAAAAACTGAGTCCCGCAGCCGACGGCGGAGGCGGAGCACTCGTCTTCTCCTCCGCCGCAGCACTCACGCTCGGCTGCTCGACCGTGCCCGTGTACGAGATCTACAAGGTCGGGATGGACCCGTGGTGGGAGCCAGGCCTCGATCTTCTCGCCGAGCTCGGCATCAACGCGGCGGTCATCCCGCACTACGACAATCAAGAGGGCGGCAATCACGACACGTCGGCGTGCTATCTCGGCGAGCGCCGCTTGAAGATGCTCGAACCCGAACTACCCGCCGACGCCTTCGTGCTCGGCCTCGACGAACACACGGGCGTGATCATCGACCTCGACGCCGACACCGCGGAGATCGTCGGCAAGGGCGGTCTCACGCTTCGTCGTGATGGCGTCTCGCTTCGCCACGAGTCGGGCACGACGATCGCACTCGATGTGATCCGCTCCGGCGGTGACACAGTTGCCCCGACGAGCTCCGAACACACCGTCCCGACGGAAATCACGCCCGTTGAGCCCGTCGCCGAGCCATCGGTGTCGCTCGGTGGGACGGCTCGCGAGTTGGAGCAGCAGTTCAACTCGGCGATCGCGGCGGGCAACTCGTCGGCCGCGGTTGCCGCGATCCTCGATCTCGACGCCGCCATCGTCGAGTGGTCCGCCGACACCCTCCAATCCGACGAGATGGACCAGGCGCGGCGCGCACTTCGCTCGATGATCGTCAAGCTCGGCGACGCTGCCACCGGCGGCCTACGCGATGCACGCGAGGTGCTGGGCCCGGTGGTCGACGCAGCATTGGCGGCCCGACGCGTCGCCCGCGAGGAAAAGGCCTACGCCGTGTCCGATGCCGTGCGCGACGGCCTCGACGCGGCAGGCATCGAAGTGCGCGACACCGCCGACGGAGTGGAGTGGGTCATCAGGGCCTGAGCGGCCGCCCGGCTCTCCCGGCACCGGGTCAACCGTTCGGGCCGTCCCGCAGATCAAGGAAGTCGCGGGCGCTGTCGACACCGGCGAGTGTGATGTCCGCACGACGCAGGGTCGCGAAGTGCTCGCGCCTCATCGTGTAGTGGTGCTGCGCTGCCGCGTGCCCCTCGCGACTGCTCACGAACACACCGTTCGGCGTGTAGCCGAGCTTTCGAGTCACCGCTTCCGACGCGGCATTGTCGAACCAGAAGCTGGTGTGAGCGGCGCTCGCACCGAAGCCATCGAAGCCGAGGTGCAACGTGGCGAGCCGCATCTCGGTCCCGAGGCCCCGCCCCTGGAAGCCTTGCCCGAGCCAGGAACCCGTCCCGAACTGTCCGCTGACGCCGAATCCGCGGGCGGCGATCTCCGACGAGCCGACGACGGCTCCATCGACGATCACCGCCAGCGGCAACCGGAAGAGCTCGCTGCAGGCCTCGGCGCGACAGCTCCAGTGGAAGCGGAGCGCCTCCTGTTGGAGCTTCGGCGGCTCGTGACGCGTCCAGGGCACCTCGAAGGGCATGAAGTCGTCGTCGTGGACGCCCGCCGCCGCGACGTCGAGCATCTCGACGAGCAGTGCGTCATCGGGATAGCGCAACGTGAGTCGAGGCGTGCGCACCTCGAGGTCGAACAGCGGCCAGTGCGAAGAACCCATTCGCAATGCTCGCATGGGGCCTCGACGTCTGCGCTCGAGGTTTCGAACGGCGTCGGCTCGCGGACACCGACCGACCCGGCTGAGCCGATCGGCGTCGACTCAGGCGAGCTCGGCGGTGGGGTCGACGTGGAGCTCCTCACGCAGCTGCTCGACGGTGAGGTGACACTTGATGCTGTGTCCCGGGCCGATCTCGACCATCTGCGGCTCGGTGACCTCACACAGCCCTTCGATCGCTCGGTGACAGCGCGTGTGGAACACGCAGCCCGATGGCGGGTTCGCCGGCGACGGAATCTCACCCGCCAGTGGGATCCGGTCCTCGGCGATGCCGTCCACGCTCGGAACAGCAGACAGCAGGGCTTCGGTGTACGGATGGTTCACCCCGGCGAACATCGTGGCGGTCTCGCCGATCTCCATGATCCGACCGAGGTACATGACCGCGATGCGGTCCGACAGGTAGCGGACCACGCCGATGTCGTGGCTGATGAAGAGGTAGCTCGAGCGCTCCTCGTTCTGCAGCTGCGCCAGCAGGTTCAGGATCGCCGCCTGCACGGACACGTCGAGCGCCGAGGTGGGCTCGTCGCAGACCACGACTTCCGGGTCTCCTGCAAACGCACGAGCGATCGCGACGCGCTGCTTGAGACCGCCAGAGAGCTGTCGGGGACGCATGTCGAGGTGACGCGGCGTGAGCTGCATCGCTGCAGCCACCTCCTCGACACGGCGATCGGCCTCCTTGCCCTTCACACCGGTCAGACGGACGACACTGCGTTGGAGAATCCGCCGAACGGTCCAAGCTCGGTTGAGCGCGGAGTCGGGGTTCTGGAAGACCATCGACACCGCACGCACCGATTCCTCGATCCGATCGGTCGCCTTGTCGGCCATCTTGCGGCCGCGCAGGGTGATCGCACCACCCTCATCGGGTGCGTGCACGCCGAGCATCGTCTTGGCCAGTGTGGACTTGCCCGATCCCGACTCGCCGACCAGCCCGAGGGTCTCACCTTCGGCGAACCCGAGATCGACGCCCACCAGCGCCGGGACCTCGTGGCCCCGTTGGCGGAAGGTCTTCGAGACTCCCTCGACACCGATCACCTGCTCGGTACCGACGTCGAATGCGACCTCGGTCTCTTCCGGCTCCGGAACATCTGCGATCCGGTCAGCGTGGTGGCAGCGCGTCCAGTGGCCATCGCTGCGTTGGATCACCGGCGGCACCTCGTCGCGGCACAACTCGGTCGCGATCGGGCAGCGATCGATGTACGTACACGTCGGCAGGTTCGCACCGATCTGCGGCGCCGTGCCGGGGATCGCGAAGAGCTTGCGGTCGGTCTTCTGGAGTCCGTGGCGAGGGATCGAGTTGAGCAGTCCCTTGGTGTACGGATGACTCGGGTTGTCGAACACTTCGTCGACAGTGCCCTCCTCGACGACTCGCCCGGCGTACATCACACCCACCCGATCGCACATCGACCGGATCACCCCCAGGTTGTGCGCGATCAGCAGGATCGCCGAGTTCAGCTCTGCCCGAAGATCGCGTACGAGGTCGAGCACCTCTGCTTCGACCGTGGCATCGAGGCCGGTGGTGGGCTCGTCGAGGACCAACAGCGTCGGGTCACATGCGAGTCCCATCGCGATGACAACCCGCTGGAGCATGCCCCCGGAGAGCTGATGCGGGTATCGCTCCATCACACTCTCGGGCGCGGCGATTCGGACGCGCTTGAGCGCGTCCAGTGCCGAGATCTGGGCTTCCTTCTTCGACTGACCCATCACCTCGAACGACTCGGCCACCTGACGCCCGATCTTCAGGACCGGGTTCACCGCCTGAACCGGGTCCTGGAACACCATCGAGGCACTGGTCGCACGGAACTCACGGAGTTCGCCCGCGGACATGGCCGTGAGGTCTTCGCCGCCGGACAGCACATGGCCGGCATCGATGACGCCGTTGCTGGGCAGGTATCGAAGCGCTGCGTCCGCAGTGGTCGACTTGCCGCAGCCGGACTCGCCGACGAGACCGTACGCCTCGCCTTGTCGCACGTCGAACGTGACGCCACGGAGGACCTTGCGCGGTGTGCCGCGAACGAGGTACGACATCTCGAGACCATCGACGGACAGTGCCGCCTGGGAGTCTGGCTCGCCGGATGCAGCCGTGTTCGGCTCTGTCATGGTCATGATTTCACTGCCTTGTCGATCGAGTCTGCGATCAGGTTGACCCCGATCACCAGACTGGCGATGGCCGCTGCCGGGAAGATGGAGGGCCACCAGATGTCACGTGCGATCTGCTCGTAGTTCTGTGCCACGTCGATGCCCCAGTCGGCATCGGTGATGTTGCCACCGACGAAGCCCAGGAAGGCCAGCGTGGTGTAGGTGAAGATGGCGTAGCCGAGGCGCACGGTTCCTTCCACCACGACGAGCGGGATGACGTTGGGAAGGATTTCTCTCGTGACGATGAAGAAGCCGGATTCGCCACGCATCTTCGCTGACATCACGTAGTCGAGATCGGATTCGGCGATCGCCGCCGACCGAATCGTGCGCGTGATGGCGGGGACGAACAACACCGCGATGGTGCCGATGATCACGACCGTCGAACGACCGAAGGTGAAGATCACGACGATCGCCATCAAGATGACCGGAATCGAGAGGACCGCTTCGACGACGCGACTCAGGATCTCGTCGACCCATCCCTTGTAGTAGCCCATCACGAGCCCGAGGAACGTGCCGACGACGATCGCCAGAGCGGTCGCCACGGGAGCGATCGTCAGGATCTTGCGGGCGCCGTAGATCACGCGGGTGTACACGTCCCAACCGTTGCGGTCGGTGCCCAGCCAGGCGTCGGAGTTCGGGCTGACGCGGGGACCGGCCTCGACGAACTCCTTCGGCTCAAATGCTGTGAGCAGGCCGGGGACGATGCTCGCCAGGATCCAGAAGCCCACGATGAGCACGCCGACGATGAAGCCCGGGCTCCGGTAGAGCACACGCAGTTGTTCCTTGCGGATCTGCTTCTTGCCCTCCGCGGGCGCCGAGGTCTCGATGGCTGCAGCCGGCTTCTGGCTCGTGCCGTCGTCCTCACCGGGCGACGCGGACTCGACGGGAGGCGTGGTGTCACTCATCAGTTGTCTCCCAACGATTGGCGGGCTCTCGGATTCATGTACGCGATCAGAAGGTCAGCGCCGAGGGTGGCGAGCATGTAGATGATCGCCACGGCGAGGACGCCGGCCCGGAGCACCGGATAGTCAGCGCGGTCGACCGCGCGGAGGATGAGGTTGCCGACACCCTGATACCCGAAGACCCGCTCGAGAGCGACCATGCCTCCGAACAGGTAGCCGAGCTGGGTACCGAGCACTGCCACCGTCGGCTGGAGCGCGTTGCGAGCGATGTGCTTGCGGAACACCTCAGGCGTCGACAGACCACGCATGAAGGCCGTTCGGGCATAGTCGGAGTCGAGAGCGGTGATCGTGCCTGCTCGGGTGACACGGGCGATGTAGCCGAAGTACACCATCAAGACCGCCAGCACTGGGAGCAGCAGGTGTTGGATCTGGATCAGGATGTTCGAGTCGGGCGGTGCCGCACCCTGCACCTTGAAGAAGTCGACCGGAACGGCGAGGAAGGCGAGCAGAAACACGCCGGCGACGAAGTCCGGAATCGCCGAGAAGGCGATGCCGACGTTGATGATCGTG
>JBGCFW010000394.1:0-5267 GCA_045107155.1 Ilumatobacter sp. | reverse complement strand
GCGCTCGGCTGCCGGGCCGACTGCGGCGCCTCAGCGGGCGTCTGGGGCTCGTCAGAATCGCGACCAGGCTCCGTTGTCGGGGTCTCGGGTTGCTCGCCCGCCTCGCGTCCATCGACCATCGACCCCGAACGTAGTGTCCGGACCGCCTGCGGGAACCACATCGCTCCGGCTCTGACCGTCTTGACGAATCCGAGCGTCCCGGACGGTCGAAGGGTGACGAGACCCCGACGTCATGACCGCACCCACTCCGCACCCGCAGCGCTTCGACGACACCCGGGTGGCCCGCGCCCGCACATCGACCCATCGACGCCGAGCATCGGTACTCGCTGTTCTCGTCGCCTCACTGGTGAGCATCCCGCTCGTGGCGAGTGCGGCGCCGGAGGCCGACGGCGGGTCACCCACCGACACGATCGAGGCCCCGAGCCTCGACCCGGCGCCGCCGACCACGCTGCTCCCGACGCCGGCGCCGACCGAGCCACCAACGGAGAACGAGCCCTCGACGGGCACGGATTCGGAGCCGGAGGGCGCGCCCGCCGACGTCGTCGACACATCGACGCCGGCGACCACGACATCCGTCCCGGTGCCCGACCCCCCGACCGCCGAACCGGTGCCCAACGAGCTCCGAGCGATCCTCGCCTCGATCCGGCACCTCGAGTCGCGCAACGACTACACCATCCCCCCGAACGCCGGGAATGCATCGGGCGCCTATCAGTTCATCGAGTCGACGTGGGCCAACTATCGCGGCTACCAGCACGCCTACCTCGCACCCCCCGCCATCCAGGACGAGCGCGCTGTCAAGGACGTGCGGCAGTTCCTGGAGGAGTTCGGTGGGGACATCTCGATGATCCCGGTCATGTGGTACTACCCGCGAGCCGCGCGCGAGACCGTCTGGATGGACCTCGTCCCGAAGCCCGAGAACGGGAACAAGCTGACCGTGCGGCAGTACCAGGCGAGGTGGCTCTCGATCTACGCATCGTTCTCGGGTGAGCTGATCACGCCACGGCCCCTCGGCCTCGCCGCCTCGTCGACGACGAACGACCCCGACCCCACGCCGCCACCACCTCCGCCGCCCGCCGTGACCGATGGTCTCGCCCCCGAGTCCCTCGCGTTCCCGGTCCTCGGGCCGAGCCGCGTCGCTCTCCCGACGTGTGAGCCGCCCTCCTCCAGTGACCGCGAAGACTCCAACGAGGACGACAGCGACGACGACGAGGAACCCAGCGAGGACGACAGCGAGCCCTCCACGACCGTCGGCGGACCGACCCGCGACGACCTCGTCGACGCTGGTCTGTGCGGCGTCGTCGACTCGGTGATCGTGTTCGGCGTGAAGCTGCAGCCGATCCTGTCGATGAGCGACGGCATCGTGACCTCGGTCGCAGATCGACCTGGCTCCGAGGAGCCGATCGAAGTCACCATCACGAATGAGTTCGGCATCAGCTTCATCTACTCGGGCTTCAACGACGACAGCCCGGGGACCGACGACGGTGCTGCGACACCACACCATCGACTCACTCCGCTCGCCTCGGTCGGACGAACGGTCAGGGCCGGGCAGATCATCGGATTCATGGGCGACAGCGACCCGCTCCCCACGACGATCCGCGGCAACGTTCCGACCGCTGGCGTCGAAGAGCTCGACGTCGATGAGATCGCGCCTCACATTCGGGTCAGCATCCGCAGCCTCGGCGGCCAGCCGATCGATGCGTTCCGCACGGTCTCGGATGCGCTCTTCGAGCACAGCTGCCGCGTCATGCTGGGCCCCTGGTCGATGCCGGTTCTCGCTCCACCGCTGCCCTCGGTCGTCATCGAAACCACCGACGACGACGAGGAGATCGACTCCGAATGGGTGATCAGTCGCCGAGGACAGGTCGGTGCAACCGGTTGGGCGGCGATGATCAACCCCAACGAGGCATGCGGTTGGGCACCCGCCGAACAGTTCGGTGCCGACGGCGCAGGATCGACCGAGCGGCTCGATCACTGGAGCCAGTCGTACGACCTGCCGACTCCCGTATGGGTCGCGCTCGCCATGCAGGACGACCTGACGTCACCAGCACCGTTTCACCGGTGACCCTCTGAGGGATCAGCCGATGCGCCGAGCGGTCTCGACGAGGTTGATCTCGTACAACACCTCGTCGAGCGCGTCCTCCGCGGTGATCGCGCTGTAGCGCTGCGGAGTCTCGGGGGTGCAGCACGACGAGACCGGGTTCAACACGGTCCATGGACGCGGGTGGCAGAACTGCACGACGCTGTAGCGCTCCCCTTCGAAGCCTGGGGCAGCGACGACACGATGCCAACCGCTCGGGATACGACCGTTGGTGAGCCGTTCGAGCATCAGGCCCGTGTTGACGATCACGCCGCCATCGGGCGGGATCGCGTCGACCCACTCGCCGTTCACATCGACTTGCAGGCCGGGCGCCGTCGAACGCGGCAGTGCCGTGATCAGGTTGATGTCCGCATGCGCCGCTGCCCACACGTGGCCGGGTTCGCCGTCATCGCCCAGCGCGACGTCGAGTTCGGACATCGCCGGATAGCGGATCGCGCGAGTGAGCGTCGGACCATCCTGGACCATGTCATCGAAGAACGTCTCGTGGCAACCGATCCCCTCGGCGATCACGCGGAGGAAGCGGCGTTGGAGATCAGCGATCGTGTCGTGGAACCGGTACAGCACCTCGGTGATCCCGGGGACCAGCGTCTCAGGCAGGACCTGATCCGGGTACGCGTTGGAGAACTTGCGCTTCAACGGGTGCCCCGACGGAATCGGGGTCGACCAGTTGAGCATCTCCTTCCAGTCGGGCTTGTCGCTCGAAGCGGCCGTCTCGACCAGGAGACCGGTGTAGCCCGTCTGCCCGTTCGCGCCCGGTGCCGCAGCGGTCTGCTTCTCGTCAGGCGCCTTCTCGAAGAACTCCCGCAGCATCTCGTAGGCGGTGTCGAGAAGGTCGTCAGGCACATCGTGGCTCGTGTAGACGAAGCCGGTTTCGAGGCTGCGCGCCACGCCGTCGACCACAGCGCGGCGTTGATCGCCGGATCCGTTCTCGAAGGCCAACAGATCGACGTCGAGGATCGAACCAGTCATAGCGCCAGCCTACGAGCCCCACGAGAGTCACCGAGCCGAATGGGCGGCTCGATCAGGCGAACAACGCGGGCCAACCGCCGGTGTGGATGAACGCGACGTGATCGTCGGCGCCCCAGCGCCCTTCGGCGATCTGACCGAGCGCGCCCGACAGCCCCTTGCCGGAGTACACCGGGTCACAGATCCAGCCACCGTTCGTGGCTGCCCAGTCGATCGCCGCAGCACCGGCAGCGGTGGGCACCGCGTAGTCGTCGCCGATCCAACGTGTGTCGACCTCGATGTCGTCGGCGCGGACGCTGGCGTCGACTCCCATCAGGTCGATGGCGAGACCGGCAAGCTCGGCCACGTCGGGAAGTCCGAGGTTGACGCCTTTGGCGACACCGATCGCGACGATGTCGGGTGCCGTGGCCGCTGTGAGCCGTCCGCTCGCGATCAGCGCGGCGCGGCCAGCGACGAGACCAGCGTGTGTGCCCCCGCTGGATGACGTGAACACGATCGCGGTCGGCATCGTGCCCGCCCGCTCGAACTGGTCGACCAGCTCGACGAAGCCCAGCGCGTAGCCGACCGCACCGACCGGCGTGCTGCCCCCGATCGGAATCGAATAGGGCGCCAGTCCATCGGAGACGAGCTGGTCGGTGAGCGCCTCACGTGCGATCTCGAGTTCACCCCAGTGGCTCTCGGCAGCACCCGTGTGATGCAACTGCGCACCGAACATCGTCGAGAGCAACTGGTTCCCGGTCGGCTGCATCCCATCGGCTGGGGCATCGCCCGCCACGACGAGGTGGCTTTCCAACCCGAGTCGAGCGCCCGCAGCGGCGGTCATGCGGCAGTGGTTCGACTGTGCGGCTCCTACCGTCACCAGCGAGCGGGCGCCACCGGCGACGGCAGCGCCGCAGAGGAACTCGAGCTTTCGCGCCTTGTTGCCGCCACCACCCAGGCCTGTGAGGTCGTCGCGCTTGATCCACAGGCTCGGGCCACCATCGGTCGGGCGCCCAGCGTGTTCGATCGGCGTCGGCAACGTGGCGAGCTGCGCCCGGTCGAGATGGTCGAACACGGCGTCATCGTAGACCCGGTCGGCACCGCCGCCCGGAGCGTGGTGTCGGCTCTCCTCGCGTGGCGGCACCCGACCGAGCCGAGTGCGATGATGCACGCCATGGCGACCACCGATTGGAACCCGGTGCTACGAGCGGAGTTCGACGAGCCGTACTGGAACGAACTTCAGGCGTTCGTCGCCGACGAGCGACGCCGACACACCGTGTATCCCCCACACGATGACGTGTTCGCCGCGCTGTACCTCACGCCGCTGTCGGACATCCGGGTGGTGATCCTCGGTCAGGACCCGTATCACGGCCCGCAGCAAGCGCACGGGCTCGCATTCTCGGTGCGGCGTGGTGTTCGGGTGCCGCCGTCGCTCCGCAACATCTACAAAGAACTCCATGACGATCTCGGTGTCGCCATCGCCGAACACGGCAATCTCGAAGCCTGGGCTCGACAAGGCGTGCTGCTGTTGAACACGACCCTCACCGTGCGCGCCGGGCAGGCCAAGTCACACGCCGGCAAAGGATGGGAGACCTTCACCGACCGCGTCATCGACGTCGTCGCCGAGCGCCACGACCCCGTCGTGTTCGTGTTGTGGGGCGGCCACGCCCGCACGAAACGCTCGCGCATCGCGTCAGCCGCGTCGGCATCGGGTGTCCAGCACGTGGTGATCGAGTCGGCGCACCCCTCGCCGCTGTCCGCGCACAACGGCTTCATGGGCAGCCGTCCATTCAGCAAGATCGACGGCGCACTCGCCGCGATGGGTCATCGTCCAATCGATTGGCGACTGGCTGACACGCCCGACAGCGCGGCTCGGTGACCCCGCCGGCTGACATCCCCTCTGGTGCGAAGCGCTCGCAGCGGGTACACAATGCAGATGGCCTGGACCACGAGCGACAAGGTGATGGACTATCGGGAGAAGTTCGCGTGGTTCGACGTCTTCGCCGAGATGATGGACGGCTGGCGTCGTCACCTATCCGGCCGAAATGCATCCCTCGTGGCGTTCTTCGGCTTTCTGTCGATCTTTCCGCTGATGCTCGCCGCGGTGTCGATCCTCGGCTTCGTGCTGAGCGACAACGACGAGCTGCGACAAGAACTCATCGACGGCGCGGCGGCAGAGATCCCGGTGCTGGGCCCACAGCTCGCCGAGAACTCAGAAGCAATC
>JBGCFW010000393.1:0-15015 GCA_045107155.1 Ilumatobacter sp. | reverse complement strand
CATCGCTGAAGGTGCGGCGATGATCCGTTCGAAGGGCGAGGCCGGTACCGGCAACGTGATCGAGGCCGTTCGTCACCTCCGCTCGATCCTCGGCGACATCAAGGCGATCACGCAGGCCGACCAGGCCGAGCTGTTCGGCTGGGCGAAGGATCTGCAGGCGCCGCTTCCCCTCGTGCAGGAGATCCACCAGACCGGAAAGCTCCCGGTTCCGCTCTTCTGTGCGGGCGGTCTCGCCACGCCCGCCGACGCCGCGCTCGCCATGCAGCTCGGTGCCGAGGCGGTGTTCGTCGGTTCTGGCATCTTCAAGTCCGACGATCCATCGCCGCGTGCGAAGGCGATCGTCGAGGCCACGACTCACTACCTCGATCCCCACATCCTCGCGAAGGTGAGCAGCGGCCTTGGCGCGCCGATGACGGGTATCAACATGGACGAGACCAACGTTCACTTCGCCGAACGCGGCTGGTGAGCTCTGGCGTCCTGTTTCGGCACCCTGCGGATGACCCGGCTCGCTCGGTGAGCACCACCACGCCGAAGGTCGGCGTCCTGGCACTCCAGGGTGCGTTCGCGGTTCATCAACAGCGACTCGTCGAACTCGACGTCGAGGCGCCTGCGGTGCGAACCGCCGAGCAGCTCGACGAGGTCGACGCCCTGGTGATTCCGGGTGGCGAGAGCACGACGATGTCGCACCTGATGCGGACGAACGACCTGTTCGATCCGATCGACGAACGCATCCGGGCGGGTATGGCCGTGTTCGGGACCTGTGCCGGGATGATCATGTGCGCCTCGGAGGTGCTCGACGGGCGCTCCGACCAACGCTCGTTCGGCGCGATCGACCTGACGGTGCGCCGCAACGGCTACGGGCGTCAGCTCGCGAGCTTCGAAGCCGACATCTGCGTCGAGGGGATCGGTGCGGACTTCCATGCCGTGTTCATCCGTGCACCCCTCGCGGAACGGCACGGGCCAGATGTCGAAGTGCTCGCAGCGCACGAGGGAGTCCCCGTTCTGCTTCGCCAAGGACGCTGTACGGTGGCGTCGTTCCATCCCGAACTCACGCCCGACGGACGGTTGCACCGACTGTTCGTCGATTCGCTCTGAGTTCGTCGTTCGTAAGCCAGAAGAGGAGGCGCCATGTCGGGCCATTCCAAGTGGGCGACCATCAAGCACAAGAAGGGCGCTGCTGACGCGAAGCGCGGCAAGGTCTTCAACAAGTTGGCTCGCCAGGTCGAGGTCGCAGCCAAGGGCGGCGGCGACCCGGAGATGAACGCCACGCTGCGCACGGCGGTTCAGAAGGCCAAAGCCGCGTCGATGCCGAACGACGCGATCGAGCGGGCGATCAAGCGGGGGACCGGTGAGGGGTCTGACGGCGTCGTCTACGAGACGAGCATGTACGAGGGGTATGCGCCCGGCGGCGTGGCGCTGCTCATCGACGTACTCACCGACAATCGCAACCGCATCAGCGCCGACGTGCGCCAGGTGTTCACGAAGCTCGGCGGCTCGATGGCCGAGCCCGGAGCGGTCGGCTGGCAATTCGGTCGGCGCGGTGTGATCATCACCGGCGACGGCGTGTCAGAGGACGACGTGATGATGGCTGCGCTCGACGCGGGCGCCGACGACATCGTGGCGGAGGGCGACGCATGGCGGATCATGACCGATGCCTCCGACGTGTACGACGTCAAGGGCAAGATCGAGGAGGCGGGGATCGAGACCATCTCGGCCGACTCCCCGATGGTGGCCGACAACTTGGTGCCGGTGACCGATCTCAAGGATGCGCGGGCCATCTTGCGGATCATGGAAGCCCTGGAGGACAACGACGACGTCCAGGACGTGTTCTCGAACTTCGACATCAGCGATGAGCTGATGGAAGCGGCCGCTGCCGACTGACATCGCATGCGCCGCTGACTCCGGTGCGTCCGCGTTCCGTTCGATCTGACCGGCTACAGTGCGAACCTGTGTTCGTACGTCGTGTGCTCGGCATCGATCCGGGGCTGACCCGCTGCGGGTACGCCGTGGTCGAGGGCCGCAACGTTGGCTCGGCTCGTGCCGTCTCGATGGGCGTGATCCGCACGTCATCGTCTGATGCGCTTGCTCATCGGCTGGGCGAGCTGCGTACCGAGTTCACGTCACTCATCGAGGAGTTCGAACCCGATGCGGTGGCTGTCGAGCAGGTGTTCTTCCAGGTCAACGTCCGCACGGCCATGGCCACCGCGCAGGCATCGGGTCTCGCGCTCGCGGAAGCGGCGTTGGCGGGCTGCGAGGTCATCCAGTACACCCCGAACCAGGTGAAAGACGCAATCGCCGGGTGGGGCGGAGCCGGCAAGGAACAGGTGCAGAAGATGGTGCAGGTCCGACTCGGCCTGTCGACCCTGCCCAAGCCGGCCGACGCGGCCGATGCAGCGGCGATCGCGCTCACGCACATGGCGATGTCGCCGGTCGGGCGAGCGATGCGTCAGGCGGCCAGCTCGTGATCGGATCGTTGCGCGGCACGATCATCGAACGCGATCTCGATGGTGCGGTGATGCTCGAAGTGTCTGGCGTCGGTTACAACGTCGCCGTCACGGAGCGCACGCTCGCCGAGCTCGAACCTGGGAGCGACGTGTTTCTGCACGTCCATCACCACATCACCGATTCCACCCAAGCGTTGTTCGGGTTTCTGGCCAAGGACGAACGGATCACGTTCCAGACGCTGATCAAGACCAACGGAGTCGGCCCTGCGATCGCGCTCGCGGTGCTCGCGACGCATCCGCCCACCGCGTTGGTCGACATCGTGGCCAACAACGACATCGCTGCGCTCACGCTCGTGTCGGGCATCGGCAAGAAGACCGCAGAGCGAATGATGGTCGAGCTCCGTGACCGGCTATCGCTCCCGCAGCTCGACCAGGGGACGCCGGGTGGCGCGGGATCCGCGGTTGCCGAGGTACGCGAAGCGCTCGCTGGTCTCGGGTACGGCACCGACGAGATCCGCGATGTGTTGCGCGAGCTGCCGAGCGATGCCCCGAGTGCCACGCTGTTGCGAGATGCCCTGAAGTCGCTGGGAGCCAAGCGTGCGTGACGAATTCCTCGACCCGAACATGCGCGACACCGATCGCGAAGCCGACGATTCCGCGGTCTCTGCGGTCCTCGACGCGGAGTCCGGCCTGCGCCCGCAGACGCTCGACGACTTCGTCGGCCAGCGCGAACTGAAAGAGCACCTCAACATCGTCCTCGCTGCAGCCCGCCAACGCGAGCAGTCGGTCGACCACTTGCTGTTCGCCGGTCCGCCCGGGCTCGGCAAGACCACACTCGCCGGGATCATCGCGGCCGAGATGCAGGTGCAGCTCCACGTGACCTCGGGTCCGGCGCTCGAACGTGCAGGCGACCTCGCTGCGATCCTCACCAAGCTCGAAGACGGCGACGTGTTGTTCATCGACGAGATTCACCGTCTCTCCCGGTCGGTCGAAGAGATCCTGTACCCGGCAATGGAGGACTTTCAGCTCGACATCGTGGTCGGGAAGGGGCCCGCAGCGTCGAGCATCCGCTTGACGATGCCGCCCTTCACGCTCGTGGGAGCCACCACCCGCACGGGCATGATCACCGGCCCGCTCCGCGACCGCTTCGGGCTGGTTGCCCGGCTCGACTACTACGACACCGATGAGTTGCGATCGATCGTCGAGCGGGCCGCCGGCATCTTCGAGATCGAGATCGATCGTGATGGCGCCCAGCAGATCGCCCGTCGATCGCGCGGCACCCCGCGAATTGCGAACCGGCTGTTGCGTCGCGTTCGTGACTACGCCGAAGTCCGTGCCGATGGTGTGATCACCTCGGCGGTGGCGTCGGACGGACTGAAGCTCTTCGGCGTCGACGAGCGCGGGCTCGACAAGGTCGACCGGGCGATCCTCGGCAACCTGTGTGGCCAGTTCGGAGGCGGACCGGTCGGCCTGTCGACCCTCGCCATCAGCGTGGGCGAGCAGCCCGAGACACTCGAGGACGTGTACGAACCGTTTCTCATCACGCAGGGCATGATCGCCCGGACGCCGCGAGGGCGCGTCGCGCTTCCGATCGCCTACGAGCATCTCGGTCTCGCACCTCCGTCCACGGCGAGACCCGAGTCGCTGTTCGACTGAGTCGCCGCGTGCGTGCCTCACGATCGACGATCGTGCGACTGACGCGCGGGAACGGCGCTTGACTGTTTGGTGATGCGTCTCGCCGACTTCGACTACGAGCTCCCCGAAGAGCGCATCGCGCAGGTGCCGATCGAGCCGCGCGACCGCTCTCGACTCCTCGTCGACTGCGGCGCCGAGCCGCCGGAGGATCGCAACGTCTCCGATCTCGTCGAGCTGCTCCAGCCGGGCGACCTCCTCGTGCTCAACGAGACCAGGGTGATTCCTGCGAGGCTCCGATTGCGCCGCGTGACGGGAGGTTCGGCGGAGATCCTCCTGCTCGAAGCGCTCGACGACGACAAGTGGCGCTGGGAGGCGCTGGCCCGGCCCGGCGGGAAACTCCGGGTGGGGGAACGGCTCGAGGTCGACGGTGTCCAGGTGATCGAGATGGGCGAACGCACTGCCGCCGGTGACACGTTCGAGGTGACGGTCCTCGGCGACGACGATCCACTCGTCACACTCGACCGGTTCGGCGAGATGCCGCTGCCGCCGTACATCAGCGAACGCCTGGACGACCCCGAGCGTTACCAGACGGTGTTCGCGAGCGAGCCCGGCTCCGCGGCGGCACCCACGGCAGGCCTTCACTTCACAGCGGAGCTGTTCGACGCACTCAGCCAGAGGGGCGTGCAACGCGCAACGGTCGAGCTGGTCGTCGGACTCGACACGTTTCAGCCCATCAGCACCGAGGACCCGCTCGACCACCCGATGCACACCGAGTACTACCGCGTCCCGCAGGCGACGATGGACGCGTGCGGGGCGACGCGGACCTCGGGCGGCCGAGTGGTCGCCGTCGGCACCACAGCGGTCCGTGCGCTCGAGTCGGCGACGGCACGGGGGGAGTTGTCCGGGCGGACCGACCTGTTCATCCATCGAGGGTTCGAGTGGCAGGTGGTCGACCTCTTGATGACCAACTTCCACCTGCCGAAGACGACGCTGTTGATGATGATCGACGCCTTCGTCGGGAGCCGATGGCGCACCCTGTACGAACACGCGCTCGCAAGCGACTACCGATTCCTGTCGTTCGGCGACGCCATGCTGCTCGATCGGAGTCTGTAGATGCATCCCGTCCACTTCGAGGTCGAGTCCTCCGATGGCGCCGCGCGCGCCGGAACCGCCACCACGGCGAACGGCTCGTACACCACGCCGTTGTTCATGCCGGTCGGCACGAAGGGCGCCATCAAGTACCTGAGTGCCGCGGACTACGAGCGCCTCGGCGCGCAGATCGTGCTCGGCAACACGTATCACCTGATGTTGCGACCCGGTTCGGAGCTGATCGCCGGGTTCGGCGGCCTCGGCAAGTTCGCCGGATGGGGCGGGCTCACGCTGACCGATTCTGGTGGTTTCCAGGTGTTCTCGCTGGATCCGAAGGTCGACGACGATGGTGTGAGCTTCAAGAGCACCTACGACGGCTCGACGGTCCGCTTCACCCCGGAGGACGCTGTGCGCGTCCAGCAGGAACTGGGCGCTGACATCATGATGGTCCTCGACCAGTGCCCGCCGCTGCCGAGCCCTCCCGACGTCGTGCGCACGGCGATGGAGCGCACTCACGCCTGGGCGGAACGGGCCAAGGCGGCGCACACCCGCACCGATCAGGCTCTCTTTGGGATCGTGCAGGGCGGGATCTCGACCACGATGCGTGCCGAGAGCGCCGAGCGGATCGTCGAGATCGGGTTCGACGGCTACGCGATCGGCGGACTCTCGGTCGGTGAGACCCGCGACGAGATGCTCCCAGCACTCGCCGCGGCGATCGAGCATCTCCCGGCGGACCGCCCGAGGTATCTCATGGGCGTGGGGGACCCGGCCTCACTCGTCGAGGCGGTCGGGCTCGGCGTCGACCAGTTCGACTGTGTGATGCAGACCCGACTCGGGCGACATGGCACAGCCTTCACCGCAACGGGTCGATTCCAGGCCAAAGCCGCTCGAAACGCCGAGCTCGACGAACCGCTCGACCCAGACTGCCCGTGCGAAGTCTGTGCTCGCCACAGCCGCGGATACATCCGCCATCTGCTCCAGGTCGGCGAGCCAACGGCGTCTCGGTTGCTGTCGATCCACAACATCGCGTGGACGATCGACCTGATGGAACGGATGCGCCGTGCGATCGCCAACGGCACGTTCGACGCGATGCGCCGAGATGTGTTGGCCGTGTGGGGATAGCATCGGCTCCCGCCATGTTCAGTTCTCTCGCAATCATCGCTCAGAGCGAGGAGTCGTCCGGGGGCGGGATCTTCTCGTTCCTCCTCCTCCCGCTGATGCTCCTGGCGATGTACTTCGTCATCATTCGGCCCAACTCCAAGAAGCGTAAGGAGCAGGTCGCACTGCAGGCTGCGCTCTCGATCGGTGACGAGGTGATGACCACTTCGGGCATCATCGGCACGATCACCGGCGAAGACGGTCCTGACCGCTTCTGGCTCGAGATCGACGACGACGTCCAGGTCCGCATCGCCCGCGGCGGTATCCAGGGCCGACTCGACGGCGCTTCCAAGGCCGAAGAGTCGTCCGATGACGACGACGCATCGGAGGACGACGCCGACGACACCGCTCCCGAATCGGCCGACCGCGACTGATGCGCACCCGACTCTGGGTGTCGCTGCTGGCGACCACCGTCTTCGTTCTCGCGGCCTTCGTGGGGAATCTCGTCACCAACACCACGCCGAAGCTCGGGCTTGATCTGCAGGGCGGAGCGTCGGTCATCCTGGAACCGGCGGGCGACGCCACGAGCGAGGATCTCACGGTCGTACGCGACCTGATCCGCGACGAACTCGAACGCAGCGGCATCGCCGAGCCCAACGTGCGTGTGCAGGGTGAGACCATCGTGGTCGAGCTCCCCGGAGTCCGCGACCAGCAAGAGGCGCTCGCCGCCGTCGACGTGTCGGGCATCGTGGAACTGCGCCCTGTGGTCGGGATCGATCCGACGCAGTGCGGTCTCGGCGCTGACGGAACGCTCGACCTCGGCCTCGATGATCCGGACGACATCTCGCAGATTCCGGGTCTCCCCAACGCCGATCTGCTGTTCACACGTGAGGGTCAGCCCCTGTGTCTCGGCCCGGCGCAGGGCACGGGTGAAGTGTTCGAGCGCCAGAGTGCAGTCGTCGACGCACAGCTCGGCTTCAGCGTCAACGTCGGCCTGCGCGACGGGCCCGAGGGCGAGGGCGTCTGGAACAACCTCGCCTCGCAGTGCTTCAACGGTGCACCCACGTGTCCGAGCATCTCGAATCAGGGCGGAGGGCAGTTGGCGATCGTGCTCGACGGTGTCATCCAGTCGGCGCCAACGGTGAACGCGCCGAGCTTCCAGGACATCGTGTCGATCACGGGCAACTTCAGCCAGGACGAGGCGGAAGACCTCGCCAACATCTTGAACCGCGGTGCGTTCCCGGTCGAGATGGTCGCTCAGGACTCCGAGACGATTTCGCCGGCTGCTGGGCAGGAGTCGCTGCGGGCATCGATCATCGCGGGCCTGATCGGCGTTGCGCTGGTGCTCACGTTCCTGCTCGCCTACTACCGCTGGATCGCCCTGGTGATCCTCGGTGGGCTCACGATCTGGGGGCTCACCGTGTTCAGCGTGGCGGCCTTCGTCTCGGCCGCCACCAACTATTCGCTGAGTCTGGCCGGTGTCACCGGCATCATCGTCGCGGTGGGTGTCACGGTCGACAGCTACGTCGTGTTCTTCGAGCGGATGAAGGACGAGATCCGAAACGGTCGCACGCTCAAGAACGCAGCGCCTCGCAGCTTCAAGATGACGTGGCGCACGATCTGGTCGGCCGACCTGGTGTCGGTGATCGGTGCGGCGATCCTCTTCTGGCTCAGCGTTGGCTCGGTTCGCGGCTTCGCACTGTTCCTCGGCATCACGACGTTGTGCGACCTCTTCGTGTGCTACTTCTTCACCCGGCCCGCCGTGCTGCTTCTCGCACGGAGCAAGTTCATGGCCGGCCGCAAGGCATTCGGGTTGCAGGTGGCGCAGTGAGTGGGGTCAGGCGGGCGTCTTCGGCCCCAGCGGTCTTCGTGAGAGAGGTGGCGCAATGAGTCGAGCAGATCAGATCGCATCCACAGGACCCGGTCGGCTGTACCGGGGCCAGACCGCGGTGGACTTCTTCGGGCGACGGATGATCGGCCTCGTCGTTGCGATCATCATCGTCGTCGTCACCGTCGGTTCGTTGCTCACGCAGGGTCTGAACCTGAGCCTCGACTTCGAGGGCGGGCAGGCTTGGGACGTACCGGCGAGCGAGACATTCGGTGTCGACGAAGCCGCCGACGTCCTCGAGGACAACGGCGTGTCGGCCGCGTCGTCGACCATCCAGCGTCGCGACTCCGACGAACGATCGGTCATTGCGATCCAGACCGAGGTGCTCGACCGCGAGGTTGCCGATCAGATCACCGTCGACTTCGCAGAGGCGTCGGGTGTCGATTCCGACGAACTCAACTTCGAGTTCACGAGCGCGAGTTGGGGCAGCGACATCACCCGGCAGGCGACCGAAGCGCTCGTGATCTTCTTGATCATCGTGGCCATCTTCATCTCGATTCGTTTCGAATGGCGGATGGCGATCGCCGCGCTTGCTGCGATGGCGCACGACGTGCTCTTCGCCGTCGGTATCTACACGGTCTTCCAGTTCGAGGTGTCGCCGGCGACCGTGATCGCGTTCCTCACGATCTTGGGCTATTCGCTGTACGACACGATCGTCGTGTTCGACCGCGTGCAGGAGAACGAAGGCAAGTACGCCAGCGTGCGCATGCCGTACGCCGACGTCGTGAACATCTCGATGAACCAGGTGCTGATGCGTTCGATCAACACGAGCATCTCCTCGATCCTGCCCGTGAGTTCGCTGCTGCTCATCGGCTCTGGCTTGCTCGGAGCCGTGGCGCTGCGCGAGTTCGCCCTCGCACTCCTCGTCGGCATGATCGCTGGTGTGTACTCGTCGATCTTCGTGGCGTCACCGCTGCTTGCGACGCTGCGCCAGAACGTCGGGCGCGAGTCGCGCCGTGAGCGCCTCACCGGTGACGACCTGCGTGCAGCCGTCGTCGGCGCCGGGGTCTCGGGACGAGTGCTCATCAACGAGTCGAGTGACGACGAGTTCGAGGGCGATGATGACGACCGGCCGAAGATCACCGTGCCCGACGCCGTGCATCAGCCCGCCGAGCGGATCCTGACGCACCCGCCGCGTCCGCGCAAGAAGAAGAAGCGCTGAGTAGCCTCGGTCCATGGACCACGCAGAACTCCGAGCGCTCGTCCGAGACGTCCCGGACTACCCCGAGGACGGCGTCACCTTTCGTGACATCACGCCGCTGCTCGGTCATGCGACCGGATTCGGCGCCGCGGTCGATGAACTGGTCGCCATGCTCGACGGTGTCGAGGTCGACCGCGTCATCGGTGTGGAGTCTCGAGGCTTCATCTTCGGCGCTCCGGTCGCTCATCGCATCGGCGCTGGCTTCGTGCCGGTTCGCAAGCCGGGCAAGCTCCCGTGGGCGGTGGTGCGCGAGGAGTACGACCTCGAATACGGCACCGACAAGCTCGAGATTCACCGCGACGCGATCAACCATGGGGAGCGGATCGCGATCATCGACGATGTGCTCGCGACCGGGGGCACGGCGCTTGCAACGGCGACGCTGGTCGAGACGCTCGGGGGAGTGATCGCTGCGATGGGCTTCCTCATCGAGCTGGAGCCACTCGGTGGGCGCTCCCGGCTCGGCGAACGACCCGTTCGCTCGTTGTTGCAGTACGGCTGACGAAGGAGCAGTATTCACAGATGGCGACCGTCGACAGAGTCCTTCCGTGGCGTCGACACCATCTGACTTCGCCCGGTTCGTCCACGTCGTCCGGAGAGCTGGCGCCGCTGCTCGCCACCTACCGCAAGCGTCACCCGAAGGCCTCGATCTCCGACATCAACCGGGCGTACCGGGTCGCATCCGATGCGCACCGCTCGCAGATGCGCAAGAGTGGTGAGAGCTACATCAACCACCCGCTCGCAGTGGCCCAGATCGTGGCCGAGATCGGCCTCGACGAGGTCTCGGTCGCAGCGGCGCTGCTGCACGTCGCCGTGGAAGACACCGGGATCACACTGGAAGACGTCGACCGCGATTTCGGGCCGCAGGTCGCCGCCATCGTCGATGGCGTCACCAAGCTCGAACGGATTCGATTCGACAGTCGCGAAGAGCAGCAGGCCGCGACCATGCGCAAGATGCTCGTCGCCATGGCGAAGGACATCCGGGTCCTCGTCATCAAGCTCGCCGACCGGCTTCACAACATGCGCACGATCGCTGCGATGCCGCTCGAGAAGCAGCAGCGGATCGCTCAGGAGACGCTTGACATCTATGCGCCGCTGGCGCACCGCCTCGGCATGCAGGAGATCAAGCAACAGCTCGAGGACCTGTCGTTCTCGTCGTTGCACCCGAAGCGATTCGCCGAGCTCGATCATCTCGTACGCGTGCGCACTCCCGAGCGAGACAGCTATCTCGCAAAGACCGTCGCCGAGGTCCGGGCGCGGCTCGACGAGCTGAGCATCGATGCGGAGGTGACCGGTCGCGGGAAGCACCTCTGGAGCATCTACGAGAAGATGGTCGTGAAGGGGTTGGAGTTCGACGACATCTTCGATCTCGTCGCGGTACGGGTCGTCGTGCCGTCCACCAAGGACTGTTATGCAGCTCTCGGTTCGATCCACGGTCGGTGGCGTCCGGTCGTCGGTCGCTTCAAGGACTACATCGCGATGCCGAAGTTCAACCTCTATCAGAGCCTGCACACGACGGTGGTGGGCCCGTCGGGCAAGCCGATCGAGGTGCAGATCCGTACCGTCGAGATGCACCAGCGCGCCGAGTGGGGAGTCGCTGCGCACTGGGCGTACAAGGATCGTGGCGGAGCGAACCCGAACGACGTCGACTGGCTGACTCGCATCATCGACTGGCAGGAAGAGGTCTCCGATCCTGCGCAGTTCATGCAGAGTCTGAAGACCGACCTCGAGCAAGACGAGGTGTACGTGTTCACCCCGAAGGGGCGCGTCGTCAGCTTGCCGGTGGGGTCCACCGCAGTCGATTTCGCATACGCGGTGCACACCGAAGTCGGGCATGCCTGTATCGGCGCGAAGGTGAACGGTCGTCTGATCAGCCTCGATCACGTGCTGCAGAGCGGTGACACCTGCGAGATCTTCACGTCGAAGGTCGAGTCGGCCGGTCCGTCGCAGGATTGGCTCGGCTTCGTCGCGTCCACGCGAGCGCGCAACAAGATCCGCCAGTGGTTCAGCCGGGAACGGCGTGTCGACATGGTCGAAGCGGGCCGCGACGAGCTGACCGACGAGTTCCGGCGCGAGGCGCTCCCGCTCCAGCAGGTCTGGAAGTCCGATGAGCTCGAACGTGTCGTGGCCGAGATGAGCTACGTCGACCTCGACGCGATGCTCGCCGCCATCGGTGAGCATCACGTGTCGGGCCGCAGCGTCGCACAGCGCGTGGCGCGAGAGCTCCGCGGGCCGAGCGAGGACGTACAGCTCCCGTCCACCGTCGAGCGACCGCGTCGAGAACGCCTCGAGGGCAAGCGACAGCAGGTCGGGATCCACGTCGAGGGGCTCGACGACATGCTCGTCCGCATGGCGATGTGCTGCACGCCCGTTCCCGGCGACGAGATCACCGGCTTCGTCACGCGGGGCCGCGGTGTCAGCGTGCATCGCGCCGACTGTGCCAACGCCGTGTCGTTGATGTCGGAACAGGCGACTCGCATGATCGAGGTCGACTGGGACGGCGAGGAGCAGTTCAACAACACGTTCACTGCTGGAATCGAGGTGGTGGCGCTCGATCGCTCGCGCCTGCTGGTCGACGTGGCGACGGCGCTCGTCGACCATCGGGTCAACATCGTGTCGTGCGAGACCATCACGAGCGCTGATCGCGAGGCGAAGATGCGCTTCGAGTTCGAACTCGCCGCCGGCGCACATCTCGATTCGGTGATCAGCACCATCAAGAGCATCGACTCGGTGTACGACGCCTATCGCACCGTCCCCGGCACCGTCGCGCAACCGGCCTGAGCACGCGAACTCACCACCGGTGCCCGCGTGTAGGTCGGTAGCCTGACGCGCCGTGCCCGAGTTCCAGACCAGTCCCGGTATGCGGGACATCCTGCCGCCCGAGTCGGCCCGCTGGCGCCGTCTGAACACCGTGTTCGCCGACGTCGTGGACTCGGCGGGCTATGGACAGGTGATCACACCGCTCGTCGAGGACATCGGCGTCTTCACTCGCATCGGTGATGCGACCGATGTCGTGACGAAGGAGATGTACGACTTCCACGACAAGGGTGATCGCCACGTCTCGCTCCGACCGGAGATGACCGCCAGTGTGTGTCGGTCGTTTGCTCAACACCGTCCCGCCCAGTTGCCGTGGAAGGTCTGGTACACGGGCTCGAACTTCCGCTACGAGAAGCCGCAGCGCGGTCGGTTCCGCCAGTTCGACCAGGTCGGCATCGAAGTGCTCGGCGTCGACGATGCACATCTCGACGTCGAAGTGATCGCGCTCGCGTGGGAGTTCTACGCCCGTCTCGGGCTGCAGCAGGTGGGGCTCATCGTCAACAGCCTGGGCGAGCCCGAAGACCGAGCCGCCTACGTCGAGGCGCTTCGCGCTCACTTCGAGTCGTCGGAGCTGTCGGAACAGGGCCGGGCGACCCTGGCGAAGAATCCGCTGCGCGTTCTTGACTCCAAGCGTGATGCCGATGCCGCTGCCGTCGCCGCCGCACCCTCGATCGCTGACTTCTACTCCGATGAGGCGGCGGCCCACTTCGCCACGGTTCGGTCGGGGCTCGAGCGGCTCGGTCTCCCGTTTCGCGTCGAGCCGAAGTTGGTGCGTGGCCTCGACTACTACCGCCGGACGATCTTCGAGTTCCAGGGCGGCACGCTCGACTCGGCGCAGAACGCGCTCGGTGGGGGCGGTCGCTACGACGGGTTGGTCGAGGCGCTCGGTGGTCCGGCCACGCCCGGGATCGGTTTCGCGCTTGGAGTCGATCGAACGCTGCTCGCCTGCGATGACGAGGGTGTGTTCGGCTCAGACATCGACGCCCTCGACGCGTTCGTGATCGACGTGGTCGGTGGCGCCGAGGCGCTTGCGATCACCGCCGAGCTGCGCGCTGCCGGCCTGCGTTGCGATCGCGGCTACGACGGCAGGAGCATGAAGGCGCAGATGAAGCTCGCGAACCGAAGCGGTGCCGTCATCGCGATCATCGTCGGCGATGACGAGCTCGCGAACGGCACGGCAACCGTCCGGCCGATGGCCCGCGACGGAGGCGAGCAGCGCACCGTGGGGCGCGCCGAGCTCGTCGAAGCCGTACGCCGGATCCGTACCGTCGCCGACTCGACCTGACCATCACCTCGTCACCCGACCCCGTCCGCCACACTGCCACCGTCCGGCCCGAACGACCCGTGCCGCCAACAACCGTTCTCTCCATCACCTCTCGAACCACGAAGCGAATCGACATGACCCACTCCACTTCCATGCGCACCCATCTCTGCGGCGAACTCCGCGCCGAGCACGTTGGTCAGACCGTCAGCGTCTGCGGCTGGGTCGGGCGGCGCCGTGAGCACGGCGACCATCTCGCCTTCGTCGACCTCCGAGATCACTCGGGCATCGTCCAGTGCGTGATCAACGACGACGTCGATGTGCGCAGCGAGTACGTCTTGCGCATCACCGGCACGGTGCGCGATCGGCCTGACGGCACGATCAACGAGAACCTCCCCACGGGGCAGATCGAAGTGGGCGACTGCGAGGTCGAGATCCTCCGTGTCGCCACGCCACCGCCCTTTCCGATCGACGCTCGTGCCGACGACGTCGACGAGAACATCCGCCTCAAGTACCGCTACCTCGACCTGCGCCGCGAGCGTATGCAGCGCAACATGCGCATCCGGTCGGCGGTGAACGCCGCGGTGCGCAACTCGATGGACGGGCAGGGTTTTGTCGAGGTGGAGACGCCGATGCTCGTGCCGTCGACGCCCGAAGGGGCCCGCGAGTTCCTCGTGCCGTCGCGCAAGGAGCCCGGGTCGTTCTACGCCCTGCCGCAGAGCCCACAGCTGTTCAAGCAACTGTTGATGGTCGGCGGCATGGATCGCTACTACCAGATCGCCCGCTGCCTCCGCGACGAAGACCTCCGCGCGGATCGGCAGTACGAGTTCATGCAGCTCGACATGGAGATGAGCTTCGTCACCCAGGACGACGTGCTCGACGCCGTCTCGGACGCGGTACTCGCAGCCGCAGAGGCGGTCACCGGCGAGCGTCCGGCGCCGATCGAGCGCATCACGTGGCACGATGCGATGAACCGCTTCGGCATCGACAAGCCCGACATGCGGTTCGGGATGGAACTGCAAGAGCTCACCGGCGTGTTCGCCGCGACCGAGTTCAAGGCGTTCGCCGGGGCCGAGTCGATCAAGGGCATCAAGGTCGATGGGGGAGCGAGCGAATACGGCCGGAATGCTCTCGACAAGCTCACCGACAAGGCCAAGTCGGCTGGGGCCAAAGGCCTCGTGTGGATGAAGGCCACCGACGAGGGCTTCGATTCGCCCGTCGCGAAGTTCCTGTCCGACGACGAACTCGCAGCGCTCAAGTCGACCATGGGTGCCGTGACGGGCGACCTCGTGCTGATCGTCGCCGACGACTGGGAGCCCACCTGCGAGGTGCTCGGCATGCTCCGCAACGAGATCGGACGGCCGCCGGTTCACGAGGGGCCGTACCGCTACGTGTGGGTCGTCGAGTTCCCGCTGTTCGTGGGTCGTGACAAGGAGACGGGGAACCCGAAGTCGGGCCACCACCCGTTCACGATGCCGCACCCCGATGACATCGACAAGTTCGAGACCGACCCGATGCAGGTGCGTTCGATCGCGTACGACCTGGTGCTCAACGGTTGGGAGCTCGGTTCGGGTTCGATCCGAAT
>JBGCFW010000392.1:0-4484 GCA_045107155.1 Ilumatobacter sp. | reverse complement strand
CCGATCGGCCGATCTTCGACGTGATCCGACAGCGGTCGATGCTCGTGCATCATCCGTACGAGAGTTTCGCGACCAGCGTCGAGGAGTTCATCTCGCAGGCTGCGTCCGACTCGAAGGTCAAGTCGATCAAGATGACGCTGTACCGGGCGGGTGGCGACAGCGCGGTGATCCGCAGCCTGATCCATGCGGTCCAGAGCGGCAAGCAGGTCGCGGTGCTGGTCGAGTTGAAGGCTCGTTTCGACGAGGCGACCAACGTGCAGTGGGCGAAGCAACTGGAACGCGCGGGCGTGCATGTCGTGTACGGGATGGTCGGCCTCAAGACCCACTCCAAGGTCGTGCTCGTGGTTCGCGACGACGGCGATCGCTTGCGTCGCTACTGCCACATCGGCACGGGCAACTACAACGCGAAGACCGCCAAGATCTACGAAGACCTGGGCTACCTCACCTGTGACGACACGATCGGTGACGACGCGCTCGAGTTGTTCAACCATCTCACCGGCTACAGCCGGGCGACCGACTACGAGACGATGTTGGTGGCACCACGCGATCTGCGCGGCCAGCTGACCGACCTCATCGAACACGAGGCGACGTTCGGCGCCGACGGTCACATCACGCTGAAGTGCAATTCGATCGCCGACGCAGGCATGGCCGAGGCGCTGTACGCGGCCAGCGCGGCGGGCTGTCGCATCGACCTGATCGTCCGTGGAATCTGTTGTGTGCGTGCGGGAGTCCCGGGTCTGTCCGAGAACATCAGAGTGCGCAGCATCCTCGGGCGCTACCTGGAACACAGTCGGATCTACCGTTTCTCGCACGGGAACGTGGGCGACGGTCGTCGCGTGTCTGGCACCGAACGCGATGCGGTGCATCTCATCGGCTCGGCCGATCTCATGCCCCGCAACCTGAATCGTCGCGTCGAAGTGCTCGTGCCGATCGAGCTCGACCGCCATGTGTGGTGGCTCGACCAGGCCATCGAGTTCGCCTTGGAGGACGACGTCGTCGCCTGGGAGCTGGGCGCTGACGACACGTGGACTCGCGTCGGTCCGATCGATGCATTCGAACCGCACCCGCAGCAGCGGATGTACGAGTGGGCCGTCGAGCAGCAGAGCATCGGGAAGCGCACGGCCGACTGAGTCCAGCTGGTACGTGCAGCGCGGTGACGTCGTCATGGCGGTGACCGGCGACACCGGCACTTGATCACTTCGAGCGGTTGGGCTGCCACTTTCCCGGCTCGCCGCAAACTTGTTGAGGCGGTATCCGCGCGCCGTTCACCCCCCGTTCACCTGACGCGTCGATCGATTCACCTTGCGTCCCTACCTTCTCCTCTGTCGCCGACTCCGCGTTGCGGAGGAGCGGTCCCCACCGACCGATACGTGGCGACATCCCCCCGTTACCAACTCATAGGAGATCAGTGTGAACAGCAAGCGTCGTATCGTCGCCAGTGTCATGACCCTCGCCCTCGTGGCGGCCGCTTGCGGCAGCGACGACGACACCGCCGAGGACGTCACCGAAGAGGAGGCCCCCGAAGGGGAGGCTCCCGCTGAACTCTCGGGCACGCTCGTCGGCGCTGGTGCGTCGTCGCAGGCTGCAGGTATGCAGGGTTGGCAGGTCGGCTTCCAGGGGCTGAACCCCGACGTCACCGTCGAGTACGACCCGATCGGTTCGGGTGGCGGTCGTGAACGCTTCCTCGAAGGCGCGACCTCGTTCGCAGGATCTGACGCCGCGTTGAAGGACGATGAGTTCGAAGCGTCGATCGAGCGGTGCCCGGGTGACCAGGGCGCGATCAACCTCCCGCACTACATCTCGCCGATCGCGATCCCGTACAACCTCCCGTCGGTGTCGGAGCAGGTCAACCTCACCCCCGAGTTGATCGCTGGCATCTTTGCCAACACGATCACGAACTGGACCGATCCGGCCATCGCCGCGGTGAACCCGGACATCGAGTTCCCCGACTTGGCGATCAACCCGGTCCACCGCTCGGACGACTCGGGCACCACCGAGAACTTCACCGACTACATGGCGCAGACTGCGCCCGACGTCTGGACCTTCGGTGCGATCGAGCCGTGGGACATCGACGGTCCCGGCGGCGGTGAAGGTGGCCAGGGCACCTCTGGTGTCGTCGCAGCCGTCAATGCCGGTGAAGGCTCGATTGGCTACGCCGACGCCAGCCAGATCGGTGACCTCCCCGCCGCCGCCGTGGGCGTGGCCGGCGAGTTCGTGCCGTTCAGCGCCGAAGCGGCCGGCCGCATCGTCGATGCGTCGGAGCGCACCGGGGGTCGCAGCGAGTTCGACTTCGCCATCGAGGTCAACCGCAACCCCGACTCGGCCGACACGTACCCGATCGCACTGGTCAGCTACCACATCGTCTGCCTCGAGTACGACAACCAGGAAGAGCTCGACCTCGTCAAGGCATTCATGACCTACATCGGTTCCGAAGAGGGTCAGGCGGCCTCGGGCGCCTCGGCCGGTTCGGCGCCGATCTCACCCGAGGTCCGCGAAGAAATCGCGACGTCGATCGACGCCATCAGCCTCGCAGGCTGACCTCGGCGCCGACACGGAACCCCCTGAGTGACGATGGCCGGCTGTGCGACCTCCGCAGGAGCGCACAGCCGACCGTCGTTGTCACTCAGACTTCAGTTCGCCGACACGCGTATCTGCGACACTGACGTCATGACCGCGATCTTCGCGATCGCCGCACGCTTCGAATGGAGACCTCACGCGTGACGCTTCTCGAGACACCGCCACCGACGGACACCGATGACGCCGGCATCGACGCGCCCGTCGGCAAGGCTGGCGACAAGATCTTCTCCGGGCTATCGCTCGGGGCCGCCACGTTGATTCTGGTGACGCTCGGCGCCGTCGCCGCGTTCCTCTTCTCCGAGGGCATCGACGGGGTCACGGCCGACCCGGAGAACTTCGACGGCGACCAGGGCTTCTTGGAGTACGTCGGTCCGTTCCTTTTCGGCACGATCTACATCGCCGTCATCGCGCTCCTCCTCGCCACGCCGGTGGCCATCGCCGTCGCGTTGTACATCAGTCACTACGCACCGAAGCGCTTGGCGCAGACGCTCGGCTACTTCATCGACCTGCTCGCCGCCATACCCAGTGTCGTGTTCGGCCTCTGGGGCATCGACATCCTCGCCCCGATCCTCTCTCGCAGCGTGTTCCCGTGGCTACGTGACAACATGGGATTCCTCCCGTTCTTCGGGTCCGACGTCGCGGTGTCCACGAGTGGTCGCTCGGCGCTCACTGCAGGCATCGTGCTCGCCGTGATGATCCTGCCGATCATCACGGCGATCTCCCGCGAGGTCTTCGTGCAGACCCCGCGACTCCACGAGGAGGCATCCCTCGCGCTCGGCGCCACCAAGTGGGAGGTCATCCGTCAGGCGGTGCTCCCGTACGGCCGTTCGGGTGTGATCTCGGGCGCGATGCTCGGACTCGGCCGGGCGCTCGGCGAGACCATGGCCGTTGCGATCATCCTCTCGCCCAGTTTCGGCTACTTCTGGGACACCCTCACCAACTCGAACTCGAACACCATCGCGGCGAACATCGCGCTGCAATTCCCCGAAGCGGCGGGCCTCTCGGTGAACCGGCTCATCGCCACGGGCCTCGTCCTCTTCCTCATCACCTTCGCCGTGAACGCGGTCGCCCGGCGCGTTGCCAACGCCGGATTCTCAGGAGCAGACGGATGAGCATCACCGACGACCGACTCGAATCGGCGCCTGGCACCAGCGGGCCCGATGCGAACGACATGACGAGCGGAAGCCTCGATGGCTGGCCGATGTGGGCGATCGCCGGTGGTTCGGTCGCTGTCGCAGCACTCACCTGGATTCCCTCAGGCTCTATCAATTGGGCCCGATGGATCATCGCGTCGCTCGTGCTGTACCTGGTCGCCACCGTGGTCGTCGCTCGCATCGTCGAGTCGAGCCGCCAAGCCACCGACCGATTCGCGAAAGCGGTGGTCACCAGCGCCTTCTTCGTGGTGCTGCTACCCCTCGTGTCGGTGATCTGGACCGTCATCGAGCGCGGCTCTGCCCGCTTCGACTGGACCTTCTACTCATCGACCATGCGCCAGGTCATCGGCGAAGGTGGCGGCGGCTACCACGCGATCGTCGGCACTCTGGTCATCACCGGCGTGACGGCGCTGTTCTCGATCCCCTTCGGGATGTTCACGGCGATCTACCTCGTCGAGTACTCGAAGGGGAACACCTTCTCGAAGCTCGTCACCGGGCTCGTCGACGTGATGACGGGCATCCCCTCGATCGTCGCCGGGTTGTTCGCCTACGCACTGTTCGTGCTGCTGGACGGACCCGGTCACACGTCGGGTCTCGCCGGCGCCGTCGCGCTCACGTTGCTGATGACCCCGATCGTCGTGCGCACCACCGAGGAGATGTTGCGTCTCGTCCCGAACGAATTGCGCGAGGCCTCGTACGCCCTCGGCGTGCCGAAGTGGAAGACCATCGTGAAGGTCGTTCTCCCGACGGCGA
>JBGCFW010000391.1:0-3115 GCA_045107155.1 Ilumatobacter sp. | reverse complement strand
GCCATGCAGGCCACGTTCTACGGCTTGCCCTTCTACTCGATCGACGAAGTGGCCCCGCCGCCTCCGCCCGCACCCGTGGTGGTCCCCGAGCCCGATCCGCTCGCTGCCGACCTGCCGTCGGCCGAGATCGCACTCGACGAGGACTTCGAGCGCGTCGACGGCCCGGACGGGACCTACTGGTTCTGGAACGACGAAGGCGACGAGAGCACGCAGGCCGTGCACTTCCGACCGATCCAGCCCAAGGTCGTCGCCGACGTCACGCCGGCCGATCCGAACCTCGAAGCTCGCGGTGCGATCCTCACCGATCTGGCATCGCTCGACATCCCGGGCATCGATCCGGTGATCGTCCGACCGACCATCGACCTGTCCGACAACGAACCCGAGCCCGACGCTGGTCAGATCGCCGACCCGGCGGTTCTACAGACCGTTTCGGCCGAGTTCACCCCCGAGGGTGATCGTCAGCGCCTTGTCACGAGCGGCGGTCAGTTCGACGGGACCGCTGAGCAGGGTACGCAGCGCCTGTTCACGACCATCGATGCCGACATCTACTACGCCGATGTCACGAACCCCGACCGGCTGCCGCCGGTGATCGAGTCGATCGACGGCGTGGAACTCGGCAACGACGTGATCGTCAATGTCGAGGTCTCCGACGAGTCGAGCAACGTCGTGCGCGTCGTCATGCTGTACGTCGTCGACCCGGGGCCTGGTGTGACCGAGAGCTGGGACCTCGTCGAGTTCGCTCGCGACCCCGCAACCGGCATCTGGAGCGCTGCCGTTCCGAACCCGGGTGGTGAGATCGAGTACTTCGTGCAGGCGCTCGACGCTGCCGGCAACGTGGCCGTGTCGTCCGACAAGGGCCTGCTCTACGAGGCCGCCGAAGTGGCACCGCCGCCGGCTGATCTCATCCCTGCGCTGGCACGTCCCGCCGACAGCAACGGCTGGTACACCTCACCTGTTGCGGTCGACATCCCCGACCCCAAACCGTTCACCGTCCAGGTGTCGATCTCGGGTGGAGAGCCGTTTGCGTACGAAGGTCCTGTCACCGTGTCGACCAGCGGTAACCGCCGTGTCGAGTTCCGCAGGAACGACGGACTCATCGCTGAGGTGTTCGTCTCGGTCGACCTGGCGCTGCCCACCTCGACGATCTCCGAGCCGGTCCTCGGCGCGCAGCTTCCGTTCGGCCAACCGGTGGTCACCTCGTTCTCGTGCAGCGACGTCGGCTCCGGCATCGAGACCTGCACCGCCACGCTCGACGGCACACCGGTCCAGTCCGGCTCGACGCGCAACGATCTCGCGATCGGACCGCACACGCTCGTGGTGACGTCCACCGACATCGCCGGCAACATCACCCAGAGCACCCGTACCTTCGATGTCGTCGCCGACGTCACGCTGCCCACGGCGACGATCATCTCGCCGGCCGACGGCGCACTCGTGGCGGCGGAGGTCACGGTCGATTTCGACTGTGCCGACGAACTGCCCGGCGTCAGCTGCACTGGACTGCTCGATGGTCAGCCCGTCACCGATGGGGCGACCGTCACGCTCGCCTCCGGTCCGGCTGCCCTCGTCGTCACGGCGACCGACGCTGCCGGCAACTCGGCCGACACAACGTCGAACTTCACCGTCGACGCCGATGCGCCGACCGTGTCGATCATCTCGCCGGTCGACGGTGCCGAGGTCGACTTCCCGGCGTCGGTCACGATCGACTTCGACTGCACCGACCCGAACCTCGCGAGCTGCACGGCCACGCTCGACGGCGACCCGGTCGCCGACGGCGATGTCGTGACCGACCTCGACCTCGGCGAGCACACGGTCGTCGCCACGGGTGTCGATCAGGTCGGCAACTCGGCCTCGGTCTCGTCGATCTTCACGATCGGTGACGACAGCGCACCGACGATCGACATCACCTCGCCGACCGACGGCAGCGTCGTCGGCACCGACGTCACGTTCGGCTTCACCTGTTCCGACAACGTTCCCGCCGGCCTCACCTGTGAGGGCGAACTCGACGGGGATACCGCTGTCGACGACGGCGAGACGGTCACGCTGGCCTCGGGCTCGCACACCCTGGTGGTCACGGCGACCGACGGTGAGAACAACACGGCGACCGATTCGTCCACGTTCACGGTGGTCGAGAACGTCGCTCCGGTCGTGAGCGTCGATCAGCCCGCCGACGGCGCCACGTTCGGTCTCGCTGCCGGTGGCTCGATCGACATCGCCGCCTCGTGCGCCGATGCCGGCTCCGGCATGGACTTCTGCACCCTGACCTTCGACGGCAACGCCGTCGGAACCCCGGGTGTCACCTCGGCCACCGCCTCGGTCGACGTGTCGACCGCTGGCCTCGGTCAGCACACCATCGCCGTCACCGGTGCCGACCTCGACGGCAACACGGCCACCGATTCGATCACGATCACGGTGGTCGACGACCTGGCGCCGACGATCTCGATTTCGTCGCCGGCTGATGGCGACACGTTCGCGACGGGCGAGGAGTTCACGGTCACGTTCGACTGCACCGACGAGAGCGGTGCGGCTGATTGCACGGCGCTCCTCGATGGTGTGCCGGTCGAGTCGGGTGATGTGGTGTCGTTCGTGGCGCCGGGTCAGCGGACGCTGACGGTGTCGGCGGTCGATGGTGCGAGCAACGAGGCGGATGCTTCGGTGTCGGTGTCGATCGAGGATCAGACGGATCCGACGGTCACGATCACGGCGCCGGGTGAGGGTGCGACGGTGACGTCGCCGGTGACGTTCGTGTTCGACTGTGCCGACGAGCTGCCGGGTGTTACCTGTACTGCGGTGGTCGACCCGGACACCGCGCAGGCGGTCACGGTGGTAACCGGTGTGCCGGTGGCGCTCTCGCTGGGCGAGCACACGCTCGTGGTCACGGCGACGGATGCTGCGGGGAACACCGCGACGGACTCCCGCGCCTTCACGGTGTCGGAGGAGACGCCGCCGGTCGTGAGTATCGATCAGCCGCTCGACGGCGCCACGTTCGGTCTCGCTGCCGGTGGCTCGATCGACATCTCGGCAACCTGTGCTGACGATGGTGCGGGCATGGACTCCTGTGCGCTGACCTTCGACGGCGACGCCGTGGGAATTCCGGGTTCGATCATGGCGATCGCCT
>JBGCFW010000390.1:0-4108 GCA_045107155.1 Ilumatobacter sp. | reverse complement strand
GAACTCGTGGCGCTCGACATTCGCGTGCACGTGGTGACCTCGCTTCCCTGGTATCGAGACCACGCGATCGCCGACGGCTGGGGAGGACGCTGGGTGCGGCGTGAGAACACCGAGTGGGGCTCGATCACACGCGTGCAACCGTTCCCCGGTGACGACAAGGCGAACCTGCTCCGTCGCGCGATCGGATTCATCGGCTATTCGGTGCTCGCCGGGGCGATGGCGCTTCGCGCCGGAGGCTGGTTCCGCCGCGTCGACGCTGTGCTGGCGATGTCGCCGCCCCTGACGCTCGGCCTCACCGGACGGATCGTCGCATGGCTTCGTCGTGCGCCGCTGATCTTCAACATCCAGGACGTCTTCCCCGACGCAGCCGTCGAGACGGGAGCGATCACGAATCGGAAGATCATCGCTGTGGCCGCATGGCTGGAGCGGGTGAGCTACCGGGTGTCCGATGCCGTCACCGTGTTGTCGAGCGATCTCGGCGACAACGTCCGCGCGAAGCTCTCACCGCAGCATCACGGGCTGGTCCACGAGATCCCGAACTTCGTCGACACCGTGGCGATCCATCCGGCCGATCGGTCGACAGCGTCGCGCTCGGAGCTCGGACTCGGCGACGGCCCGGTCGTGCTCTACGCGGGCAACGTGGGGTTCTCGCAATCGCTCGGTCTGCTCATCGCTGCGGCCGAGGCGCTCCCGGACGTGATGTTCTTGGTCAACGGCGACGGCTCGGCACGCGCCTCGCTCGAACGGGAGGCCGCCGATCTGGCGAACGTCGTGTTCCGCGGTTACGTCGACCCTGAGCGACTCAACGAGGTGCTCGCAACCGGTGACGTTCATGTGGTGCCGCTCAAGGCCGGCCTCGGCCGAGTCTCGGTCCCGTCGAAGACCTACTCGATCATGGCGGCGGGGCGACCGGTGCTTGCCGCGATCGACCCGGGCACGGCGGTTCCGCAGATCCTCGAGGCCTCCGGCGGCGGTGTTGCCGTGGCCCCCGACGACCCGAAGGCGTTCATCGCCGCACTCCGAATCCTGCTCGACGACCCCGACCAGATGTCGTCGATGGGGAGGTCGGGTCGAGCGTGGGTCGTCGCACATGCATCGCCGGCTGCCGTCGGGGCCGCGTACCGGGACCTCCTGGTGTCGCTCGGCCATGCGCGTGGCGCCGCATCGTGACGCCTGACCGAGGCGTCGGGCTGACGGCGAGATCGAACGGGTGACCGATAGCCTCGCAGGCCGTGGCACCCTCATCGTCATCCACCAAGAAGGCCGCAAAGCTCGCTCAGAAGGGCAAGGGCCAGAAGGTTCGCTTCCAGAACGGGACGCTGTTCCCCGTCATCGTCGCACTCGTGATCGTGCTCGGCATCGGTCTCGTCACCTACGCCCGCCAGTCGCGACCGGCCGCTGATGCGTCGGCACCGACGGTCAACGACCACTGGCACCACACGTACGGGTTCTTCCTGTGCGATGAGTGGGTCCAGCTCGAAGGCGACGGCGAAGCTCGTGACGTCAACGGTCGCCCGACCAACGTCGCCTACGCCCGTACCGGCATCCACAGTCACGATGACGGCCTGATCCACTGGCATCCCTTCTCGTCGGCATCAGTGGGACGTCGCGCCACGCTCGGCGTGTTCCTCAACACCTACGACGTCGACCTCACGAACGACACGCTCCAGTTCCCCGAAGATCAACGTGCTCAGCTGCCGGCGGCGTTCAGCGAGTCGGGTCTGATCGACGAAGACGACAGCACCTGCACCGTCGACGGTGAGGAAGAGTCCGCTCAGCTCCAGGTGGTCCGATGGGACAACATCTCCGACTCCGACAACGCCGGCACCACCTTCATTGCGGGGTTTGATGACATCGGCCTGAATCAGGACGCCATGGCGATCGTGATCGCATTCGTGCCCGACGGCACCGACGTGGTCAAACCGCCGTGGAACAACGACTTCGATCAGAGCGTCTTGAACGACACGAACCAGGCTCGCCCTGACCAGCTGTTCCCCGACGTCGAAGTCGACGAGGACGGCAACGTCACCGTTGGCGAGAGCGAACTCGACCAGGAAGACGTCGGGCCCGCGGTCGACGAGCTCGACGACGTCGAGGCCGACGAGGAGTTCGACGCTCCGGTCGACGAGCCGGAGACCACTGACGCACCGGACGCATCCGAGGAGTGATGCAGGGCGTCGTTCTCGTCGGCGGATTCGGCACTCGTCTCCGTCCGCTCACCAACTCGATGCCGAAGCCGATGCTGCCCATCGGTCACCTGCCGATGATCGAGCGTTTGATCAACCGGCTGGCTCGTGGCGGCGTCACCGATGTGGTGCTCGCTCTCGGATTCAAGCCGGAGCCGTTCATGGAGGCGTTCCCCGACGGCATGTGCGGAGATGTTCGCCTCACCTACGCCGTCGAACCCGAACCCCTCGACACCGGTGGAGCGATCGCGTTCGCCGCCCGCGAGGCGAACATCGACTCGACCTTCGTGGTCGCGAACGGCGATGTGATGACGGACCTCGATGTCGGGGCGCTCGTCGCCGCCCATCGGTCGTCCGGCGACGATGCGACGCTGCACCTCACCGCCGTCGATGATCCGTCGGCGTTCGGTGTCGTCGACATCGAACTCGACGGAAACCGCGCCGGGCCGATCCGGCAGTTCGTCGAGAAGCCCGAACGCGGCACCGAGCCGAGCAATCTGATCAATGCGGGCACCTACGTGTTCGAGCCGTCTGTCCTCGACCTGATCCCGGCCGGCGAGCGGCTGTCGATCGAGCGTGACACGTTCCCGAAGCTCGTCGCCGCCGGCTCGATCGGCGGATACGCCACCCACGACTGCTACTGGATCGATGCCGGGACCCCCGACCTCTACCGCGCCGCCAACCTGGATCTGCTGGCAGGTCGGCGCACGACCGAGTCGTGTGAGGCGTATGCGCCGGACGCTGAGGTCGACCCCTCGGCCACGGTGTCGAACACGCTGGTCGGCGCCGGAGCCGTCATCGAGGGCGGGACGACCACGGTCGTCGACTCGGTCATCTTGCCGGGTGCGTTCATCGGGGCGGGCGCGCAGGTCGAATCATCGCTCGTGATGGGACGGATCGAGGGCGAGGCCACGATCATCGAGTCGATCATCGGCGCCGATGGCGTCGTCCCCGATGGCGACCACGTCGCCTTCGACACGGTCCCCGAGGTCTGAGCGCGCGCCAGCGTCGTTCTAGCCTGAGCCGATGCGGGTCGCAGTCATCGGTGGTGCCGGGTTCATCGGCTCGCACCTCGTCGATCGCCTGCTGGCCGAGGGCCATCAGGTCGACGTGATCGACGATCTCTCGACCGGCTCGCTGAAGAACCTCGCGGAGGCTCGAAGCGCAGGGTCGTCGCCGTCGGGCGGGTCGATGAAGATCCACCACGTCGACGCGCTGTCGGTCGAGGCCGATGCGTTGTTCGGGCGTCATCGCCCGGATGTCGTCTATCAGCTGTGCTTGTTCCCGCGCGAAGACCGCTCGCCCCGAGCCCAGGGCGTCGGGTTCGAGCTCGCGCTCGCCACCCTGGAGGCAGCGCGGCGCCACGGCGTCGCGAAGGTCGTCGTCGCGCTCCCGGCGTCGTCGCTCTATGGCCAGCCGGCGGCTTCAGCGCTGCCGGTGAAAGAAGGCGACCTCGCGCCCCGGGGCGTTCGCGGTGTCGTCGCCCGAGCCGTGGTCGATCTGCTTGCGACGTATCGAGAACGGGACATGATCGAGTTCACCGCGCTGGCGATGTCGACGGTGTACGGCCCTCGTCAACGCGCTGCAGGTGGCGTGGTCGCGGCGTTCGTCGATGCGCACCGCGAAGGTGTCGCACCCGTGTTCGAGGGCGAGGGGCGTCAGACCCGCGACCTGCTCTATATCGATGACGCCATCGATGCGCTCGTACGCGCGGGCGAGCGCGGGTCGGGCCTCGTCATCAACGTCGGAACCGGCGTGCAGACGCCGGTTCGTGACCTCTGGGCTGCGGTGTCGGCGAGCGGCGAGCGTGCGGCGCCGGTGATGGGACCGGCTCGAGTCGATGATCTGCTGAGGTTCGCGGTCTCGCCGGTGCGCGCCAGGATTCACCTGGGCTGGTCACCGTGGACCGAGTGGGTCGACGG
>JBGCFW010000039.1:0-2652 GCA_045107155.1 Ilumatobacter sp. | reverse complement strand
GGCTGGAACCAATCCATTCTCAACCTCTTCCTCCCCCCCCCAGAACGCTGCGTCCGCTTCCGGGGGGGGCCGGGCGGCAACCCCGGGGTCCCCCCCCCGCCACTGGAACCGTGCGACCTCGGACCGATCGCCGGCGATCCCGCGGATGCTGCGGCCCTGCGGGCGCCGGTGGTCGATCCGGACGAACCGGGCGCTGGCACCCTGACCGTGATCCTGCCGGACGCCATCAGCCCTTCGGCCAAGCCTGACGTCGTCGCAACATCGCAAGAGGCCGGCGGAGTCATCGTTGCCGTCGCGCTCCCATCGGGAACCACCCTCGACGAGGTCGGGCGTCGTGAGGTGTGGCCCTCGGGGGCGGTCTGCGTGGAGACCGTCACCCCCGAATTCGCCGCAACACAGGGCGCCGAGGACGAAGCGACGCGTGCCCGCTCGCTGCCGCTCCTCACCCTCCCGGCAACCGGCCGCCCACCTCACTGTCTCCCGTTCTGGGCCTCCGAATCCGACGATCGTCTCGGCCACGGCGTATACGAGCCCGTCACGCTTGCAGCGGGCGTCTACGACCTGTACCTGGAGGCCAGTGGTGATGTCGGCGACATCGGCGCCCATGTTGCCGATCGGCGCTGCTTCCGCCAGGAGGTCGAAATCGACGGCGACGTCGAGATCGAGGTGCCACCGGCCACGGACTGGGCGGTGTGCCCGTGAACTCGTCGAACACCCCACCGGCCATCGAGTTCCGCTCACTGCGCAAGTCGTTCGGGCGGACCGAGGTCCTCCGAGGCGTCACCACCGAGGTACCGGTCAATTCCGTGTTCGGATTCCTCGGGCCGAACGGCGCCGGCAAGTCGACCACGATGAAGATCCTGATGGGATTGCTCCGCCCCACGAGTGGTACGGCGCGGGTGCTCGGGCTCGATGTCGAGAGCGAATCGCTCGAGGTCCGCCGCCGGGTCGGCTACCTCCCGCAGAGCCCCGCCTACCCGAGCCATCTCACGGTTGCCGGCGTCCTCGAACTCGCCGCGAGACTCCGCCGTGTCGCCGACCGAACCGGTGCTCTGCTCGAGCTCGTCGGTCTGACGGACCGGGCCGAACGACGCGTCCGGGGGCTCTCGGGAGGCGAGGCGCAACGACTCGGGCTCGCCCAGGCGCTCGTGGGCGACCCGGACGTACTGATCCTCGACGAGCCGTCAGCGGGTCTCGACCCTGCCGGACGCCACGAGGTTCTCGGCCTCCTCGACGAACTCCGGACACGAGCGACGATCTTCTACTCGACACACCTCCTCGACGACGTCGCCCGCCTGAGCGACACCATCGCCGTGCTCGTTCGCGGCGAAATCGTCGCCGACGGGCCGATCGACCAGTTCACGGTCGGTGACTCCTCGTCGACCTGGCGGGTCTGCCTCGACGGCACCAACACCGCCGGTGCCTTCGAGACGCTGGCACGTCAGCCATGGGTGGCGAGCGTGCAGACGGCCGGCTCCGGCGTGGCGACCGTCGCCACCACCGATCGCAACACGGCCGAGCACGCGCTCCTGCCGGTCCTCCACGGGGCAGGAGCACGCGTCGTCGAACTTCGACCGACCCGGCGAAGCCTCGAGGACATCTACTTCGCACTCACCGACGGAACGACCGGCACCGGCGGCGCACACGAAGGGCGAGGAGATGACTGATCAGCCTCGAGGCAACCCGGTCGCAGGCGTCGGCACACTGGCCATGGTCGAGCTCAGGCGCTGGCTGCCCAAGCGGGCGCTGCTGCTCGCCGTCGCCTCGCTCCCGATCCTGCTGTTGGTCACGTTCACACTGGGCGGTGAGGCAGACACACCGTTCGGCGAGGTTCTCGGCGTCGCGCTCATCGGCTGGTCGATCGTGGTCGTCCTCATCGTCGTCGGTACGAGCCAGGGCGTACTCGCCGATGCCGTCGAGGACGGGACGGCTGCGTGGACCGTCTCGATGCCGGTCACCCGCAAGGCCTACGTCCTCGCCAAGTTCGTGGGCGCCGCACCGGCGATCGCCCTGGGCGCCGTGATCGTGCCCGGCCTCGTCGCCTACCCGTTCCTGGCCGCGTCCGCCGACGCCAAGTCAGACTTCAATGCCGGAGAAGTCATCAACGCACTCGGGCGCGACTCCTCGTCGTACGCGACCCTTCCGTCGCTCGGCGAGTACGCGATCATGCTCGCGCTCATCGCGCTGCTCGCGGTGTACCTCCTCGCGATGATGCTCCTGTTCGGGTCGCGGCTCACCTCAGCCGCTGCGCTGCTCGGCCTCGGGCTCGCGTCGGCAGCCGTGCTGGTCGTCTTCAACGGCCTGGGCATCGAGGAAGGCACACCCGGGGTGGCGTTCATCGCGGTCCTTCCCGACCGTCTCGAGGAACTGGCGGTGGTGCCGGCCCTGATCGCCAGCGCGGCCTGGTCGGCGTTCGCTGTCGTCCTGGCGGCCTGGTCGTTCGATCGGAGGCCGCTGTGACCACCCATGCCATCGAGACACGCGGCCTGTCGAAGCACTACGGCGACCTCGTCGTGCTGGACGGTCTCGACCTCGAGGTGCAGACCGGTTCGGTGTACGGGTTCCTCGGACCCAACGGCGCGGGCAAGTCGACCACCATCAAGCTGATCCTCGACCTGATCCGTCCGACGGCCGGGTCGGTGACGGTGCTCG
>JBGCFW010000389.1:0-5158 GCA_045107155.1 Ilumatobacter sp. | reverse complement strand
GCATGGCCTTCGCACGTGCCAACCGCGAGTACGGCTACTGGGCAGGCGAGTCCGAAGAAGACCGCCACCTGCTCGGCTTCACGGTGTCGGCACCGATCGGGATCCGCGCCCGCCGACACACTGGCACCTGAGGCCTTCGCGTCCGGCTGCCACATCGGTTGACACACCCCGTCCCTAGGGTGTCGGCCATGGCGCTCCCCCGCTTCGCCGTCGTCGACGTCGAGACCTCCGGATTGAAGTCGCACCGCCATCGACTCCTCCAGGTCGCGATGGTGTCGGTCGACGCCGCTGGCCGCGTCGACGAGGAGTGGGAGACCTTCGTCCGCCTGCGCTGGCCGTTGTCGAGCGTCGGCCCAACCCACGTGCACGGGATCACCCGCTCCGATCTACGTGGCGCCCCGCCGGCGGCCGAGGTGGTCGACGAACTGTGCGGGCGCCTCGGTGACCGACTCCTCGTCGCTCACAATGCGCGCTTCGACGGCGAGTTCCTCCGCCGTGCCGCGGGTTCTCGGCTCGAGCCCGAGCACGCCGCCCGCCTCGAGCGACGGCTCTGCACGCTTCGGATGTCGCGCCGACTCGACCCGGACCGCAGTCGCTCGCATCGACTCGGTGATTTGTGTGACCGCTACGGCGTCGCGCTCGACCGCCCGCACGAAGCGCTCGCCGATGCCCGTGCCACAGCAGCGATCTTGCCGCACCTGCTGAACGAGCACGCCATCACCGAGGCGTCCCAACTCGAGCCGTTTCTCGATCGTCCCGGACTCGATGCCCGACGCCGGTGGCCGCGACGCCGGTCGCCTCAGCGGTAGTTCGCCAGGATCCGATTCGCGAGTTCCACACCCCCGGCTGCCCGATCCCTGGGCGACCGCACCTCGACGTTCGGCCCGAGGCGCACCAGCAGGCGATCGAGCCACCGATCGCTCGCAACGGGGAGCACCACGTCGACGTCAGCGCCCGAGCTCGTACTGCGCCGCGTTCGAGCAGCCACCTCGACCACCGAGTCGATCGGGTATCGATCGAGGATCCACTGGGCCCGAGGCGCAAGCCGAAGCGTCACACGCGGCAGATCGGCGTCGGAGAAGAAGCCATCGGGCGCACCGGCCGAGGGGTCGAGATCGTGGACCACGCCCGTGGGAGCCACGCTCACGAAGCGGTCGATGCGGAACGTACGACGCTCCCCTGACAGATCGTCGTCGGCCACCACGTACCAGTGTCCGGCGTCGGTGAACACGTGCCGCGGAACGATCGTGCGCATCACCGCATCGTCACGAGCCGGCGACAGGTACTCGATCGACAGCTCACGTCCGGCCTCGACCGCCTCGACGATGTCATCAGCCAACGCCGGCGATTCGAAGTCGAGCGCGACGCCGGTCGTGTCGTCACCCATAGCCGTCGATACGCCTGCCCCCGGCAGCGCGTCCGAGAGTTTTGCGAGACCGCGCGCCAGCGGGCCCTCGGCATCGAACCCGGGAAGCTCCATCGCAGCACGCGCTGCGGTGAGCAGACCGAACGCCTCAGGCGCCGTGAGTCGGAGCGGCCGAGTGAACAGGCGGGGCACCCCGACGAACACCAGCCCGTCGTCGACGAACACGTCGATCATCTCGTCGACGTACGGTGGGAGCCCGCACATCGCGACCAACTCGAGGTCTTTGGTGACTTCGGCCTCCGTGAGCTCGAACCGCGCCGCGACGTCGGCCAGCGGGACCTCGCCGGCCTCCATGAGCCACGGCAGCATCACCAGAAGCTGGCGAAGCCGAGTCTCGGCGTTGCGCGGACCGCTCATCTCGCCGCCTCCGGCCCGACGATCGCCGTCAGCCAGTCGACGACGTGTGCACGTACGGCCGGCGGATCGAGCACCACGGCGTGATCGACCAGACCGAGCACCCACGAACGGAACGCGTCGAGGTTCATCGCCGGCACGAGCACGTCGATGGTCCCGTCGGGGAACCGTGCAATCACCCGGTCGGTGCCGAGTTCGCGTTCAGCGGTGACGGCGCGCGGTGGCCTGATGCGAACGGTCGCGTCGACCGAGTCCTCCGACGCATGACCGATCTGTTTCGGGTCGGCGGGAAACGCGTCTCGCGGGTCGAACCCTGCGGGACGCTCGAACTGGTCGGGTTGGCCCGCCGCGATCTCACCCTCGATGCGATCGATCCGGAAGGTTCGCTTCGCGGCGCGTAAGCGGTCATGGCCGACGAGGTACCAGAAACCGCCGCGCAACAGCACGCCCCACGGCTCCACCGCACGCGCCTCACCTCGGTACCCGAATTCGAGAACGGATCGCGATGCGACCGCCGACCGGATCGTCGGCAACTCGGGGCGTTCGGGGAGCACCGCGGTCACAGGTGTGCGGTCACCGTCGCCCGTCGACCCGCCGATCTTCAGGAGCGCATCGTGCCCCGAATCGGTGCGAGCCGCGGCGACCGCGACCTGCAGCGCCCGCATCTCCTCCGGTTCGAGGTTCAGGTCGTCGAGCTCGTAGGCAGCCCGGTCGATCCGATACATCGTCTGGCCGGCGTACTCGTCACCGACGCGCACCTCGGTCTCGATCGGCACCCCGATGTCGCGGAGTGCCGCCTTGTCGCGCTCGAAGGTTTGGCGCCGCGACTTCTCGGTGTCCGGATACTGGTCACCCATCGCCATTGCGATGTCGGTGAGCGAGAGCGGCATCCTCGTCTCGAGGAGGACCGCGAGCAGGTTCGTGAGTCGCTCCACCCGGTCGGCCATCGTCAGCGAGGATACGACCGCTGCATCGCGAGTCACGTCGGCGAGGAACCGTTTCCGCTCGTAGAATCGATCCCGTGAGCTCCCCACCGTTGTTCCGCGTCGACGACCTGCACGCTCGACCCGCTGACGTGGAAGCGCAACGAGTCACCGGCGAGATCCTGCGGGGCCTCGACCTCACGGTCATGCCCGGTGAGGTCCACGCGATCATCGGGCCGAATGGGTCGGGAAAGTCCACGCTCGCCGCCTCGCTGCTGGGGTCACCCGACTACGAGGTCACCGCCGGATCGATCACGTTCCTCGGTGATGACGTCACCACGTGGCCCGTCGACGAGCGAGCCAAGGCGGGCATGTTCGTCGCCTTTCAGCGGCCGCAGGAGATTCCCGGAGTCTCGGTGACCCAGTTCCTTCGTCACGCGCTCTCGACTCGCTCTGGCACCGAGGTCTCGATCACCGAGGTGCGGTCCGCAGTGGTCGACCGGATGCAGCGCCTCGGTCTGAATTCATCGTTTGCCGAGCGGTATCTCGACGACGGGTTGTCCGGTGGAGAGAAGAAGCGCATCGAGGTCGTACAGCTCGCGATCCTCGGCCCCGAACTCGCCATTCTCGACGACATCGACGCAGGCCTCGACCTCGAGGCGCTGCGCGTCGTCGCCCAGGGCATCCGCGACGTGCACGAAGAGCGCGAGTCGATGGGAGTCGTGCTCATCACTCACAATCGTCGGCTGCTCGACGAGGTGGAGCCAGACCACGTCCACATCCTCGTCGATGGCCGCATCGTGCAGAGCGGCGGCATCGAACTTGCCGAGCACGTCGAACGAAGCGGTGACGAATCATTCGGCACGCTCACGATCGCAGGGGCGGTGAACTGAACGTGGCCGACAGCACCGAGTTCGACATCGCCACGATCCGCAACGACTTCCCGCTCTTGCGAGACCGGGTCATCGACGACGCTCCGCTCGTCTACCTCGACTCGGGGAACACGTCACAGAAGCCCCGGCAGGTGATCGACGCGATGAGCGGCTTCATGGAGAGCGTCTACGCACCGATCAACCGCAGTTCGTACCGCCTCGCCGGCGAAGCGACCGAAGCGTACGAATCGGGTCGAACCGCCATCGCCCGCCTCATCAACGCGACGTCGCCCGACGAGGTGGTCTTCACCAAGAACGCGACCGAGTCGATGAACCTCGTGGCCATGGCCTGGGGTCGCGCACACCTGCATCAGGGTGACGTCGTCGTGCTCACCGAGATGGAGCACCACGCAAACATCGTTCCGTGGCAGATGCTCGCACAAGAACGTGGGATCCAGATCCGGTGGATCGGGCTCACGCCTGACGGCCAGCTCGACCTGTCGAACCTCGACGAACTGCTCGACGGCGCGAAGGTCTTGTCGTTCACTGCGATGAGCAACGTGCTGGGCACGATCCCGCCGACCAAGAAGCTGTGCGCAGCAGCCCATGCGGTCGGCGCGCTGGCAGTCGTCGATGCCTGCCAGTTCGTCCCGCACAACGTCACCGACGTCCAGGAGTGGGACGCGGATCTCGTCGCGTTCTCGAGCCACAAGATGTGCGGCCCGAGTGGCATCGGCATGCTCTGGGGACGCATGGAGATCCTCGATGCGATGCCGCCCTTCATCGGTGGCGGCAACATGATCGACAGCGTCACCTTCGAGGGTTTCACCACGGCCCCGGTGCCGGCGAAGTTCGAGGCCGGCACACCGCCGATCACCGAGGCGGTCGGTCTGGCGGCGGCGGTCGAGTACCTCGAGTCTCTTGGCATGGCGAACATCCGCCGCCACGAGATGGCACTCACTCGCTATGCCCTCGACACGCTGAACGAGCGCTTCGGTGACGACATCTCGATTCACGGGCCCGACAACGTCGAGGTGCGCGGCGGGATCTTCAGCTTCACCTTCCGCGACCTCCACCCACACGACGTCAGCCAGGTGCTCGACGAGAAGAACGTGTGCGTTCGCGCCGGCCACCACTGCGCCAAGCCACTGATGCAGACCCTGGGCGTCAACGCCACCACCCGGGCCAGCGTCTATCTGTACAACGACGAAGCCGACATCGATGCCCTCGCTGACGGGCTCGATGGAGCCAGCGACATCTTCGGCTTCTGAGCCGCTCGACCCAGGAGCTTTCCACCATGTCCGGACTCGAAGACCTCTACCGAGAGATCATCCTCGACCACTATCGAACGCCTCGCAACCGTGGCGAGCTCGATCCGCCCGCCACGAAGGTCGACGGCCACAACCCGCTCTGCGGTGACGAGATCACCGTGTACCTCGCCGTTGAGGGCATCGGGGACGATGCGGTCGTCTCCGACATCAAGATCGGCGGGCAGGGCTGCTCGATCTCGCAGTCGTCGGCATCGATGATGACCAATGCCGTGATGGGCAAGCCCGTCAACGAGGTCACCGCAGTGATCCGAC
>JBGCFW010000388.1:0-18922 GCA_045107155.1 Ilumatobacter sp. | reverse complement strand
GCTCGATGACGTCAAAGACGCCCTCAAGGCGGCCGGAATCACCGGCATCACCGTTTCGGAAGTCCGCGGCTTCGGCCGCCAGGGCGGCCACACCGAGACCTACCGTGGCGCCGAATACAAGATCGATTTCGTCCCCAAGGTCAGCATCGAAGTCGTCGTCGACGACGCAGTCGTCGGCGCAGCCGTCGACACGATCGCCGACGCCGCACGCTCCGAGAAGATCGGCGACGGGAAGATCTGGGTCACCGACGTCGAGCGCATCGTCCGCATCCGGACAGGCGAAGAAGGCAGCGACGCCATCTGACGCTCGCGTTCGCCGGTCCGCTCGAGATCAGGTGGACCGGTCGGCGAGATCGTTCGAGCCCGTCGCCATTTCCGAGAGGTCGTCGATTCCAGCGACGTCAGCCGATCGGCGGAAGCTTGCTCCTTCGGCCCTGATCACGCTGGCGTTTGATCGCTCTGAGTCCGACCACGAACACTCCGAGGAAGACCGAGGCGACGACGACGGCTTCGAGGGGAAGCCCGCCACCGTCGGTGAACAGATCATCTTCGGGCGCCATCGGGAACACCGGTTCAGGCTCCCACACGCTCGTCCGCGTCGACGTGCGCAGCTGCTATGACGAGCGGACTGCGACCGCGAGCGAGCCGACGCGTACGATCGGTCCATGACGACGGTCGAGACCGAGCAGCTCCCCGAAAACCTCCAGGCCGACAGAGACGGTCGGTGGACAGCACAGTGGAAGGAGCTCTACCACGAAGTCATCACGAACGACCTGTGCACCGGTTGCGCCGGGTGCGTCGTCACCTGCCCGCACGATGTCATCGGATACGAGCACGAAGAGGGCAAGTACATCCCGTTCCACCTCGAGGAAGAGGGCGGCCTCGACGACTGCGTCCACGGCTTCGGTTCCGGGGGCGGCTGCACGACGTGCACGCGTGCCTGCCCTCGGTTCCGGGCTTGGGAGCCCGCCGCCGACATGCACCTGTTCGGCCGGATCCGCGAGCCCGACGAGATGGCCGGCATCTGGCGGCAGCTCTACCTGACGCGCGCGACCGACAAGACGGTCCACGAGCAGGGCCAAGATGGCGGACTCGTCTCCGCGCTCTTGATCTGGCTACGCGAGAACGACTACATCGACGCGGCACTGGTCTCCGGGGTCGAAGAAGACGACGCCTGGAAGGCAAAACCCGTCGTGGTGGAGACCAAGGAGGAGATCCTGGCGACGGCCGGATCGCGCTACACGTACTGCGCCAACCCGCTGGCGCTTCCCGAGGCACGAGAACGCGGGTTCGAACGTCTCGCGCTGGTCGGAATGGGTTGTCAGACCTCTTCGCCGCCAGTCATGTGGGACCGCAAGGCCGGCAAGGTGTCGAAGCCGTTCCTGTTCAACATCGGGCTGCTGTGCTCGAAGACCTTCGACGACTCGATCTTCGAGGAGCTCTTCGAGGCCAAGTACGGCCTGAAGAAGCAGGGCATGGTGAAGATGAACATCAAGGGCGTCTTCCAGATCTGGATGAAGGACGGCAGCTACCACGAGATCAACCTCAAGGAATGCCACGCCTGGACCCGCCAGGGTTGCACCACGTGCCCCGACTTCGCGGCCGAGCACTCCGACATCGCCACGGGCGGTATCGGCGAAGACAACGCCTGGACGCTCACGATCGCGCGCACCGAGCTCGGCGAGGAAGTGATCGAGCGGATGATCAGCGACGGTGTGATCGAAGCCCGACCCGCTCAGGAAGACGAGACCGCGATGCGTCTGCTCCGGCTCCTCTCGATCGTCAGCCGCCGCCGGTGGCCCAAAGAGAACGCCGACCCGGCGCCCGCGATCGGCGTTCCCCCGCCCAAGAAGAAGAAGGCCGCGGCGAAGACCGCTGAGCCGAAACCAGAAGCCGCGGTGTCGCAAGAGGCAGCGCCGCCAGCAGGCAGCGAGGCGGCGTCACCGGGCTCGGCAGAGACCTGAGCGGGAGACTCGGGGTTTCGTGAGCTGACGTCGTCGCGAGGAGACGGCGTCTGGGCGAAGGAAACGCCGGGCCCAGATCGTGCGAACGGATTACTCGCGGCAGGCGGTGAGTTGCGCCTGAAGGTCGGCGAGGTCTGCCTCGGCCTCGCTCGACGTCGACGCGTCGGCGTTGTCGAGATCGGCGGCGATCTGCTCGAGTTCGTCCTGGCTGTACGGGTCGAGCACCTCGAGCATGCAGTCACGCTCGCTCTCGCTGATCGAGCCCTGCTCGAACTCGCCTTCGACGATGTCTTCGGCGACGCGCTTCGCGCCCGGATCGGACGTGCAGGCCGTGAGCGCGAGCAACGCGACCGCTGCGGCCGCCGAGACGAGGCGAGTTCTCGATCGCGCCGACCTCGGCGCCTGATCGGTGGAGCTGTCGATGTTCGCCTTCACAGTGCGGTGAGGGTACTGCCAGGATTCCCCGATGCCGCTGAACGCCGATGCCCGACTCGTGCTCGACCTGGTGAAGGCACAGGACCTTCCTCCGGTCGAGTCGATGTCGCCGGCCGATGCCCGAGCTCAGCATGCGGAGCGGACGCCTCCCGTTCTCGAACCGTGCCACACAATCCGCGACGTGGACGCGGGCGGCGTGCCTGCACGGCTGTATCTCCCCGAGCCGACCGAATCCTCTCCCGGCCTTCTGGTCTGGTTCCACGGCGGAGGTTGGGTCCTCGGCAGCGTCGCTCGCAGCGATGCCACCGGCCATGCGCTGGCACGCCGATCGGGCCAGGCGGTACTCAGCGTCGACTATCGCCTCGCTCCCGAGCACCCGTTCCCCGCCCCATTCGATGACAGCGTCGCGGCGACGAGATGGGCGTTCGATCACGCAGCCGACCTCGGCATCGAAGCAGCCCGCATCGCCGTGGGCGGCGACTCGGCCGGCGCGAATCTGGCTGCTGCGGTGTGCCACGCAGGTGTCGGCCCCGTCGTCGGCCAGGTGCTCGTCTATCCGGTCACCGACTGCACGATGAGCAGCGATTCCTACCAGTCCAATGGCGACGGGTATCTGCTCACCCGCGACGCAATGCAGTGGTTCATCGAGTCGTACCTGGGCGGCACTGCGGCCGACGACCCACGGGTCTCCCCACTGCTCGCCGACGATGCGACGATCGCCGCGTCACCACCTGCATTCGTGATCACGGCGGGGTACGACCCGCTGCGCGACGAGGGCATCGCCTACGCGGAACGCCTCGCCGAGAACGGTGTCGGCGTCAACCATCTCCACTACCCCGGGCAGATCCACGCGTTCTTCTCGAATGCCCACGTGATGGCAGATGCACGCAGCGCACTCGCTGCGACCGCCCAGGCGGTCGCCGAGCTGCTGAGCTGACCGGAGGATCAGCTCGCGTCGGCGATCTCGAGTGCTCGTGCGAACACCGCGTCGAGCATGTCTTCGGTGAGGCGGCCTGTGAAGGTGTTCTGCTGGCTCACGTGGAATGAACAAACCAGCGTCGGTCCGGGTCCACCCTCGAACTCGGTCGACACCTCCACGCCGTGACCGAACTTCGGCCGAGGCCGAACGCCGAAGAACGTGGTGGCTGCCTGGTATCCGAATCCACCGAGACAGAGCACGACGCGAGCGTTCGACAACGCCTGCATCTCGCGGACCAGGAATGACGCGCACTCGTCTCGCTCGCCCGGGGTCGGCTTGTTGGCGGGCGGCGCACACTTGACTGCGGAGGTGACCCAGGCGTCGCACAGCGTCAGTCCGTCGTCGGCCGACACCGCTTCGGGCTGGCTCGCGAGGCCTGCACGGTGCATGGCGCGAAACAACCAATCACCGCTGCGGTCGCCTGTGAACATCCGACCCGTGCGGTTCGCGCCGTGGGCAGCGGGGGCGAGGCCGAGCACCACGATGCGTGCCTCCGGATCTCCGAAGCCCGGGACGGGCCGTCCCCAATAGGTCTCCTCGCGGAATGCGGCTCGCTTCTCGATGGCGACCTGCTCGCGCCAACCGACGAGACGCGGACACGCTCGACACGAAGTGAGCTCCTCTTCCCAACGAGAGCCAGGTCCGATGCGTACTCCCACCCAGGCGACAGTAGATTCGACGCGGCTCATGTCCAAGACGAACTCGGCCCCCACCACCACTCGACGCGCCGCGGAGAACGCCGCTGCGAAACGGCCCGCACGCCGCGCTTCGGCGACCTCCGCGCCACGGTCCACGTCCAAGAAGGCAGCCCCGAAGAAGAAGGCGGCAAGCAAGAAGACGCCGAAGGGTCCCGCCCCGACGACGATCCTCCTGGTTCGCCACGGCCAGACCCCGACGACCGGAAAGGTCCTGCCGGGCCGGGCGAAGGGGCTCCACCTCGCGGAGCTCGGCCACGAGCAGGCTGAGATCGCAGCGCAACGCATCGCCGAACTCGACGTTGCTGCGGTCTACTCCTCGCCGCTCGAACGAGCAAAGGAGACCGCAGCGCCCATCTCCAAGGCGCTCGGCCTGAAGACGAAGATCGATCGCGGTCTGTTCGAATGCGACTTCGGCGACTGGACGGGCGAGAGCCTCGTCACACTGAACAAGTTGCCGGAGTGGCAGACGGTGCAGCGCGCTCCGTCCACGTTCCGGTTCCCGGGCGGCGAGAGTTTCACCGAGATGCAGACCCGGATGGTGAGCGCTCTCGACCGGCTTCGACTCGTACACCCCGGCCAGACCATCGTGTGCGTGTCCCACGCCGACACGATCAAGGCTGCGGTCGCACACGCGATGGGCACGCACCTCGATCTGTTCCAGCGCATCGTCGTCAGTCCCGCCTCGGTCAGCGCCATCACGTGGCACGCTGGCGGGCCGATCGTGCTCGCCGTGAACTCGACCGGCCGTCCGCTCACCGAGCTGCGTCCTTCCTGATGTTCGATCTCTCGTCACGATCGGCGGCGTCGTGAGTGTTTTCCACGAGTTCGACGAGGTCGACAAGTTCACCGTCGGGACCGAGGGGCGCCCGGGAGCACGTACCTTCTTTCTGCAGCTGCGGGCGCAAGGCACCCGCGTCGCCGTGAAGTGCGAAAAGCAGCAGGCGGCCGCCATTGCGCAATACCTGGAGAAGGTGCTGGCCGATCTCCCGCCTGCTGAGGACAAGCCGCTGCCTGGAGCGATGGAGCTCACCGCTCCCGTCGAGCCGGTGTTCGTGCTCGGCCCGATCGGACTCGGATACGACCGATCGAGCGACCGGGTGCTCCTCCAACTCGAGGAGGTCGGCCAGGTCGACGAGAACGGCGAGCCGCTCGAGGACGAGGACCGCGGCCACGTGCGCATCTACCTCTCGCGCGGACAGGCCGCCGCGTTCGCAGCGCACGCCGACAAGGTGATCGAGTCGGGCCGACCCGACTGTCGTTGGTGCTCGTCACCGATCGACCCCGATGGCCACGCCTGTCCCAGGATGAATTGATCCAGTGTTCGAACAGGACGACAACGAGATCGACGACGAGGTCGACGACGACCCGCAGGGTGTCGAGATCCGTGTCGACGAGGTCGACGACCCCGTCGAGCATCTCCTTCGCGGTGACGTCGAGGTCGAAGGCCGCATGCCGTACAGCTCGAACGCGACGTTCCTGGTTCACGTCGTCCACGAGGGCCGCTCGCATCCGGCCATCTACAAGCCGTTGCGCGGTGAGCGCCCACTCTGGGACTTCGAGCCGGGCCTGCATCGGCGCGAAGTGGCGGCGTATCGACTCAGCGAGTTCCTCGGGTTGCACGTCGTTCCGCCAACGGTGCTGCGCGACGGACCAGCCGGTGAGGGTTCGTTCCAGTGGTTCGCCGTCGCCGACCACCGAGAGCACTACTTCACGGTCTACGAGTCGCGACCGGATCTTCACGATCGTCTTCGCGACATCGCCGCACTCGACATCTTGGCGAACAACACCGACCGCAAGAGCGGTCACTGCCTGCTCGTTCCAGAGACCGAAGACGTGGCGGCCACGATCTGGGGCATCGATCACGGACTCTGTTTCGCTGCCGAGTACAAACTGCGCACCGTCATCTGGGAGTTCGGCGACGAACCGTTGCCCGACCATGTGATCGACGGCGCGAACAGGCTGCTCAACGCCGTGCCGCTCGACATCGCCGCGCTGCTGAGTGACGACGAGGTCGAGGCGATTCAGGGGCGAGCGGCGTGGATGGTCAAGGAACGACGATTCCCGACCGACCCGACCGGTCGCCGCTATCCCTGGCCCCTCGTGTGAGCCACTCTCCCGACGATCACGAGCCGGTCCTCGACGGCTTGAACACCGATGGACTCGACAGCGACCGCCGCCAGCGAATGATCGTTGTGAGGGTTCCCGCCGCGCTGGCCGACGTCGTCAGCGATCGCTTCTGGCAGCTCGGGGTCCGAGGCGTCAGCGAGATCGACATGCCCGGCGATGACGTCGAGGTGGTGTCGTCGGTCGGCAACGACCTCGATGCGATCGACCGCGCGATCGCGACGTTCGATCCCAAATGGGCGTGGCGAATCGACGAGGTGCCGACAGCTGCTGGCCAACAGTGGCGCCAGCATGTGCGCCCGGTGCGCTACCGGCCGGACATGGTGATCGTCCCGGCGTGGATGGCGGACCATCCCGACATTCGCGACGGCGACCACGTCACGCTCGTGGAGCCGGGAAGTGCATTCGGGCTCGGCGATCACCCGACCACCACGGGGTCGATGGGATGCTTGTCGGACCTCCTCTCGGGAGCGACGCGGCCACCGGGCCGTTCCGTCGGCTCGGTCCTCGATGCCGGGTGCGGCACCGGTGTGCTCGCCGTGCGTGCCGCGCAGCATGGGGTGCCTCGCGTGCGAGCGATCGATGTCGCCGATGCCGCAGTCTCGGCCACCCGAGAAAACGCCGCGCTGAACGGCGTCGGCGCCTGCATCGAGGTCGACACCACCCCGTTGGCCCAGATCGACGAGTCCTTCGACGTGGTCATCGCGAACATCCTTGCGCCGGTACTCGTGTCACTGGCATCAGATCTCGTGCGCGTCGTGGCACCGAGCGGCACGCTTGTGATCAGCGGGATCCTCGCCGACCGCCACCAGCACGTACTCGACGCGCTCGCGCCGATGGTCCAGCGCACCTCGACCACGATCGACGGCTGGACCACCGTTGTCCTCGAGCGTCCCTGAGCGCGGTTCGCGCAGTGGGAGGCCTACGGTCATCTCCGTGGACGACGACCTCGACGAACTGATCCACGCCGCCGACCTCGACGGACTCGTCCGGATGATCGACGACCGCAGCGTCACCCGCGACTGGCCGGGCCTGCTGCGCCTTCGCGACCGAGCCCGCGCGGCGGTCGACACGGGCCGTCAACTGTGGCCTGCCGCCACGCTTGCAGAGTATCGACTGGCGCTCCTCGCCGACCCCGAGCATGTCGCCCGAGTCCTCGACGACACCGACGGCCTGGCCGGACGGTTCACCATCGGTCCATTGTCAGAGGTCGCCGCCCAGCATCATGAGTGGGCCGCCCTGGCTCCGTTTCTCGACGCCGGGCCCCACGCGACCTTCGTCGCTCACGAGCGCTCGATTCGTGGTGACCACGTCGGCGAGTCGGCGCGACAGCTCACGCCGGTCCTCGACATCCCCGTCGATCTGCAACCCTGGGAGCCTGAGTACGCGCTCGCGACCTACACCGACAATGGCGGGGAGTTCCCCCCGCCCGCATTGTCCGACTCGTGGACCGATCTCGATGTGCGCAGCGGCGCGGATCATCTCGACGACGATGTCGGGCTCGCCGTCGGTCACCTGATCGAGCCCTGGACCACAGCGTCGAATGGTCGATGCGACGTCGTGTGCGTCGAGGGCAGTGCCGGCGACGCCGTCGGTGCGCTGGGTGTACGGCGCGCTCGCGTCTGTGAGATCGATGCGAGCGTCGCGCTTGCGTGGATTGCGTGGGCAGGTGCCAACGGCGGTGCTCACGGTCGACGACGCGGTGCCGCCTCCGGACGATTCGGAGCCTGGTGGCTCCTCGCCGCGTTCGGCGACCTGCTCGACGAGTGGCCGGTCGCTCCCGACGAGCTCGGTGAACTCGCTGCCGAGCTGCGTTGGTTTCGCTGGAACGCCTTCGAACCCGAGATCGGCTGGAATCTGCGTCTCGCGGTCGAGGATCCCGACGAGCGAGTTGCCTGGGCAATCGCCGCGAGCGACGAAGCCGACTGATCGCGCGGTCGGCGTCGTCGACCGGCGCGTGCTTGACCACCGACCCGAAGGATTTCCGAAGGATCAGCGCGGAGAGTGTGTCCATGACACGACTCACGTCTCCCACGTACCGCCGCTGGACCCGATCGATGGCGGTCGCCGCCGCCGCTGCGGCGCTCGTCGCCTGTGGCTCCGACGGAAACGATCAGGTCGCCGCACCCACCGAGCCCGACGAGGTCGCCGGCGACGCCCCGATCGGTGCGATCGACTACGCCTTCACCGGCGTTCCGGCCCGACTGCGCGCCGGGTCGACACTCACGCTCGACAACCTCAGTCCGGTCGAGGCGCACGAGCTCGTCGCGATCCGGCTGCCCGACGACGAGGCGCGATCGGTCGAGGAGCTCGTTCGGCTCCCCCCGGACGAACTCGGAGCGTTCTTCCCGCTCGTCGAGACCGTGCTGATCGCAGCGCCCTCCGAGGCCTCGATCGCCGTGGAAGGGGACGGCTCGCTCCGCGAGCCAGGGCGATACATGCTCATCTGCGTCATCCCGACCGGTGCCGACCCGGACGACTACCTGGCGGCGGCCGCTGCCGCGGATGGCGAACCACCACAGGTCGAAGGTGGCCCACCGCACATCGTGAACGGAATGTTCGCCGAACTGACCGTGGTCGAGTAGTCAGCCATCGCCGTTCGCCGGCGGATCCGCCGAGAGGTCGTGGCGCCCCGTCGCTGCGATGATCTCCGCGAGTTCGGCCTGCCGACCAGGTGGTACGTCGCGACGCCACGCCAGGTCGACGGTGAGCTCCGGAGCGTCCACCACGGGGTACAGGTCGAGCGGGGTCGCGGCGAACAGTCGCCGGAACGACTCGATCGTGATCATCGCACCGCGGCCTGACACCACGGCGTCGACCATTCCGATCCCCGTTGACTCGGCCTGACCGGCCTCGACCGGCGGGCCGCCGCGCAGGTCGTCCAAGCGCCAGTGGCGCTGCCACACCACATCGTCGACCTCGACCGGGACCCACCCGACCTCATCGACGTCGGCGACCGTGATCTGCTCGAGCGACGTGAGCCGGTGCCCAGGAGGCACGGGGACCAACCGCCCCTCGCGCCACAACGGCATGCGGATCAGCTCGGCGTCGATGCTCAGCGGCCCGACCACTACGGCGGCATCGACGGCACCGCCCTTGGCGAGGCCGCACGCGGGCTGTCGCACCTCGAAGGTCCGAAAGTCGGCAACGAGGCCGATCTGCTCGGCTGCGGCACGCACCTCCTCGGCACCGAGGCCATACAGCGTACCGATCACGAGCCGCGCCCCGCCGCTGCGTTCGGCAGCGGCGGCTCGTTCGAGCTCGGCTTCGGCCTCGAGCAGATCGCGAACCAACGGCAGGAGGCGGTGCGCCGACCGAGTCATCGAGACCGAACCGGCCGTCCGGTCGATCAGTCGCACCCCGAGGCGCTCCTCCAGCTTGCTGATCGTCTCGCTGACCGTCGACGCAGAGACCACGAGAGATCGCGCCGCGCCGCCGAAGCTGAGGGTGTCGCAGACCGCGGCGAACGTGCGGGCCTCCCGGATATCCATCGACACGTGCATCACCTCGTTGCGATCGTTCGGTTCGACCGTACAAAACAGTCAAGGCAAATGACTGTATGCCGCAGCGTCCAGGCGATGTCGTTTCATCACAGGAATTGGTGCGTTCGAGGTGGCAACGCCCCGCGGGCGATCGGGCGAGTTTCGCGCAGCTCGTCGGGCGACGCGAAGAACGACGAGCCGTCGGCGACGGAATCGCCGAAGGTCGTCATGTCGTGATCGCCGGACTCGACGAAAACGGCAACGGCCGGACCCGCAGATGCGGGTCCGGCCGTTGCGCGAGGTCGCTGATCGAAACGATCAGCCGCGGTTCTTCAGCGCCTCGAGAAGCTGCGGCATCACCTTGTGGACGTCGCCCACGATGCCGAGGTCGGCGACACCGAAGATCGGCGCCTCCTTGTCCTTGTTGATCGCGATGATGTTCTTGGAGCCCTTCATCCCGACCATGTGCTGCGTCGCACCGGAGATACCCGCCGCGATGTACACGGTGGGCTTGACGACCTTGCCGGTCTGGCCGACCTGGTAGCTGTACGGCACCCAGCCAGCGTCGACGATGGCACGAGAAGCGCCCGGGGCCCCCTTGAGCGCCTTGGCGAGCTCTTCGACCATTTCGAACTTCTCGGCTTCACCGAGACCCCGGCCGCCACCGACGACGACAGCTGCTTCGTCGAGCTTGGGACCGGAGGTCTCCTCGACGTGCACGTCGGTCACCGTGGCACCACCGGTGGAGCCGAGGTCGGGCACCGGTGCTGCAGCGAGCTCGCCCGCTGCTCCCGCACCACCCGCCGGCTCGAAGCTCTTCGGACGGAAGGCAGCCAGGTACGGCGCCTCACCGGTGAAGGTCGACGTGACCAGCTTCGTTCCACCGAAGATCGGGGTGGTGACGCTGACCGAGTCGCCATCGACCGACACGTCGGTCGAGTTGGTGAGCACGGTGCGGTCGAGCTTGACCGAGAGGCGCGACATGACGTCACGACCCTCGTAGTTCTGCGGGAACATCACGAGGTCGGGCGAGTCGCCACCGTCGATGACGGCCTTCATCGCACCCGACACCGCGGCGCCCGGCAGGGCGCCGGCGAGGTCGCCGGTCTCGTAGATCTTCGCAGCGCCGTGGTCGGCGAATTCGGCAGCGGCGGCGCCGGCCGAACCGACCACGAATGCGGTGACCGACCCGCCGAGCGAGTTGGCCTTGGTGAGCAGTTCGAGCGTGGCGGTGGACGCCGCACCGTCTGCGGTGGTCTCCGCAAAGACCCAGATGTTGGAGATACCCATGTCGTCAGCCTCCTCAGATGACCTTCAGGCCGTCGAGGAACTCGACGATCTTGTTGAACGTTTCGCCATCGTCTTCGATGATCTCGCCCGCTTCGCGCTCGGGAGCATCTTCGACGGCTGTGATGGACTGTGCCCAGCTGACGGACTCGACGCCGAGGTCGGCGGCGGTCACGGTCTCGACGGGCTTCGACTTCGCTGCCATGATCCCCTTGAAGCTGGGGTACCGGGGCTCCACGACCCCAGCTGTCACGGAGACGAGCGCGGGGAGCGGGCAGGTGACCTCGTCGTAGCCCGACTCGGTCTGACGATCGACCTTGAGGGTCTCACCATCGACCGCGACGGTCTTGGCGAACGTGACCGACGGCAGACCGAGTACTTCTGCCATCTGCTCGGGCACGGTGCCGGTGTAACCATCGGACGACTCGGTGCCGGCGATGATCAGGTCGAAGTCGCCGGCCTTGCCGACGGCGCCTGCGAGGACCTTGGCGGTGGTGAGTGCATCGGCACCGGCGAGCGCCGGATCCGAGACCAACACGGCCTTCACGGCACCCATTGCGAGGGCGGTGCGCAGACCGCTGACCTCGTCGTTCGGCGCCATGGAGACGAGGCTGACCTCGCCGCCGCCCGCAGCAGTGACGAGCTGCAGCGCCATCTCGACGCCATAGCTGTCGGACTCATCGAGGATGAGCTTGCCGTCGCGCTTGAGCCTGTTGTCGGCATCCAACTCACCCGGCAACGCCGGATCAGGGATCTGTTTCACACACACGATCACGTTCATAAGACGAACCAAGTTACCGGCGGGTCAACTTGGCGCCGCAATCGGGCCCGAATCGCGCTTCCGCGCGCAACCGGCACTCGACTCGGGCAGCCCGGTTACCCTCGGCGGCTTGCGGATCATGTTGATCGTCAACTCGTTCGCGTCCTCGGTGACGGCGCGCAACACGGTGCTCGTTCACCGACGGCTCACCGAGGGCGTCCGCACCGATACGACAGCCCGCGCACGGCAGCACGACGTCGAGGTCGTCGAGACCAATCGCCGAGGCCATGCCACCCGCTTCGCACATGACGCCGCGCGACGCGGCGTCGACGTGGTCATCGGCTACGGCGGCGACGGCACCTTGAACGAAGTGGCCACCGGGATCGCCGGCACCGACACCGCACTCGGCGTGCTCCCGGGCGGGTCGACGAACGTCTTCGCCCGCACGTTGGGAATGCCGAACGATCCGATCCGCGCCGTCGAGCAGCTCGTGAACGGCCTCGACCGGGCCGACGTGCGCCCGATCGGCCTCGGACAGGTCAACGGCCGCTACTTCTGCTTCCACACCGGCGTCGGGTTCGACGCCGCGGTGGTCCAGCAGGTCGAACGACGCGGCTCGCTGAAGCGTTGGATCGGCCACCCGCTGTTCGTGTACGCGGGTCTCTCGACCTGGGCGCGTGGCTACGACCGTCGCAGCCCGCACTTCTCGGTCGACGGCGACGGCGGCGATCGCCTGGACGACGGGTACTTCTCGATCGTGCTCAACCCCAACCCGTACACCTACCTCGGCAACCGTCCGCTCGACCTCTCGCCAAACGCAGGGCTCGACCAGGGACTCGTCGCCATCACCTTCACGACGATGAAGGCTCGGGCGATCCTGACCTCACTCGCAGGAGCGCTGCGCGGCGGCGGCGTCAAACCGGCGGCTCACCTCGACATTCGCACCGACGTCCGCAATCTGACGATCGAGCATGAGACGCCGTTTCCGTATCAACTCGACGGCGATGCGCTCGGCGACACGACGCGACTCGACGTCCAGCACGTGCCGGACGCGGTCAGGCTCGTGTTCCCCACGCAGGCCTGACCGCAGAGCCGCGGCCGAGCGCCTCGAGCGCCCGGTCGGGCACGTCCGTACAGACTCCGTCGACCCCGATGCGCTCGAGTTCGACCAGTCGGTCGACGTCGTTGCAGGTCCACGTGTTCACGACGAGGCCAGCCTCGTGACACGCACGCACGCGATCCTCGGTGAGGCCCTCGGCCCACGGATGGATCGCTGCGTGCCCACCGGCTCGAGCCGCTGCGATCGCGTCATCGTCGGCGGCGAGCACGAGATATCCGGTCGGGATCTCGGGCGCCACCAGACGACACGTCTCGATCGTGGCGAGGTCGAACGACGAGAAGAGCCAGCGGTCCGAACTTCCGGACGGTTGCGATCGCAGCAACTCGACGGTCGGAGCGACGACGGCCATCGTCGGATCGTGACCACCGTCATCGGCGGAGTTCTTGAGCTCGACGTTCACCAGCATTCGCTGCCCGCACGATTCGAGCACATCGGACAGATCGGGAAGTGCGTCGACCTCTGCCTGCGCGGCGGGGAGAGGATCGTGGAACACGACCAGTCGCTGCGCGCCCTCTCCATCGGTTGTGATGCGCACGTCGAGCTCCACCCCGTCGGCACCCATCGCGTCGGCCGTCGCGAACGCATTCGGCGTGTTCTCCGGCTCTGCGACCGATGCTCCACGGTGACCGATGACGTTCATGCACGCCAGTCTGGCCCGCTCGGTGTGCCCGCCTTCACATCTGGCAAGGCGTGCGTCAACGGTCACACGTCACAGACACGATCTCTTGCGGGCGAGAAGGGTCGCGCCTACCGTCTCGCTCGCCCCGGCCGTGCTCGCACTCGGCTGGCGCCACACCACCTTCGACGGGCCACCTCGCGGTCCCGTCGCATCTGAACCCATGGGGGAATCCGAACGTGTCGATTCTTGCGTCCAGCCTGGCTCTCGGAGCCGCCGACTACGACTGGCGTGACCACGCTGTGTGCCGGGACACCGATCCTGCGCTGTTCTTTCCCGTCGGGACCACAGGCAACGCACTGGTTCAGATCGACCACGCAAAGCGCACCTGCGGCGACTGCAACGTCTCGAACGACTGTCTCGAGTTCGCGCTCGACACGAACCAGGACTCCGGCATCTGGGGCGGGCTCACCGAAGAAGAACGGCGCGTCATCCGCCGCAAGCGAGTGGCCGCAGCGCGCGCCGCTCGCCAAGCCACGGCCTGACCCGTTCAGCCGACGTCGGGTTCTTCGCCGGTCGCGACGCGCAGTTCGACCACCGTGCCGGTTTGGCGCGTGCCACCCGACGAGATCGACACCTCTGCCAGGTCATCGGGCGTCGCAGGACGCATCGAAATCGTTCCGTTGAGTTCTGTGGTGACGAGCGTGCGTACGATCGAGAGCCCGAGTCCGTTGGCGCGATCGAGGTCGAAGTCGGGTGCGACACCGCGGCCGTTGTCGACCACCCGCAGCGCAAGACTCCGACCGTCGTGCTCGAGCACCACGGCCACGTCGCCACCACCCGAACCCTCTGGGAACCCGTGATCGACGGCGTTCTGGAGCAGCTCGGTCATCACGACCGACAGCGGTGACGCCGCATGCGCGGGCACTCGGCCGCCCGAGCCGCGCACCGAGAACCGCACCGGGCGATCCGGCGACTGCAGCCCCTCCTCGGCGAGACGAAGCAGCGGTCGAACGATCTCGATGAACGCGATGTCATCGCCGGGCTCACGTGACAGCGACTCGTGAACGAGGGCGATGGTCCGGATCCGGCGCACGGACTCCGACACCGCCGCCTTCGCCTCGTCGCTCTCGAGACGCCGCGCCTGGAGCCGGAGCAGCGACGAGATCGTCTGCAGGTTGTTCTTCACCCGATGATGGATCTCGCGGATGGTCGCGTCCTTCGAGAGGAGCAGGCGATCTCGCTTGCGCAACTCGGTGACGTCGCGCATCAGGAGCAGGCCTCCCGTCACCGTCGCATCGGCACCGCTCCCCTCCATGATCGGCACGCATCGGGCCAGCAGGGTGACCTCGGGGCCCTGCTCGAACTCCTCGACGACGGGTTCGCGCTGTTCGAACGCCTGACGGGCCGGGCCATCGTGAAAACCGAGCTCCGCGAGACGCATCCCGACCGGGTTCGCCTGGATCCCGACGCGATGCAGCTTCGAGTTCGCATTCGGGGACACGTAGGTCACCGCAGCGTTGCCATCGAGCGTCATCACGCCGTCGCCGACACGTGGTGCCGCGCTCGAATCGGCGACGCGTCCCGGGAACGGGAACGTGCCCGACTCGATCATGTGTGCGAACCGGGCGAAGATCTCGAGGTAGTTGCCCTCCAGACCGCCGAGGTCTCGCCCGGCGCGAACCACCCATTCCTTGGTGAGCACGGCGATCACGCGGTCGCGATGACGGACCGGGATGGCGACCACTCGTGCACTCGACTCCTTGCCACCCGCCACGGGTCGGTTCAGTTCGACGTCACCCTCGACGATCTCGCCCGTTTCGGCGGCCTGATTCATCAGCTCGTCGGTCTGCGTGGCCCACGTGCCCACGAAGTCGACCGCGTACATGGTCTGGTTCGTTGCGGGGCGCGCCTGGTCGACGATCATCCAACGCCCGTCCGCCGCACGGACATGGAGCAAGAGGTCACCAAAACTGAGATCGGCGAGGTACGACCACTCAGCGGCAAGGCGGTGGAGATGATCGATGTCGTCGCGAGTCAGCGACGAGTGAGTGCGGCACAGATCAGCGAGCGACGTCATCGTCACGAGTCTGGCGCATCAGCCGCCCCGCGGAGGTGCTTCGCGAGAATCCCCAGGCCCTGAAGGTCGTGGATGTCGCCCGAGAGCCACGGCACGTCGACCGTCAACGGCGCGAGCTCGGCCAAGTCCCGCCGGCGGTCGGCTTCTCGTGCGGCCACCGTGGCCAGGTCGTCGAACCTCGTCGCCATCCGCCTCAGCACCCGACCAACGGACTCGTCCGCGTCCTCGACACCGATGGACGCCGCGATCTCACCGGCGAGTGCATCGCCGGAGCCCGGTGCAGTTCGCTCCGCGAGCACCGCTGCGGCATCGGAGGCAGCACTCGACGCGAGCCGGCTCGGCAACACCCGATTGGCGACCACAGCACCGAGCGGCATCTTGCGCTCGGCCAGCGATTCGGCGAGGAACCTCGCCTCATGTGCCGGCGCCGCCTCCAGCGTGGAGACAATGACGAAGGCCGTTCTCGGGTCGACCAGCAGCTTCTCGACTTCCTGCGCGCGCCGAACAAAGCCCGCTTCCATCTTCTGGAACAGGATGAAGAAGTCGGCGATGTCCTGGAGAAAGCGGGAGCCCAGGACTCGGTCGGCAACTTGGTAGAACGGCTTCGACGCGAACGTGAACAAGCGTGACCGGTAGGGCACGGTGAGCCACCGCAGGAGTCGGCTCCCGAAGAAGTCGGCCATCCGACCCGGCGCATCGAGGATCGACAGCGCATTGCGCGATGGCGGCGTGTCGACGATCACGAGGTCGTACTCGCCGGTCGCGTGGAGGTCGTGCAGTTGCTCCATCGCCAAGTAGTCGTGGCTGTGGACGAAGCGGCTGGTGATGTTCCGGTACAGCGGGTTGGCGAGCACGGCGTCGCGAGTCGAGCGATCCGGAGCGTGACGAGTGATGAGTTCGTCCCATCCGGCCTTCGTGTCGAGCATCGCCACGTGAAGTTCACCGCGCACGTCGAGACCGGCCTCCGCAAACGCTTCTTCGTCGATCCGCTTCGGCACGTTGCCGAACTGCTCCAGGCCGAGTGCCGTGGCCAGGCGTCGTGCCGGATCGACCGTCAGAACCAGGACCCGGCCCGCCTGGCGCTGGACAGCCGCGAGTCCGAGCGCCGCTGCGACGGTGGTCTTGCCGACACCACCCGATCCGGCCACGAGCACCATCTCCCTGCTCGCCAGCAAGGGCTCCAGCGATGCAGCGCCGGATCGCTTCGCTCCGCGACGAGTCGCCATCAGCCGAGCTCCTCGTCAAGGCCGTCCGCCACCAACGACACGACTCGGCGCCCGTGCCCTCGCGAGAAGAGTTCCGGCACCGTGTAGACATCGAGCCCGCCGATGGCGCCTCGCAGTCTCTCGAGGTGCGTCGCACCGAGTGAGCGGCGCGCCTCGACGATCGATGACGCCTCGACGACGGCGAGCGCCCCGTCGCCAAGCTCACCGACGAGGGCATCCGGCGACGAGGCGATCGCCGCTGCCAACGGTTGCTCGGCCCGCGAGAACATCGACGGCAACACCCGGTTGGCGATCACGGCTGCGGCGTGGGTACCGGTGTCGGCCTCGAGCCGCTCGAGCAACTCGATCGACTCGGTGACCGGCATCTCCTCGGGCGTGGTCACCACGACCACGCCGGTGCGCTCGGGGTCTTCGAGGATGTTCCGCATCCACTGCGTCTGCTCCCGCACGACTCCCACCTGGATCAGATCGGCGATCACCTTCGCGGCCCCGATCTGGCTCACCACGTGCCCTGATGCCTCGGCGTCGACCACCACGAGGTCGTAGTGGCGCTCGCGCACCTCCCAGCAGAGCTTGCCGACGGCGAGGATCTCCTTGACTCCCGGCGCGGCGTCGGCGACGAAGTCGAACGTGGACGCGAGTGGACCGATTCGACCGACGAGCGGGATCTTGACGTACAACCGGAGATATTCGCGGAGCGACTCCTCGGTGCTCATCGACATCGCGAACAGGTTCGGTTCGACCTCGGTCGGCTCGAACGCGAGCTCCGCGACTTCGTAGGCCGTGGCCAGCGCGCCTTTCGCGTCCATCTCGCACACGAGGACCCGACCGGATCGCCGCGCTGCGACCTCAGCCAGTGCCGCAGCCACCGTGGTCTTGCCGACGCCACCCTTGCCCGTCACGAACACGAGGTCGAGATCGAGGGGCGAATTCATGACTGACGGAGGATCCGGCACGGAGTCCGGCATGCCCTGCTCAGTGACGGATCAACCGCCGAAGCCGATGCTCCGGCTGCCCTCCTGGGAGCCGAGCTCGACGTAGGCGATTTTCGCCGACGGGACGAATGATTCGTTGCCGCGCTTGTCGGTGATGGCGAGCACGTCGGAGGCCCCCGAGAGCGCCGCCTCGATTCGCGCCTTCAGGTCGGCGCGATCCGCGTCGTCTGCGAGCTCGATCGAGATCTCGCGGGGTGCCTGGGTGACTCCGATTCGTACGTCCACCCGGCGCACGCTACCGCCGCGGCGACACGTCCCCCGGGGGCCACGGGCGATCGCATCTCTCGTCTCGCGGCAGATGTCCGAAATCGTTGGGTACATGACATTGACGCCACCGATCATGCCGACGACGATCGACCAGGTGCATCGAGTCGCGATCGTCGCCTTCGACGGAGTCCAATCGCTCGACGTATCGGGCCCGGCAGAAGTGTTCGCCGGCGTCAACACACTCCTCGACGAGACCACCGGCGGCCACGCTGCGGGCTACGACGTGAGCATCGTGTCGCCGGCCGGTGGTGTGGTGTCGACCGAGAGCGCCCTCCGGCTCATGACCGAACCGCTCGACGAAGCCGTCGAGTCCGACACGATCGACACGGTGCTCGTCGCCGGCGGATTCTCGGTCTGGGCGCACCGCGAGGATCCGAGTTTCCTCGACGGGCTCGGCCGACTCGTTGCCCGCTGCGATCGGCTGTTGACCGTGTGCTCGGGTGCGGCACTCGCGGCGGCGACCGGTGTCCTCGATGGCCATCGGGTCACGACGCACTGGGCACGCGCAGAACGGCTCACTCGGGCGCACCCCGACATCGACGTCGATGCCGATCCGATCTTCGTCCGCTCACCCGCGCGCGCCGACGGACCCGAAGTGTGGTCATCAGCAGGCGTGACCGCCGGCATCGACCTGTGTCTCGCCGTCGTCGAGAACGACCACGGCACCGAGGTCGCGCAAGAGGTCGGTCGGTGGCTCGTGATGTACTTGCGTCGCCCAGGCGGCCAGAGCCAGTTCGCGTCACCTGCGTGGGTGCGACAGGCGGCCCCCGGCCCGGTTCGCGAGGCCCAGGAGTCGGTGGTCGCCGATCCCGCCGGCGACCATCGCGTCAGTCAACTCGCTCGTCGGGGCGCACTCAGTGAACGGGACTTCGTTCGCCGATTCACCGAT
>JBGCFW010000387.1:0-2644 GCA_045107155.1 Ilumatobacter sp. | reverse complement strand
GCATGGAACTCCCGACCCTCAAGAACACCCTCTCGGAACTCTGAACGGAGCATTGTGATGAGCGACCTCGCGACCTTCAATCCATTCGATCCGGCGGCACTTCAGTGCCCGTTCCCGCATTACGCGCAGATGCGCGAAGAGCAGCCGGTGATGCACCTCGAGTCGATGGGGATGTACCTGGTCACCCGTCACGACTTGGTGCTCCAGATCATCCGCGACGTCGAGACGTACTCGTCGCGATTCGGTGGAGCGAGCATGCCGTTGCCGCCCGACGACCGAGCAAAGCTCGACGAGGTGATGGCCGAGGGGTACCCGCGCATCCCGACCATGCTGACCGCGGACATGCCGGATCACACGAGGTATCGACGTCTGATCTCGAAGGCCTTCACGCCGAAGGTGATCGCCGAGTTGGAGCCGAAGATCCGAGAGATCACGACGCGGTTGATCGATGCGTTCATCGACAACGGGTCGATGGAGTTCGTCGAGGAGTTCGGCGTCCCCCTGCCCGTCGAGGTGATCGCGTACGCACTCAACGTGCCCGATGATCGCCTCGCGGACTTCAAGCGCTGGTCCGACGACTCGATCGCCGGTATCGGAACGCAGATCTCGATCGAGCAGCGGATGGAGGCCGAGCGCGGTGTCAATGAGTACCAGGCCTACTTCGCGGCAGAGTTGGAGAAGCGCAAGTCCGAGCCGCAAGACGACCTGTTGACGAACCTCTTGAACGCACGCATCGACGACGACGACCCGGACATCACCGACAAGCGTCCGCTCGACATGGCTGAGATGCTTTCGATGGTGCAGCAGTTGCTGGTCGCCGGCAACGAGACCACCACCAAGCTGCTCACCGAGTCGATGCGCCTGATCGCCGAAACGCCGGGGGAGTGGGAGAAGCTGCGCGCCGACCCGGCACGGGCGCCGAAGATGGTCGAAGAAGCACTTCGGCTCACGACGCCGACCCAGGGGATGTTCCGCATCTCGACCAAGGACCACGAGCTCGAAGGCGTCCAGATTCCGAAGGGGGCGCGCATCGTGATCGTGTTCGCCTCGGCGAACCGTGACACCGACCTGTTCGAGGATCCCGATTCGTTCTGTCCGGAGCGTGACAACCTGCGTGATCACCTTGCGTTCGGCAAGGGCATCCACTTCTGCCTCGGTGCCGCGCTCTCGCGACTGGAAGGCAAAGTGGCGCTCGAGGAATTGTCCCGGCGTATCGAGTCGTTCTCGCTCCCCGAGTCGAACGACTACTCGTACTTCCCGAGCTTCTTGCTGCGGGGGCTGACTCGGCTCGACGTCGATTTCACGCCTGACGCCACGCAGCTGGCGGGGACCTGATGGCTGGAGTTCTCGACGGCAAGGTCGCGGTGGTCACCGGGTCGAGTCGAGGCATCGGCCGCGGGACAGCGCTCGCGCTCGGAGCGCTCGGCGCGACCGTCTACATCACGGGCCGCTCGACCGGCGACGGCGAGCTGACGATCGATCGCACCGCGGCGCTGGTCGACGAAGCCGGCGGCCATGGCGTGGCCGTGCAGACCGATCACGGCGACGACGCCCAGATCGCGGCACTCTTCGAACGTGTCGGCGCCGACCACGGCAAGCTCGACATCCTCGTCAACAACGTCTACAAGATTCCGGACCCGCCCGCATGGGGCGGCGGATTCTGGGATCACCCGGTGTCGATCTGGGATGACCAGGTCGGCATCGGCCTGCGCAGCCACTACGTCGCCTCATGGCACGCAGCGCCACTGCTGTTCGCTGCCGGTCCCGGTGGCGTGATCTGCAACGTTTCCTCGCCCGGCGGGCAGAGCTACCACTTCAGTTCGTCGTATGGAGCGGGGAAGGCCGGCTTCGACCGGCTGAGTGCCGACATGGCCCTCGAACTCGAGCCGAAGGGCATCGCGTCCGTCACTCTCTACCCGGGCAGCGTCTCGACCGAGTTCATCCTCGACGCTCGCGGTGGAGATGCGCTCTCGATGGACTCCGCCCAGACCCCACTCGCCGTCGGTCGCACTGCGGCCGCGTTGATCACCGCCGATGACGTCATGGCCCGCAGCGGCACCATCCAATGGGTCGAAGACCTCGCCGTCGAGTTCGGCATCGTCGACGAGTACGGACGAACCCCCGCCCCCTACGCGAAACGAGTCACCACATGAGTCCGACGAATCGTGAGGTGTGGGAGGAGGCCTTTGGAGCCTCTCGGTTGCGGGATGCTGATTTCTCGACGATGTCGGGTGTGGCGTTGGATGCGGTGTACGGGCCCGATGATGGGGAATTCCCGGGTCAGTTTCCGTTTACGCGGGGTCCGCATGCGTCGATGTATCGGTCGAGGTTGTGGACGATGCGGATGTTCGCGGGGTTCGGCACGGCGGAGGACACGAATTGGCGGTTCAAGGAGATCTTGAACGCCGGTGGGACCGGGTTGTCGACGGCGTTCGACATGCCGACGCTGTTGGGTTTGGATTCCGATGATCCGATGTCGCTGGGTGAGGTGGGTCGCTGCGGAGTGGCGGTTGATTCGCTCGCCGATATGGAGGATCTGTATTCGGGGATCAATTTGGGTGAGATCACCACGTCGATGACGATCAACTCGCCGGCGGCCGCGATTTTTGCGATGTTCGTCGCGCAGGCGGAGAACGCGGGGGTT
>JBGCFW010000386.1:0-15734 GCA_045107155.1 Ilumatobacter sp. | reverse complement strand
TCGCCGCCTTCGCCTACGTGTATTGCCGACGTTCGAAGGGTTTGCTCAACGGCCTGGCCGATGGCACCAACTGGGTGTTCCGCGACGCGTCGTGTCACATGAACTTCGCCCTCGAAGACGTCAACACGGGCCGCGCCGAGGAGCCCGAACTGTTCGACGATCGGATGGAGGCCGACATTCGCGCCATGCTGCGTGACGCGGTCGACTGTGAGCATCAGTTCGCCGCCGACGTGCTGGCGAACGGTGTCCCGGGCATGAGCCTGACCGACACCCGCGAGTACCTCGAGTATGTCGCCGACACCCGCCTCCACTTGCTCGGCTACCAGAGCGAGTTCGGGTCGAAGAACCCGTTCAGCTTCATGGAGCTGCAAGACGTGCAGGGATTGTCGAACTTCTTCGAGCGCACGGTGTCGAGCTACCAGGTCGGTGTCGAAGGCAACGTCGCGTTCGACGAAGAGTTCTGAGTTCGCTCGTGCCGAGGTGACGAGGTCCGCTCCCGCCTCGAAGCACGAAGTAGCTGCCACCCTGTCGGAGCGGGTCGTGTCGGAGCGGGTCAGACCCACTCCGACACGACCCACTCCGACACGGTGCGCGCGCTCGGTGCGTCTGGATCTCAGACGCTGGCACGGAGCGGAGTCGAGAAACTGGTGACACGCCCGCTGGCTGAACGCAGGGTGTGCGGTCGGTCACTGGTGGTCCATCCGGTCGTGACGGACGGCGGCGATACCCTCGACGCGGATGTCTGACACTTCCTGGCTCACCGCGGCGGCTGTCATGGTCGTGGCCGGGAAAGGTGGCGTCGGGTCCTCGACCGTGGCCGCCGCAGCCGCGCTTGCTGCCGCACGCGACGGAGCAGACGTGTTGTTCGTCGCCGTCGATGGTCGCCCGGGGATGGGGCCGCTCCTCGGTGGGCGAGAGATCAGCGACCGCGAGCAGACGTTCCAGAAGCTGTCCGGAGGGGGCAGACTTCGCGGTCGCACGATCCCGGCCGACCAGGCATTCGGCGACTACATGGAGATGAAGGGCGTCGGTGGGCTCCTCCGGAAGGCGGCCTCGTCGGCATCGCTCCCGATGATCGCTGCAGCGACACCGGGTCTCGAGCACCTGCTGGTGCTCGGCAAGGTGAAGGAGATGGAGCGCAACGGTGAGGCCGACCTGATCGTCGTCGATGCTCCACCGGCCGGCCATGCGGCGCCGTTCCTGCGTTCGGCGTCGGGGCTGTCCGACGTGGTCCGCTCGGGACCTGTGCTCGAGCAGGCCGAGCAGGTGTCCGAGATGCTCGCCGACGCAGCCAGGTGTCGAGCGATGATCGTTGGCCTCCCGGAGGAGACACCGATCACCGAGATGATCGAACTCGCCGCCGACCTCGGTGACGACCTCGGCATCGCGTTGTTGCCGCTCGTGGTGAACGGCTGCTGGCCCGATCGAGCAGGACTCGATAAGTCGCCGGCCATGGCGGCCCGCTCCCACAAACTGAAACTCACCGACTCGGCCAAGGCCGCGCTCGCGTCGGCGGCCGACTTCGGGCGAAGCCGCCTCGCGCAGCAACGCGAGCAGTTGGAGCGCCTCGGCAAAGCCCGCTCCGGGCCGGTGATCACGCTTCCTCGACTCGCGACGCCGCGCATCTCGCGCAACGACCTCGACACGCTCGCTGACGCCCTCATCGACGCGAACGCTGAGTCGGGGGTGGCGTCGTGACCGCATCGAAGCTTCGCCAGTCGTCGCTCGGGCACGCGGTGAGGACGGCGGAGCTGATCCTCACCTGCGGGCCCGGTGGTGTCGGCAAGACCACCACCGCTGCAGCGCTCGGTGTCGCCGCTGCGCACGCCGGTCGTCGGACCGTCGTGGTCACCGTCGACCCGGCGCGGCGTCTCGCCGATGCCCTCGGTCTCGACGACGGCGCGGGCGCCGACGAGCCCCACCGCGTGAAGGGTGTGACGACTCGCGACACCGACGGCGAGCTGTGGGCGCTGATGCTCGACGCGGAGCAGACCTTCGATCGGCTCGTGCGCGAGCAGGCCGGGTCGCGTCGCCAGGCCGATGCCGTGCTCAACAATCCGGTGTATCAGGCCATCTCCGGGTCGCTGTCGGGCGCGCAGGAGTACATGGCGATCGAGCGGCTGCACCAACTCCACTCGAGCGGTGAGTGGGATCTCGTGATCGTCGACACGCCACCGAGTCGGCACGCGATCGACCTGCTCGAAGCACCCGACCGTCTCATCGGGTTTCTCAGCCATCCGGTGTATCGGACGCTCACGGTCGGCCAGCGGACGTTCGCGAAAATCACCGATGCCGCATCGTCGATGTTCCTCTGGGCGGTCAAGCGGCTCGCCGGCCCACAGATCGTCGAAGACACGGTCCAGTTCTTCCGGTCGCTCGCGAACATCGAAGGCGGTCTCCGGCAACGCGCCAAGGAGGTGTCTCGGCTCTTGCGGGGCCCGGACACGGCCTTCGTCGTGGTCTCGAGCCCGCGCGCCGAGGCCGTACGGGAAGCCGAGCACATGCTCGATGCGCTGGCCGACAAGGGCTTCCCTCTGGGTGGTCTCGTCGTCAACCTGATTCATCCGTTGCCCGACGAGTTGTCGGACGACGACGAGGCGTTGTTGGCCGATCTGGGCGATGGCCCGCTGGCGGATCACGTGGCCTGGCACCGCGAATTGTCGAGACTTGCGACGGCGGAGCGTCACGAGATCGCGAGTCTCGAACAACTGGCCGGGGAGGAGCCGATCGTCGAGCTCCCGCTGCTCGAAGTCGACGTCCACGACGTCCCGGGGTTGGTCGGCCTCGCGGGCCGTCTCGTTTGATCGCGAGAGCTGACCGGGGGTGCCCGACGCTCGCGGTGGTCACGATGTCCCGAACGGTCGTGCGGAGCTGGGTAGGGTCGCGTCCGTGATCGAGTCCCCGGTCGACGCGCTCATCGACGAACTCTTTGCCCGCCCGGCGGATCGAGGCGAGAGCCACGCGCTGGTTGCGAGCCGCTCGGGTGAGATCATCGCCGAGCGCTACGGCGTCAAGGCCGCGAACGGGTTCGAGCCCGAGGTCGCGGTCGACGACGACACGACGCTCATCTCGTGGAGTATGGCGAAGTCGATGCCGCACGCTGCGGTGGGCGTGCTGGTGGCCGACGGCGTGCTCTCGCTCGACGCGCCGGCTCCGGTTCCGGAGTGGGCCGATGACGCGCGAGCCGCGATCACACTGCTCGATCTGCTGGAGATGCGGTCTGGGCTCCGCTTCGTCGAGGACTACGTCGATGGCGAGGTGTCCCACTGCATCGAGATGTTGTTCGGTGGGACCGATCCGAGTCACGGTCACTATGCCGCTTCGCAGCCGCTCGACCACGAACCGGGCAGCGTGTTCAACTACTCGTCGGGCACGACGAACATCATCTGTCGCATCATCGGCGATGTGGTGACGAGGTCGACCGGTGGCGTTCCGGCTGAGCGCTCGGCGGCCGTTGGCGCGTTCTTGAGCGATCGACTCTTCGAGCCCGCCGGAATGTCGGCGGCGATTCCGAAGTTCGACGACGCCGGCGACTTCGTCGGCTCGTCGTTCGTGTACGCGACCGCCAGGGACTTCGTGAAGTTCGGCGAGTTCTACCTGCGCGATGGAGTGAGCGAAGCGGGAACGCGCGTGTTGCCCGAGGGCTGGATGGAGCACGCCCGCCAACAGTCGGGCTACGACGACGGCGCTGGGCTGGGATACGGCCGACACTGGTGGCTGTGGCCGGCCTTTCCCGGGAGTTTGGCGTGTCACGGCTATGACGGGCAGTTCATCGTGGTCATTCCCGATGACGATCTCGTGATCGCGCATCTCGGGAAGACCTCGGCGGCCTACAACCAGCCGCTGCAGATGTGGCTCGCTCGTGTTGCGGAGCGGTTGTGATCCGGGTCAGGTGGAGTCGATGAGCGTCGATCGCTTCCGCAACGGCGATCTGCCCGACGACGACGACCTGCCCGACGATCCGCCGACCGAGTTCGTGATGGACGCGACGTTCGAGATGGACCGCGATTCGCTCCCGACCGGGGAACTCCCCGCGATCGAACGAGTGCACAGCGACGTGAAGCCGCGTATCCGACCCGTTCGCTTCACCGTCCGCATCGCGATCTTTGCGCTCGTCCTCTACTTCGCGATCACGCTGCTCCCGAAGTTCATCGAAGGCGCTGCCGAACTGCGCGAGGTCAATCCGTTCTTGATCCTGCTCGGATTCGCGCTGTCGCTGCTCGCGTTGTTCTTCTATTCGTTGCTCACACGGGCCGCCCTCGGCGATGCCGCGAAACCGTTGTCGACGATGAGGATGTTCCGTATCCAACTGAGTACGCGCGCCCTCACGAACGTCGTGCCAGGGGGTAATGCGGCAGGTTCGGCGCTCGGGTACAGGTTGCTGACGCTCTCGGGCATCCGCGGAGCGGACGCCGGCTTCGCGCTCGCCACGGCCGGGATCGGTTCGGCCGTCGTGTTGAACCTGGTCTTCTGGCTCGGCCTCGTGGTCTCGGTGCCGCGCCGCGGCGTGAACGCCGGCTACGGCACCGCAGCACTGGCCGGCATCATCATCATCGGGATCGCCGCCTTCTTGATCATCGGGATCATGGAGGGTCAGAGCCGGGCTGAGAGGGTCATTCGCTGGATCGCGCGTCTGCTGCGCACCGATGAGGACCGTGCGGTGCTGGCGCTTCGTCAGATCGCGATCCGACTCGAGGAGCTCTTGAGCGACCCGGTGCTTCGCAAGCGTGTGGTCATCTACGCGCTGCTCAACTGGCTCGTCGACGCTGCTGCGTTGTGGGTGTTCCTTCGGGCGTTCGGTGGCTCGCTGGAGATCGACGCGCTGATCGTCGCGTTCGGACTCGCGAACCTCATCGCCGCGATCCCGATCACCCCTGGTGGCTTCGGCTACGTCGATGCCGTCTACGTCGTGTCGCTTGTCGGTTTCGGCCTCACGGAGAACACGGCCACGCTGGGCGTGGTCGCCTACCGATTCGCGCAGTTCTTCTTCCCGATCCTGATCGGTGCGCTCGCGTATGCGTCGCTGCGGGTCGGTCCGTGGAAGATCGAGAAGCGTGACCGACTGTCACGTCTGCGTGAGCTCGCGCGCACCGAGCCGGAGAAGGGGGAGTCGCGCATCGACTTCGCCTTGCGTTTCGGCCGCCGTGACAAGCGTGACGAGGAGTCCGTCGGTTCGGACGCTGACGCAGCCGACGCGGCCGGAGGAGACGACGTCGACGGCACCTCGGGCGACCGCGTCGAGGGCGACGAGCGATCAGGCGATCGCCCGGTCGCCTGACATCGCTTGGCTGCCGGATCGGCATGCCGGTACCTTGCGAGCCCATGACGACACATGAGCGCCCCTTCGGCCGGTACCTCGAGGACTTCACGCCCGGGGACATCCTCCGCCACTGGCCCGGCAAGACGATCACCGAGTATGACGATCATCTCTTCTGCATGATCACCATGAACCATCATCCGCTGCACACGAACGACTGGTTCGCGGCGGAGTCGGTGCAAGGCCGCAACGTCGTGGGCGGCAACCTCGTCTATTCGCTCGTGCTCGGCATGAGCGTTCCCGACGTGTCGGGTGCTGCGATCGCGAACCTCGAGGTCGAGACGCTGCAGCACAAGTTCCCTACGTTCCACGGCGACACCATTCACGCCGAGACCCGCGTGCTCGAGGTCATGGAGTCGTCGTCGAAGCCCGATCGCGGCATCGTCACGGTCGAGACCAAGGGTTTCAACCAGGACGGCAAGGAGGTGTGCTACTTCAAGCGCAAGGTGCTGATCTGGAAGAAGGAGGCGGCGCCAGACCGCGCCCGTCCCTACGACGGCACCGATGTCTGGGCCGACTGAACCCGATCACTCGACGCTCGCGAGGGCATTCGACGCCACCGCTGCCGCGTATGAGCTCGGTCGGCCCGAGTATCCCGAAGAGGCGTTGACGTTCTGGCACGAGCTCGGCGTCGGTGTCGAGCGCGTCGCCTACCCCTACCGCACGACCGCGTTCTGGTCGGCACCCGTCTGAGCGGCGCCGATGTGACGCGAGATGCTCCACCGGAGCTCGACGCGGGCGCTGTCCTCGGATGGGGAGTGCTGACGATGCGCGACCTGCCATGGCGCGCGGAACGCGACCCGTGGAAGGTCCTCGTGAGCGAGGTGATGTTGCAGCAGACCCAGGTCGAGCGAGTGATGCCCAAGTGGGAGGCGTTCCTCGATGCGTTTCCGACGCCTGCTGCGTGTGCTGCGGCATCGCTGGGAGACGTGCTTCGCCTCTGGCAGGGACTCGGCTACCCGCGGCGGGCCAGGAATCTCCATGCCGCTGCGGTCGCCGTTGTCGAGCAGCACCAAGGCCGCCTGCCGGCCGATCTCGACGCACTGCTCGCGCTCCCGGGCATCGGCCCGTACACGTCGCGAGCGGTGCTGGCATTCGCGTTCGAAGCCGATGTCGCCGTCGTGGACACCAACATCGCTCGGATCCTGGCACGTACGGCCGGGGAGCGACTGACCGCGAAGCAGGCGCAGGCTCGTGCCGACTCGGCGGTACCGGTGCGTCAGGGTTGGCTGTGGAATCAGGTGATCATGGACCTCGGTGCCACCGTGTGCCGTCCGAAACCGTCGTGCGACGTGTGTCCCCTGGCGCGGTCGTGTGCCTGGAATCTGGCGGACCGTCCGGAGCCCGACCCGGCCATCGGGTCCGCCGGGGTGAGCACGAAGCAAGCTCGCTTCGAAGGGTCCGACCGCCAGCATCGCGGACGAGTGCTCGCAGCGCTCGCTTCCGGGCCACGCGCAGCCACCGAGTTCGACGGTCGGATCCTCGACACGTTGATCGCCGACGGACTCATCGAGCGGACCGGCAGCGACGTCCACCTCCCTGTGTGAGCCCCGAGGGCGGCGTCAGGGCCGACGCCTCAGGCCGCGGGCACCGGGCCGCCTCACGTGCCGGCCACGATGTGGGTCTCAGGGCGCGATATGGCCGTCGAGCGCACTCGGGGTTCGCTCGCAGCGGATTACCCGGCGGTAACTTCGGATCTCTATCATCGATGGCGATGCGTCCCGCAAAAGACTTCTTCCGCCCGCTCGCCGTCGGCGCTCCTCAGCCGCCTGCCGAGGTCCCCTTCCCGCCGAGCCGGATGATCCACTTCTTCCCGCCATCGAACGAGAAGATGCGCTCGAAGGTGCCCGCAATCGCTCCGACGGTCGACATCTTGCTCGCCAACCTCGAAGACGGGGTGCCCGCCGACCAGAAGGAAGCTGCCCGCGCCGGCATGATCGAGGTCGCGAACCACCCCGACTTCGCCTCGAACTTCGGTGACACGCAGTTCTGGACCCGCGTGAACAGTCTCGACTCGCCGTGGTGCCTCGATGACCTGACCGCCGCAGTCCTCGAGTGTGGCGACGCACTCGACGTGATCATGATCCCGAAGGTCGAGGGCCCGGAAGACATCCACTACGTCGACCGGTTGCTCGCCCAGCTCGAGGCCAAGGTGGGGCGCAGCGAACCGCTCCTCGTGCACGCGATCCTCGAGACCGCTCGCGGCGTTGCCAACGTCGAGCAGATCTGCGCAGCGTCACCGCGAATGCAGGGCTTGTCGCTCGGTCCGGCTGACCTCGCCGCCAACCGTCGCATGAAGACGACTCGCGTCGGCGGCGGCCACCCCGGCTATCTCGTTCGCGACGACCCTCCGACCGATGCCGACGGAGGCACGAACATCGATGCGCCGCGCAGCACCTACCAGCAGGACCTCTGGCACTACACGATCGCCCGCATGGTCGATGCGTGCGTCACGAACGGCATCCTGCCGTTCTACGGCCCCTTCGGTGACATCAAGGACACGGTCGCCTGCGAGGACCAGTTCCGAAACGCCTACTTGCTCGGGTGCGTCGGCGCCTGGAGTCTCCACCCCGCACAGATCGACGTCGCCAAGAAGGTGTTCAGTCCCGACCCCGAAGAGGTCGCCCACGCCCAACGCGTGATCGAGGCGATGGGCGACGGCACGGGCGCGATCATGCTCGACGGCAAGATGGAAGATGACGCATCGGTCAAGCAGTGCCATGTCGTCGTCGAACTCGCCCAGGCGCTCGCCGAGCGCGATCCCGAACTCGCTGCCACGTACGGCTTCTGACCAACTCCTCGGTCCGTGCACGGCACCTACCGAGGACACCGATGAACTGGAGAGATCATGACGAACGACCTGCGCCCCCGCCGATCGGTGCTGTACATGCCGGCGGCGAACGATCGAGCATTGGAGAAGGCCAAGGCGATCCCTGCTGACGCGATCATCTTCGACCTCGAAGATGCGGTCGCGCCTGACGCCAAGCCCGACGCCCGAGCAAAGGCCGTGGCGGCAGTCGAGTCGGGGGAGTACGGGAACCGCGAGCTCACGATCCGCTGCAACGGGCTCGACACCGAATGGGGCCACGACGACGTCGTGGCGGCTGCTGGAGCCCGGCCGTCGGCGGTCGTGATCCCCAAGATCGATTCCGTGGCCGCCGTCGACGCGGTCGCTGCAGCGCTGGACGCTGAAGGTGCGTCGTCGGTCGCTATCTGGCCGATGATCGAGACGCCGACGGCGATCTTCGACGTCCGTGCGATCGCGGCGCACCCTCGGGTGGCGGTGTTGATCTTGGGCACCAATGACCTCGCGAAGGAGCTCCGTTCCCCGATCGTCGCCGGGCGCCACCCACTGCTCCCACATCTGGCCACTGCGCTCCTCGCTGCTCGTGAGGCCGGCAAGGTGATCGTCGACGGCGTGTACAACGACGTGAAGGATCCCGACGGGTTCCTCGCAGAGTGCCGTCAGGGCCAGGAGATGGGCTTCGACGGCAAGACGCTGATCCACCCGACCCAGGTCGAGCCGACCAATGACACGTGGGCGCCATCCAATGACGAGGTCGATCACGCAACGCGAGTGATAGCGGCGTTCGACGAAGCGGTCGCTGCCGGCAAGGGCGTGGTGACCGTTGACGGTCGGATGATCGAGAACCTGCACGTCGACAACGCCCGTCGGACCTTGGCCGTCGCGGCGGCGATTGCCGAGATGCGCTGACCATCCACGGCGACGGCGGCGAGTCCTCCGAGCGAGTCTGGCGAGGACCCCTCCGAACAGAGCGGGTCGAGATCGGTCAGCCCGGCCGATATGGCCGTGTGAGCGTCAGCTGGCGCCGCTGCCGGTGAGCACGACGCGCACCGTCTTCGCGCAGATCAGAAGATCGTGGGCGAGCGACCAGTTGTCGACGTAGTACAGGTCCATGCGCTTGTAGGTCTCGAAGCTGCTGTCCGATCGACCGCTGACCTGCCACATACCGGTGAGTCCGGGCGGGACTCGGAGGCGCTCTCGCACCTCGTCGTCCCACTGCTCGACCTCGCTCGGAAGTGCCGGCCGCGGGCCGACCATGCTCATCGTGCCGCCGCGCACGTTGAACAACTGCGGGAGTTCGTCGATGGAGAGCTTGCGCAGCCAACGACCGACCGGCGTCACGCGAGGATCGTTCTTCATCTTGAACAGCGGACCGTCGGCCTCGTTCTGGGCCATGAGTTCGGCCTTGCGCTCTTCGGCATCGAGGTACATCGTCCGGAACTTGAGGACCTCGAAGTGACTGCCGTCGAGACCGACCCGGATCTGCCGGAAGAACACCGGGCCCGTCGAGGTGAACTTGACCGCGAGCGCAGCGCCGATCTGGAGCGGCAGCGAGAGGAGCAGGATCACGCACGCCAACGCGACGTCGAAGCAGCGGTTGGCGACACCGCGCCAGCCGCCGCGAACGGTGGGGTCGACGTAGATCATCGTGCGGCCGTCCTGGGTCTGCGGCCGCAAGCGGGTCACGTCGATGTCGCGCAGACTCGAGGAGAGAGCGACGTGGTAGCCCTCATCGGTGAGGCGCCGGGTCAAGAAGTTCACGGTGTCGGCAGCCACCGAGTGGAGCGAGACGACGACACCGACGGCATCGTGCTTGTCGAGCTGGCCGAGGACGCTCTCTGCGGGTCCGAGGACGTCGACGCTCGGGTTCGCTCCCGCAGCGACGGGGTCGCCCACGAGACCGACGACGGTGTAGCCCAGTGCTGGGTCTCGGTCGTAGGCCTCGACGAGGTTCATCGCGTGTTCGTCGGTGCCCACGACGATGATGCGTCGGTGCAACTGGCCCTTCTGGCGCAGCTTCGTGAAGATCGAGCGGGCCATGCGGCGCTCGATGAGCAGTGCGCCGGCGACGAAGACGGCAAGCGCGGCGACCCACAAGCGGCTCAACTGGCGGGTCTCGACCGCGAGGGCCACGAGCAGCAGCCAGCTCATGCCGGTGGCGACCGAGCGGAAGATGTTCTTCGCTTCGTCGAACGGGCGACCATTCGCTCGTGAGCGGTACAGCTTGTTGTAGACCGCGGCGAGCATGAAGACCGGAACGGTGACGAGCGCCAGGAAGAGCTGATCGAGCGCACGCTCGGTCGAGACCGGCTTCACGACCAGCTGGAAGAGGAAGGTGCCGGCGATACCGATCAGGAGAGCGGCGAGGTCGGCGAACACGAGGCGCCGACGGATCGCGCCGGGACTCAGCCTCGGGCGCGCTCGGTTGTCGGACGAAGCTGACGAGGCGTCGACGGCAGGTGCCGGCTCGACGAGCGACCGAGCGTCGGGAGCCGGGAACGCAGCCCCCTTTGACGCCTCCGTCGTGTCACCCTCGGCACCAAGGTCCGACGCCGGCAGCGGTTTTCGATCCGCTTCCATCGTGTTGCTGTCCATTGTCCGTCCCGCCATTCCGTCAGTCTGCGTGCTGTGGCGCACCATGTTTACCATCGGCACCTCGCTGCATTTCGTGAGTTCTTGAGCCCGTAACACAAGCCACACGGTCGGTCCGCGTCGACTACTGAGAGTGCTCGGTTGGCCACGAAGTCCGTTTCCCCAGCCATCGACCGCTGATCTCGAAGAGGTCGCAGTCGAACGGCGCCTGGTCCACCAGACGCCGCGCTACACACTAGCGCGTCGGTCTGGAGCCTCGCGTGGACCTGGAATTCAACCCGGGAGGACGGACGGCGCGTCGATCCGGAGCGTGTGGAGCCCGGCCTGGTCGACTTGGATGCGGTCGGTCCGCTCGCTTCCAGCGTTCGGTACGAGCGTGGCGTCCACCGTGAGGTTCATCGCATCGGCGAGGGGCGGCGTCCGCACTGCCAGCTCGTAGCCGTCGTCCACGTCGAGTTGCCCGGCGAACTCGAGTCGGACGGTCCCGGTGCCACCGGGCTCGAGGTCAACGACCACGCCGGTCACGAAGTACCCGGCTTCGACCGTCCGCTCGGCGATCACCTCGGCGCCGTCGACGAGTGCCCGCTCGAGCGGGAGCTGGCTGTAGACGGACACGAGCGACCTGTTGGACCCGAAGGGCTGGTCGATCAGGTTGCCGATTACGTAGAACGGCTGCCCGTCGGCAGGCGATCGATTCTCCAACACGAGGTCGAGGGTCGCATCGACCTGGCCGGACGCCTGGTCGGCGGACACCTGATAGGTCGCACTGGTGTCGAGGAAGAAGTCGATCTTGTTGCCGACGGCGTTGTTGAACGTGATGGCGAGTGCGTCATTCCCGTCAGGCGTCTGCAGGGTTCCGGACAAGCCGACCTGGTCGATCAACGCCTGCTCGTCGAGGTCGATCGCGTACCCCGAGATGCGACCTTCTTCGACGAGTGGGCCGGGCAGGTCGAGGAGATCGAGCGGCGCAGGCAACTCCGATTCGAGCAGTGTTTCGAACACTCGTGTGGACACGATCTCGAGGAGGTCGATGCGATCGTCGGTGTTCGCCTGGTCGTACTGCCCCTTGAGAAGGAATCGCGGAGCGGTTTGAGCGGTGACGGTGCCCTCGCCGTCGGGCAGCTCGATCGGGCCGGTGAGTTCGAGCAGCGCGGCGACGGCATAGACGTCCATGATGAAGACCCCGTCGACGTCGCGCCCGCCGCTCTGGGCATAGAGGTCGGCGATCACCTGGCCGGTCGACTCCATGCTCGCCGACATCGTGATGTTCTTCCACGGCACCGGTCCCGTACCGCCGTCGACGTTGTCGAAGCCGTACGTTCCGTACCTCGCCAGCCAGTCGTCGGGGCCACTGATGGTCCGCTCGCCCGGGGCCGCCGCTGCATCGAGTGTGTCGGCGCGACCGAACTGCGAGAGGTCGATCGCACCGTCGTCGATGGTGACCTCTGCGAAGTTGCCGAGGAAACCGCCCAAACCGCGGACCTCGGACGGTGTGGTGAATCCGACGAAGTAGTGGCGAGGGCCGTCTCGGCCGAGCATCGCCGGCGCGAGGTCCACGATGTCGACGAACTGGTCGCTGCGCGCGAGTTGTTCGGTGATCTCGTCGCCGAGGCTCGCCATTCGCTCCCGGAGCGGCTCGACGAGCCAGGGGTCATCGATCTCGGCCACGGCTTGTTGGAGGGCGCTCATGTCGGAGCGAACAGCGGCGAGCGGCTCGCTCAGCGCCGCGATCGCGTCGACGTCGATGCGGCCATTGTCGAACGTGAGGTCGTCGAGGTCGATGGTGCCCACCTGCGTCATCAAGGTGTCGGCCGCCAATTGCGCCTGTTCGGTCAGCTCGAGGGCTGCCGTTCGATGCTGTGCGGCCACCGGGACCAACGCAGCCGGGGCCGTGCTGGGCCCGCTCAGCCGTTCGTGAGCGCGGTCGAACGAACCGCCGGCGAGTCTGAACGACTCGACGGCTTGGTCGACCTCGCCGGCGAGCAGTTGGTCGAGGCCCTCGCGTACCGTGCGCTCGCCGTCTTGGAGGTCGACGCGTGCGCCGTTCGCGACCGAAGCGAGGAGCCCGCCAGCGGCTCCGGCCAGCACCACGACGATTCCGACGATGGTGAACACGCGTCGGCGCCGTCGTCGCTGATGGGCCGGAGCGGCCAGGACAACGGCCACCACGGCGATACACACGCCGGCGACTGCCGACGCACCGAAGAACCATTCGAGGCGGCTGCGCACGGCGAGGTTCAGTGCGACGGCGATGAGTGCGGCGCCGAGCCAGGGTCGTCGTGGTGCGTACACGGCCGAGCCGATCGACGTCACGTAGGCGAGGCCGCCGACGGCGAGGCCGATCCAGCTGACCGTCGCGCAGCCGGCGACGAGCGCGAGGATCGCCGCCGTGCGGACCTTGAGGACAGAGGCAAACCACGTCGTGGCGGCGACGGCTGACACCACGAGTACGACGTCGATCCCGGCCGACCCCGTCGGCGAGGGGCCACCGACGGCAGCGCCGAGACCAGCGAGGACGGCAATCGCGACGACGTCGAGACGAGAAGCGGTCTCCGCGGGCGGGTCCTCGAAATCGATGGGGTCGAAGCGCGCCCGGCGGCTCGCCGTGTCGTGCTCGGAGCGCTCCGAGGTCGTGAGTCCCACGCTCCGAGTGTACGCGGAGTGGTCGCCTGAACACGCGACAGGGGACCGATCACCGCCGGAACGGTTGATCGGTCCCCTGTCGAGAACTCACAAGCGCCAACGCGCGAGGCGCCGGACGTTGTTCGGTGCGGATCAGGCGGTGACGAACTCGTCGTCGCGACGTGAACGTGCAACGCCGGTGATCGCTGCGCCCGCCACGACTGCGGCGCCGGCGATCAGCAGGATCTGCGTCGTGCCGGGTCCACCGGTCTGGGGAAGCGTGCCGGAGGGCGTGGTGCCCTCTGATTCCTCTGCGGGCGATTCGGGCGAGACGGCCGTCGGGACGGTCTGATCATCGGTCGGGATCGTGGGGGTGGGAGGGTACGCCTGGGCTGCACCGCCGCCGGCGAGCACCGCCGCGCCAGCGAGTGCCACTACGGCAGTGCTGCGTCGGATGTGCTTCTTGATTCGAGGTGTCATGTGCTTCCTTTGTCCGCCGTGATGCGATTGCGTGGTCGTGTGGATGGCGACCAGCGAGAGAAACTCTAGCGCGTCGGGTTCACCGAGGGGGTCAAGATAGCGCGCGTTCTGCACCGATGTCCTCCCAATTCGACACTCTGGGTGGTCAGAATTCCCCCGGGTGTGGGAAATGCGTCCGCGAACTCAACGGGTCGAGAATTTCGTGAGGCGCTCGGCGGTCTCCAGCGGTCCGGTCAGCGGGTGATCGCCGCGAGGACGGCGTCGAACACGGAGTCGGCGTAGGCCACCATTTCGGTGTCCGAGCGATCTTGGATCGGGTGGGGTGTGAAGACGCGAGCCACGTCGCCGAACCCCAGGGCACTCGACTGCGCGTCAGCCGCGACGACGAACTCGTCTGACGCCACGAACACACCGGGAACGCCGCGGAGCTCCAATTCGTTGATGTCGTGCACACTGCACGACGTGCAACTGCCTCAATCGGCGAGCGCTTCGATCACGACATGGCACTCCGAGGCGATCTCGTGGCGAAGGTCGGCGGGTGCCGGCTTCGTGAAGGTCGGCTTGCGGTACCGCTTGACCGTTGCACCGAGGCCGGTCAGTCGTTCTTCGATTCGATCGAGGAAGACGTCACCACGGGGCTTGGAGATGTCAAGCAGGCCGACGGTCAGCGCGTCGACGGAGGTCGGCCGCTCGAGACGGCTCCGTTCCGCGACCGACCGCTCGCTGGTGGGATCGAGAAGCGTCGTCACGTCCTCATGATGACACCTCGGGGCGGCGCCTGGCGGATCGGCGGCCGAGCTCGTCGCCGTCAGTCGACGACGGCACGGGTGACGGGTGTGGACCCGATCTCGCCGTTGACCCAACCACCGATGATCTGAGAGAACAGTCCCGCTCCGCCGCCGGCATAGGTGATCATCAGGCCGCCGGGCCGGAACTTGGGAAGCGAGTCGGCAGTGGTCAAGAAGTCGGGCATCCCTTCGCTGATGCCATCGGCGCCGCGGGCGACGGCGGCGCCGGGTGTCGTCAGGTGTTCGCTGATCCCGTCGATGATCTCGGTTCGCCCCCAGCCGGCGTCTTGGAAGACGCGAGCGTGCTCGGGTCCGATCACGACCAGAGCGTCGAACATCAACACGAGTTTGTGATGGTTGACGCTTCGCAGGGATGCGGCGAACGAACGGCTCAACGACTCGGGGGTGCGCGACAGCTGATCGACCATGCAGTGGGAGCTGTCGCCAGCGAACAGGGTGAGGGCATCGACGCCCTCGGCGATCCCGTGTTCTTCGGCGAGTCGTCCGAACGGGGACTCGTGGTCGGCCTCGGCGAAGCAGAACGACAGCTTGCCGGGGCCACCGTGCGTCGCTCGATCGACTTCGCCCGGGCGTCCGCCGCCGAAGTTCCGTACGACGAGCTGGAGTGCACGACCGATGGTCATGTTGGCGCGATTTCCCTGCCCGAGGGCGTTCCCGCCGGAATTCATCCCGATGCGGCGAGTGCCTGGTCCGCTGCACACGATGACCGGACCGACCGGCATCGTCGTGGCGAGGAGGCCGTGCATGTTGAACACGTCGTTGCACGCTGCTTCGACTGCCGTCAGCACCCACGGCAGATACTCGGCTCGACACCCGGCCATCACCGCCGAGATCGCGACCTTCTCGACCGTGATCTCGTCGAGATCGGGTGGCACGACCGCAACGATGTCGGACGGAGCGCGCGATGTGCCCTCGAGCATCGCCATCACTCGTTCCTCGGTCGGTGGGACCACCGGGAGACCGTCGGTCCACCCACGCGTGAACATCATCTCGATCTCGTCTTCGAGTCGGCCCACCTCGAGTCGACGTGAGCGAAGGTCGGTGACGCCGAACCGGACGCGGAGGGCATCGACGAGGTCGGGGTCGACCGACATCGACCCGCAGCCCG